>NZ_JBFRCN010000027.1:0-106252 GCF_040965835.1 Paraburkholderia sp. BR10872
CCCACGCCCGTCACGACTTCGACCTTGCGCGCCTTCGCCATGCCGGCGAGGCCGCCCGTCAGCTTCTTGACGACGCCCGACTTGAAGTCGCGCAGGCGGTCCAGGTCGATTTGCGGCTTGCCGAACGTGATGCCGTGCGAGCCGAGCGCTTCAGCTTCGTCGATCACGAGCGCCGTGTGCAGCAGCGCCTTCGACGGGATGCAGCCCACGTTCAGGCACACGCCGCCGAGCGTCGAATAACGCTCGACCAGCACGGTCTTCATGCCGAGGTCGGCGGAGCGGAACGCCGCCGAGTAGCCGCCGGGGCCCGCGCCGAGCACGAGCATGTCGCATTCGACATCGGCGCTGCCGCCGAAGCTGCCGGCTTGCGGGGCCGCGGTTTTCGAAACTTCTGCGGTCTTCGGTGCTTCAGCCGCCTTCGGTGTTTCGGCAGCCTTGGGCGCTTCAGCCTTCGGAGCCGGCGCCGCTGCGCCTTCCGACGCCTCGACCAGCGCGATCACCGTGCCCTGCGAAGCCTTGTCGCCGGCTTTGATCTTCACTTCCTTGACGGTGCCCGCGACGTCGCTGGGCACTTCCATCGTGGCCTTGTCCGACTCGAGCGAGAGCAGCGTCTGCTCCTTCTCGATGACATCGCCCGCCTTGATATTGACTTCGATGACGTCGATGTCCTTGAAGTCGCCGATATCCGGCACTTTCACTTCGACGAGACTCATGGTGTCCCCTACCCCTAAAGGATGACCGGCCGCGCCTGCCGCAGCGCGCACGTCGTGGACGTGCGGCGCGTTAGCGCGTGCCGGTCAAATCGGTTTTACAGAATCACGCGGCGGAAATCGCCGAGGATCGAAGCGAGGTACGCGTTGAAGCGCGCGGCCGCTGCACCGTCGATCACGCGGTGATCGTACGAGAGCGACAGCGGCAGCGTGAGGCGCGGCACGAACTGCTTGCCGTCCCACACCGGCTTCATCGCGCTCTTCGACAGGCCGAGGATCGCCACTTCCGGTGCGTTGATGATCGGCGTGAAATGCGTGCCGCCGATGCCGCCGAGCGACGAAATCGAGAAGCAGCCGCCTTGCATCTGGTCCGGCTTGAGCTTGCCTTCGCGCGCGAGCTTCGAGAGCTCGGCCATTTCCTTGGCAATGTCGACGAGGCCCTTCTTGTCCGCGTCGCGGATCACCGGAACGACGAGGCCGTTCGGCGTGTCGGCGGCAAAACCGATGTGGTAGTACTGCTTGAAGACGAGGTTGTCGCCGTCGAGGCTCGCATTGAACGCCGGGAACTTCTTGAGCGCCGCGACGCAGGCCTTGATGACGAACGCGAGCATCGTGAACTTCACGCCCGCCTTCTCGTTTTCCTTGTTCAACTGCACGCGCAGCGCTTCGAGGTCGGTGATGTCCGCTTCGTCGTTGTTCGTGACGTGCGGGATCATGACCCAGTTGCGGTGCAGGTTCGCGCCGGAGATCTTCTTGATGCGCGACAGCGGCTGCGTGTCGATCGGGCCGAACTTCGTGAAGTCGACCTTCGGCCACGGCAGCAGGTTCAGGCCCGCGCCGCCCGCAGCCGGTGCGGCTGCGGCGCCGGCCGGCGCTGCGAGCGCGCCCGTCATCACGCCCTTCACGAACGCGGTGACGTCGTCCTGGGTGATGCGGCCCTTCGGACCCGTACCCGTGACACGGGCAACGTCCACGCCGAGTTCGCGCGCGAACTTGCGCACGGACGGCGAGGCATGGCTCGGACGGCTCGAGCCGCCTTCGCCTGCCGGAATGATCGGCGCCTGCGCGAGTGCCGAAGGCGCTGCGGCGGCAGCCTTGGCCGGCGCTTGCTGGGGCGCGTCCGACGGCTCTTCGACGTGCTTCGCAGCCGGTGCGGCGGCGGGTGCCACGGCGCCTTCTGCTTCGACGACGACGATCTCGGTGCCTTCCGACACGTTGTCACCGACCTTGACCTTGATTTCCTTGACGACGCCGGCCACGGGGCTCGGCACGTCCATCGTCGCCTTGTCCGATTCGAGCGTGACGAGCGACTGCTCCTTCTCGACGCGGTCGCCGACCTTCACGCCGATCTCGATGACCGGTACGTCCTTGTAGTCGCCGATGTCGGGGACCTTGACCGACTGCACGCCGCCGCTTGCGGCGGGCGCTGCAGCGGGGGCCGGCGCAGCCGCCTGCGCGGGCGCGGCGGCAGGAGCGGCCTTTTCTGCCTTCGCGGCGGGCGCGGGAGCGGCGGGCGCAGCGCCTGCACCGGCGCCGTCCAGCACCAGCACGAGCGAGCCTTCCGACACGTTATCGCCGACCTTGACCTTCACTTCCTTGACCGTGCCCGACGCCGGGCTCGGCACGTCCATGGTCGCCTTGTCCGACTCGAGCGTGATGAGGGACTGCTCTTTTTCGACGGTATCGCCCGCCTTCACCAGCACCTCGATCACAGGAATGTCCTTGTAATCGCCGATGTCCGGCACCTTGACTTCGATCGCTTGACTCATTGTTAGTGTCTCCGGGGCCGCATACGACACGCCTCCCCGCTTCGGGGAGGCGCACATGCCATGCACTGGGGTGATGGGTTAGACGGTCATCGGGTTGGGTTTGGACGGATCGAGGTTGTACTTGGCGATCGCCTCGCCAACCACCTTGCGCTCGATCTTGCCTTCGTCTGCGAGCGCATTGAGCGCTGCAACCGTGGTCCAGTAACGATCGACTTCGAAGAAGTGACGCAGCTTCTCACGCGTGTCCGAACGGCCGAAGCCGTCGGTGCCGAGCACCACGAACTTGCGCGGCACCAGACCGCGGATCTGGTCGACCAGCGCACGCACGTAGTCGGTCGAAGCGATGATCGGACCTTGCGTGTCCTTGAGCAGCTTCTCGACGTGCGATTCGCGGCGCGGCTCGCTCGGGTGCAGCAGGTTCCAGCGCTCGACTTCATGACCTTCGCGAGCGAGTTCGGTGAAGCTCGGCACGCTCCAGAGATCGGCTTCGACGCCCCAGTCGTTCTTCAGCAGGTCAGCGGCCGCGATCACTTCGTTGAAGATCGTGCCCGCGCCCATCAGCTGAACGCGCGGCGCCTTGGCGTTCGCGTCGGCCTTGCGGAACGAGTACATGCCCTTGATGATGTCGGCCGCCACGCTCTCGCCCTGCGGAATCGCCGGGTGCTCGTAGTTCTCGTTCATCACCGTGACGTAATAGAACACGTCTTCCTGGTCCTGCACCATGCGGCGCAGACCGTCCTGCATGATGACCGCGAGTTCATAGCCGAACGTCGGGTCGTAGCTCACGCAGTTCGGCACCGAAGCCGCCCACAGGAGCGAGTGGCCGTCTTCGTGCTGCAGACCTTCGCCGTTGAGCGTCGTACGGCCCGCCGTGCCGCCCAGCAGGAAGCCGCGCGAACGCATGTCGCCTGCGGCCCAGGCCAGGTCGCCGATACGCTGGAAGCCGAACATCGAGTAGAAGATGTAGAACGGGATCATGATCTCGCCGTGCGTCGAGTACGACGTCGCAGCTGCGATCCAGTCCGACATGCCGCCGGCTTCGTTGATGCCTTCCTGCAGGATCTGACCGCTTTCCGATTCCTTGTAGAACATCAGCTGGTCGGAATCTTCCGGCACGTACTTCTGGCCTTGCTGATTCCAGATGCCGATCTGGCGGAACAGGCCTTCCATACCGAACGTACGCGACTCGTCCGGCACGATCGGCACGACGCGCTTGCCGAGCGCCTTGTCCTTCAACAGGATGTTCAGGATCCGCACGAACGCCATCGTCGTGGAGATCTCGCGGCCTTCGCCCGTGCCCTTGAGCAGCGGCTCGAATGCGTCGAGCGCCGGCACCGGCAGCGACTCGGCCTTCTGGCGGCGAGCCGGGAGATAACCGCCGAGGTCCATGCGCTTCTGGCGCATGTACTCGAGTTCCTTCGAGCCTTCTTCGAACGTGAGGTACGGCACGTCGACGATCTGCTCGTCCGTGATCGGCAGGCGGAACTGGTCGCGGAACTTCTTGAGCTGATCCACCTGCATCTTCTTCTGCTGGTGGGTGATGTTCATGGCCTGGCCGGCTTCGCCCATGCCGTAGCCCTTGATCGTCTTCGCGAGGATGACGGTCGGCTGGCCCTTCGAGTTCGAAGCTTCGTGGAATGCCGCGTAGATCTTGTGCGGGTCATGGCCGCCGCGGTTCAGGTTCCAGATGTCGTCGTCGGACCAGTCGGCGACCAGCGCCTTCAGTTCCGGCGTATTGAAGAAGTGCTCGCGCACGAACGCGCCCGACTCCGACTTGTACGTCTGGTACTCGCCGTCGACCACTTCCATCATGCGGCGCATCAGCGCGCCCGACTTGTCGCGTGCGAAGAGCGCGTCCCAGCGGCTGCCCCAGATGACCTTGACGACGTTCCAGCCGGCGCCGCGGAACTCGCTTTCGAGTTCCTGGATGATCTTGCCGTTACCGCGCACCGGGCCGTCGAGGCGCTGCAGGTTGCAGTTGATGACGAACACGAGGTTGTCCAGACGCTCGCGGCCGGCCATGCCGATCGCGCCGAGCGATTCCGGCTCGTCCGTTTCGCCGTCGCCGAGGAAGGCCCAGACCTTGCGGCCGTCGGTCTTGGCAATGCCGCGCGCCTGCAGGTACTTCATGAAGCGCGCCTGGTAGATCGCCATGATCGGGCCGAGACCCATCGAGACGGTCGGGAACTGCCAGAAGTCCGGCATGAGCCACGGGTGCGGGTACGACGAGATGCCCTCGCCGCCCACTTCCTGGCGGAAGTTGTCGAGCTGCTTTTCGGTCAGGCGGCCGAGCAGGAACGCGCGCGAGTAGACGCCCGGCGACGAGTGGCCCTGCACGAACACGAGGTCGCCGCCATGCTCGGCGGAAGGTGCGCGCCAGAAGTGGTTGTAGCCGACGTCATAGAGCGTGGCCGCCGATGCGAACGAAGCGATGTGGCCGCCCACGTTCGTGTGCTTGCCCGCGCGCAGCACCATGGCCATGGCGTTCCAGCGCGTGTACGAGCGGATGCGGTGTTCGATATCCTGGTCGCCCGGGTTCCTGGCCTGGTTGGCGACGGGGATCGTGTTGATGTACGGCGTGTTCGCCGAGAACGGCAGATGCTCGCCGTGCACACGGGCGAATTCGATCTGCTTTTCGATCAGGTAGTGGGCGCGATCAGGGCCGACAGTCGAAATGACGCCGTCCAGCGCTTCAAGCCATTCGGCGGTTTCCTGGGGATCCTCGTCCTTGTCGGCGGCAACGTACTTGAGGACTTCGTCGGGTACAGCGGACATGCTCGTCTCCTGAATATAGGGGAACGCTGTTGATCGGACCATGCGGGCGGCAACGCTTAAGACGTGACCGGGCCAACCGCAGCAGCTTCGGGGCGATTGTAATGACCCCCCTGACCATCGCGCAACAAAATTTTCGAATTGCGAGATGCGATTTTATAATGCGAAAAATTGCTGCAGCGCACGCTTAATCGTTCGCGCCCTTGAGCCGATAACGGCCAGTTTGCACCTGTTTATCGGCGATTTACGCCTTTTTTCGCGGCATTTCCGTGTCTTACGCTGAGCTACAATCCTTGCCATGTTGACCGAACGGCTTTTCGCACGCTCGGCGCGGCCGCCCGGAACGCCCGGCGAGTCGTCGCCGTCTCGCTGGCACCACGGACCCTGGTGGTCGAATTCCTATTTGCTGACGCCGCTCCTGTCGATCCTCGTGTTCCTGATCGTCATGAGCCTGATCTTGTGGAGCCTGAACCGCCGCGAGCAACAGCAGCAGGAAGACACGCTCTACCGCAACGTCGCATGGGCCCAGCAGCAGATCCGGCTATCCATGACAGGCGCGCAGGAGCAGCTGCAGGCGCTCGCTCGCGACCTCGCCGCGGGCCACAGCGATCCGCAGTATTTCCAGACGTCCACCACGGACATCATGCAGGGCCATCCGGAGATCCTCTATCTCAACTGGTACACGAGCCAGGAGGCGCCGCGCTGGCCCAACACGGCGATGCCGGTCTTCGGCCAGCGCCTCGCGAAGCCCAACGACGCGCAAATGGACGAGGCCGTGAAGGCCGCTTTCGCCGAGGCGCGCGCCACGCGCCGCCAGGTGTATTCGCCGCTTATTTACGACGACGTCGGTAACGGCTACATCACGCTGCAAACGCCGGTATACCGCGATCGTGAATTTCTTGGGTCGATCGCGGCCGTGTTTTCGGTCGAAGGCATCCTGAAGCACGACATTCCATCTGAGCTGTCGGCCAAGTACAAGATTTCGATCCTCGACGCGAACAACCGCGAGCTCGCCACCACCTCGACCCGGCCGCGCCTGCCGCGCGACGTCTATTACGACCTGCCGCTCGATCCGCCCGGCCAGGGCGTGTCGGTACGCGTGTACTCGTATCCGCAGATGACCAACTTCACGAATAACACGCTCGTGTGGCTGGTCGCGGGGCTGTCGTGCTTCGTGCTGTGGAGCCTCTGGAGCCTCTGGAAGCACACGCGCCAGCGCTTCGAGGCACAGCAGGCGCTCTATGCGGAGGCGTTCTTCCGCCGCGCGATGGAAAACTCGGTGCTGATCGGCATGCGCGTGCTCGACATGCACGGCCGCATCACGCACGTGAACCCGGCGTTCTGCCGCATGACCGGCTGGGACGAAAGCGACCTCGTGGGCAAGAACGCACCGTTCCCCTACTGGCCGCGCGACGCCTACCCCGAAATGCAGCGCCAGCTCGACATGACGCTGCGTGGCAAGGCGCCCTCCTCGGGGTTCGAACTGCGCGTGCGCCGCAAGGACGGCTCGCAGTTCCATGCGCGCCTCTATGTCTCGCCGCTCATCGACAGCTCGGGCCGCCAGACTGGCTGGATGTCGTCGATGACCGACATCACGGAGCCCAAGCGCGCCCGCGAAGAACTCGCCGCCGCGCACGAGCGCTTCACCACCGTGCTGGAAAGCCTCGACGCCGCCGTCTCGGTGCTCGCCGCCGACGAAGCCGAACTGTTGTTTGCGAACCGCTACTACCGCCACCTCTTCGGCATCCGCCCGGACGGCCATCTGGAACTCGCGGGCGGCGGCGGCTTCGATTCGGCGAGCGCCTCTTCCGATTCGATCGACATGGTCGACGCCTTCGCCGGCCTGCCCGCCACCGCGCTCACCGAGAGCACGGCGGACGCGCAGGAGGTCTATGTCGAGAGCATCCAGAAGTGGTTCGAAGTGCGCCGTCAGTACATCCAGTGGGTGGACGGCCACCTCGCGCAGATGCAGATCGCGACCGACATCACCACGCGCAAGCAGGCGCAGGAACTGGCTCGCCAGCAGGACGAAAAGCTCCAGTTCACGAGCCGCCTGATGACGATGGGCGAAATGGCCTCGTCGCTGGCGCACGAGCTGAACCAGCCGCTCGCCGCGATCAACAACTATGCCTCGGGCACCGTCGCGCTCGTGAAGTCGGGCCGTGCCGCGCCCGACAACCTGCTGCCCGTGCTCGAGAAAACGGCGCAGCAAGCCGTGCGCGCGGGCATGATCATCAAGCGCATCCGCGAGTTTGTGAAACGCTCCGAGCCCAAGCGGCAGGCCACGCGCGTAGCCGACATCGTCGCCGACGCGGTGGGCCTCGCCGAGATCGAGGCGCGCAAGCGCCGCATCCGCATCGTGACCGACATGCGCTCGCGCATGCCCGTGATCTACGTCGATCCGGTGCTGATCGAACAGGTGCTCGTCAACCTCTTGAAGAACGCCGCGGAAGCCATGGCCGAAGCGCGCCCGAATGCGATCGACCCGGTGATCCGCGTGATCGTGAAGCGCGAAGGCGGCAACGTCTGCATCAGCGTGGTCGATCAGGGCCCCGGCGTCGACGAAGCCACGGCCGAGCGTCTCTTCGAACCCTTCTACAGCACCAAGTCGGACGGCATGGGCATGGGCCTGAACATCTGCCGTTCCATCATCGAATCGCACCGCGGGCGTCTCTGGGTGGTCAACAACGTCGAATCCGACGGCCACATCAGCGGCGCAACGTTCCATTGCAGTCTGCCTATCGGCGAATCGGACACCCCCTCGCGGAACACCGACGAACCGACTCCACAAACCGTTACGGGAGAGCCATGAACAGCCCAGTCACCACCCAGGAAACCGTCTTTGTTGTCGATGACGACGAGGCCGTACGAGATTCCCTGCGTTGGCTCCTCGAAGCGAACGGCTACCGCGTCCAGTGTTTCAACAGCGCGGAGGAGTTCCTCGAGGCGTACCAGCCGGCGCAACAGGCCGGGCAAATCGCCTGCATGATTCTCGACGTGCGCATGCAAGGCATGAGCGGCCTCGAACTGCAGGAACGTCTGATCGCCGAAAACGCCTCGCTGCCGATCATCTTCGTGACGGGCCACGGCGACGTGCCGATGGCCGTTTCGACCATGAAGAAGGGCGCGATGGACTTCATCGAGAAGCCCTTCGACGAAGCCGAGCTGCGCAAGCTGGTGGAGCGCATGCTCGACAAGGCGCGCAACGAAAGCACCAACGTGCAGCAACAGCGCGCGGCCGCCGAACGCCTCGGCAAGCTCACGGCGCGCGAACACCAGGTGCTCGAGCGCATCATCGCGGGCCGCCTGAACAAGCAGATCGCCGACGACCTCGGGATCAGCATCAAGACGGTGGAGGCGCACCGCGCCAACATCATGGAGAAGCTCAACGTCAACACGGTCGCCGACCTGCTGCGACTCGCGCTCTCCAACAAGCCGCAACAAGCGCAGCGGTAAGCACGTCTTTCTCCGGCAGCATGCATGCGCACCCACGGCGCGCGCATGCTGCCGCCGGCGTCTCGCCGCGACCCTCTTTCCACCCCCCATCGTCCGTTCAGGCAGGAGCACGGCCGCTGCGCGGGTATAATATCGCCCTTCGAATGGCGCCCGCCCCACGCGCGCCAGCGCTCGCGCCCACACGAGCCCGCATAGCCCACTCTCGACCCCGACCGACCATGACTGCCACTATCATCGACGGCAACGCCCTCTCCAGGAAACTGCGCGCGCAAGTCGCTACGCGCGCCGCCGCCCTCACCGCCCGCGGCCATCAGCCGGGACTCGCCGTCGTGCTGGTCGGCGACAATCCGGCAAGCGAGGTCTACGTGCGCAACAAGGTCAAGGCCTGCGAGGACAACGGCCTCTACTCGTCGTACGACCGCTATCCCGACTCGCTTTCCGAAGCCGACCTGCTCAAGCGCATCGACGAGTTGAACCGCGACCCGAAAATCAACGGCATTCTCGTGCAGTTGCCGCTGCCGAAGCACATCGACAGCCACAAGGTGATCGAAGCCATCGCGCCCGAGAAGGACGTGGACGGCTTTCACGTCGCCAACGCGGGCGCGCTCATGACGGGCCAGCCGCTCTTTCGCCCCTGCACGCCCTATGGCGTGATGAAGATGTTCGAGGAATACGAGATCCCGCTCGAAGGCGCGAACGCCGTGGTGATCGGCCGCTCGAACATCGTCGGCAAGCCGATGGCGCTCCTGCTGCTCGAAAAGGGCGCGACGGTCACGATCTGCCACAGCAAGACGCGCGACCTCGCGAAGCACACGCGCGACGCCGACATCGTGGTCGCCGCGGTGGGCAAGCGCAACGTGCTGAGCGCCGACATGGTCAAGCCCGGCGCGACCGTGATCGACGTGGGCATGAATCGCGACGACAACGGCAAGCTCTGCGGCGACGTCGATTTTGCGGGCCTGAAGGACGTGGCCGGCTTCATCACGCCGGTGCCGGGCGGCGTCGGCCCGATGACCATCACGATGCTCCTCGTGAACACGATCGAAGCCGCAGAGCGCGCGGCAGGCGCGTAAGCAGCACGCGACGACGCGTCGCGGCATGACGTTCCCGAAGCGGCCCACCACGGGCCGCTTTCTTTTTGCGGCGCCGCCCGCCTGAACGAGTGCAGCCGCGATTGCGGCACCGCCCCCCGACATCTGTTAATTTGCTCGGATAACCCGGTTGGAAAGCGCGCCTGGCGCCCCAATACTCTGGCTATCGGGCGCGCGCATGCCGCGCCCCGGTCCACTAACCCGCGACAGACAGGAACAGGAAGCATCATGGCTACTACCCCCTCCGACAATCCGCTCCTCGACTTCACCGGACTGCCGCGCTTTGGCGAAATCCGCCCCGAACACGTGACGCCCGCGCTCGACGTCCTGCTCGCGAACGCGAAGGCCGCGGTCGAGCGCGCCGCGCAACCCATGACGCCCGCGCAATGGAGCGACGTGGTCGAGCCGGTCGAGCGCGCCAGCGAGCCGCTTTCGCGCGCCTGGGGCGTGGTCGGCCACCTGAACGCCGTCGCCGACACGCCGGAGCTGCGCGCCGCCCACGGCGAGAACCTGCCGCGCGTGACCGAATTCTGGTCGAGCGTCGGCCAGAATCTCGAGCTCTTCAAGAAGTACAAGGCCATTACGAATCACAACTCGTTCGAGCTGCTCTCGGGCGAGCGCAAGAAGATCCTCGACAACTCGCTGCGCGACTTCCGCCTCTCCGGGGCGGAACTGCCCGAAGACCAGAAGCCGCGCTTCGCCGAGCTGCAGGAGCGCCAGGCCGCGCTCGCCAAAGCCTTCTCCGACCACGTGCTCGACGCGACCAATGGCTACGCGTTCTATGCCACGAATGAAGCCGACCTCGCGGGCCTGCCCGAGGACGTGATCGCCGCCGCGCGCGAAGCCGCCGAGCGCGAGAACAAGGAAGGCTGGAAGTTCACGCTGCACTTCCCCTCGTACTTCCCGGTGCTGCAGTACTCGGAAAACCGCGCGATGCGCGAGACGATGTACCGCGCCTACGTCACACGCGCGTCCGAGCTTGGCCCCGTCTACGGCGGCGGCAAGGCCGAATGGGACAACACGGCGATCATCGAGGAGCAACTGAAGCTGCGCGCCGAAGAAGCGAAGATGCTCGGCTACGACAACTTCGCCGAAGTCTCGCTCACGCCGAAGATGGCGGAAACGCCGGCTCAGGTGATGAGCTTCCTCGAAGACCTCGCCACGCGCGCGCGCCCGCACGCCGAAAAGGACTGGGAAGAGCTGCGCGAGTTCGCCGCGAGTGAACTGGGCCTCACGCAGATCGAGCCGTGGGACATGGCATTCGCCGCCGAGCGTCTGCGCCAGAAGCGCTACTCGTTCTCGGAAAATGAAGTGAAGCAGTACTTCCCGGAAGACTTCGTGCTGCAGGGCCTCTTCAAGGTCACGGAAACGCTCTTTGGCGTGCGCATCCGCCCGGACAGCGCGCCGGTGTGGAATCCCGATGTGCGTTTCTTCCGCGTGGAAAACGCGGACGGCACGCTCGTCGCGCAGTTTTATCTCGACCTCTATGCACGCGAAGGCAAGCGCGGCGGCGCATGGATGGACGACGCCCGCTCGCGCCGCAAGCTCGAAGGCAACGACGTGCAAACGCCCGTCGCGTATCTCACGTGCAACTTCTCGGCGCCGGTCGGCGGCCGCCCCGCGTGCTTCACGCACGACGAAGTCATTACGCTCTTCCACGAGTTCGGTCACGGCCTGCACCACATGCTCACGCGTGTGGACGAACTGGGCGTGTCGGGCATCAACGGCGTGGAGTGGGATGCCGTCGAATTGCCCTCGCAGTTCATGGAAAACTTCTGCTGGGAATGGGACGTAGTGCGCGAAATGAGCTCGCACGTCGAAACCGCCAGGCCGCTGCCGCGCGAACTCTTCGACAAGATGCTCGCCGCGAAGAACTTCCAGAGCGGTCTCGGCACGCTGCGCCAGATCGTGTTCTCGATGTTCGACATGGCGCTGCACGTGGACTTCGACGCTTCGAAGGGCAAGAGCGCGAACGACCTCGCACGCGAGATCAACGAGCGCTACCACGTCATTCCGCAGGCATCGTTCTCGCGCTGGCCGAACACGTTCAGCCACATCTTCGCGGGCGGCTACGCGGCCGGCTATTACAGCTACAAGTGGGCCGAAGTGCTTTCCGCCGATGCCTATGCGGCCTTCGAGGAAGCCGCGCAGGCCGCGAAGTCGAGCGTGCTCGACGAAGCGACCGGCACGCGCTACCGCAAGGAAATTCTGGAAGTGGGCGGCAGCCGCCCGGCGATGGAATCGTTCAAGGCCTTCCGCGGCCGCGAGCCGAACATCGACGCGCTGCTGCGCCACAACGGCATGGAGCAGCCGCCGGCACAGCAGTGAACGCGTGACTCGCTCGTAAGCGATCCGAACTAAAACCGCGCATGGGTGTGGAACCCATACGCGGTTTTTTATTGCCCCGCGTTTTATCGATACAGCCTGAAATCGACGCTTGGCGGCCGACCTTCGAGTGCAAGCGCCGCGCGCTGCGCGGGTTGCCGGCTCACCACCCTGCCCCGGCTCACGACCGCGAGCCGCGCCGCGCGCAGCCGGATCGCCTCGATGGGATCGCGCGCGTCGAGCACCACGAGATTCGCCGCGCAACCGGGCGCCACGCCGTAGCCTTCGAGGCCGAGGATCGTCGCGGCATTCACGGTCACCGCGTCGAACGAGGCGCGCGAGGCCTCGGTGCCCGTCATTTGCGCGACGTGCAGGCCCATGTGCGCGACTTCGAGCATGTCGCCCGAGCCGAAGCTGTACCACGGGTCCATCACGCAGTCATGGCCGAACGCGACGGTCACGCCTGCCGCCATCAACTCGGGCACGCGCGTCATGCCGCGGCGCTTCGGATAGGTATCGGCGCGCCCTTGCAGCGTGATATTGATGAGCGGATTCGCGATCGCCGCGACACCCGACTCGCGCATGAGCGGGATCAGCTTGCTCACGTAGTAGTTGTCCATCGAATGCATCGACGTGAGATGCGAGCCGGCTACGCGCCCATGCAGGCCCAACCGGTGCGTTTGCGCCGCGAGCGTTTCGATGTGGCGCGAGAGCGGGTCGTCGGATTCGTCGCAATGCATGTCCACGCGCAGTCCCTTTTCGGCGGCGAACTCGCAGAGCAGGCGCACCGATTCGGCGCCGTCGGCCATCGTGCGCTCGAAGTGGGGAATGCCGCCCACCACGTCCACCCCCATCGCGATCGCGCGCTTGAGATTGTCGAACGCACCGGGGCTGCGCAATACACCATCCTGCGGAAACGCCACGAGTTGGAGATCGAGATACGACGCGACGCGGCGCTTCACTTCGAGCAGCGCTTCGACCGCGAGTAGCCGTGCATCGCACACGTCGACGTGCGAGCGGATCGCGAGAAGCCCGCGCGCGACAGCCCAGTCGCAGTACTGCAGCGCGCGCTCGACGAGCGCCTCCTGCGTGAGATGCGGCTTGAGCTCGCCCCACAGCGCGATGCCCTCCAGCAGCGTGCCCGACGCATTCACGCGCGGCAGGCCGTACGAGAGCGTGGCGTCCATGTGGAAATGCGCATCGACGAACGGCGCACTCACGAGCGCACCCGCGGCGTCGATCTCCTCGCGCGCCGCGGTCGCGAGGTGCGGCTCCACCGCGGTAATGCGCCCCGCCTCGATGCCGATATCCACCGTGGGATACCCGGCGGGATGCGCATGCGCGAGCACCGCGCGGCGAATGATCAGGTCCATCTGCGGCTCCTTGTTCTGGCGTGGTGGCGTGGCGCTTTCGTTTCGGCTCGCGTCGATTCTATCGGCGCCAGAATGGCGCCGCCAGCGGCGTGGCCCCCCTCCACGCGAAGGCGTCACACGAGCGCGTTCGGGCCATCGTCTTCCGCTGGGTCGTCGTCGAAAAGCGCGAACTGCCCGCGCAACGCCGGGCTCTCCTCTTCGAGCCGCACGCCCACGCCGAGCAGCCGCACCGCCAGCTTGCGTCGCGCGAGCCCCTTTTCGAGCATCAGCAGCAGGGTGCGCACATCGGTGGAACTGGCCACACACTCGACCGTCGTGCGCTGGAAGTCGGCGAAGCGGATCTTCACGAAGAGCTTGCGCACGGCGTGCGCGCAACCCGCGCGTTCGATGCGCGCGTCGAGCTGCACTGCAAGACGCTTCAGCTCCTCGCTGCACGCTTCGAGCGTGAGCAGATCGTCCACGTAGGTCGTCTCGACGCTCACCGACTTGCGCTCCTGATCGGCGCGCACGGGCCGGTCGTCCAGGCCGCGCGCGAGTTCGTAGAGCCGCTTGCCGAACACGCCGAAATGCCGATGCAGATCGAACAGCGACCATGTGCGCAGTTGCGCGCACGTGGTGAGCCCGAGGTTTTCGAGCTTCGCTGCCGTGACCTTGCCGACGCCGTGAATCTTGCGTACGGGCAGTGCAGCGATGAAGGCATCGACTTCAGGCGGCCGCACGACGAAGAGGCCATCGGGCTTGTTCCAGTCCGAGGCGATCTTGGCGATGAATTTGTTCGGCGCGACGCCGGCCGATACCGTCACGCCCACGGTTTCGCGCACGCGCGCGCGTATTTCCTCGGCGATCAGCGTGGCGCTGCCTTTGCAGCGCGAGGCGCGCGTGACGTCGAGATAGGCTTCGTCGAGCGAGAGCGGTTCGACGTCGGGCGTGTAGTCCCGGTAGATCGCCATGATCGCGCGCGAGGCGGTGCGGTACTTCTCCATCGCCGTGGGCAGGATCAAGAGCTCGGGGCACTTGCGCATGGCGAGCGCCGAGGACATCGCCGAATGAATGCCGAAGCGCCGCGCATCGTAGTTGCAGGTGGCGATCACGCCGCGCTGGTCGGGCCGGCCGCCCACCGCGAGCGGACGGCCGCGCAAAGAGGGGTCGTCGCGCATTTCGACCGACGCATAGAAGCAGTCGCAGTCGCAATGGATGATCTTGCGACCGGCGGCGGCAAGTGCGGCGGCGGTGCGCCCCGGGTCGGGTGCAGGCGGCGGCGCGAGGTCGGAAGAAGGCGAGGTCACGGTCCCGATACTGTACAAAAACACAGTATTATTTTCAAGACAAGTGTCCGCGCCCTTTGTCGGCTCCCGTACCGCTTCGGATCGGCCGGACCGTCTCTGGACTGCTGGCTGCGCGGGCCTATACTCGTGCGGACTGAACAGGCCACGAGCGTGAGGAACGAATCGATGAAGACAATCGGGGTGATTGGGGGGATGAGTTGGGAATCGTCGGCCGAGTATTACCGGCTGCTGAACCGCCACGCCAAGGCGCGTCTGGGCGGCCATCACAACGCGCGCAGCCTGATGGTGACCGTAGACTTCGCGCAGGTCGAAGCGCTCCAGCGCGCGGGCAACTGGGCCGCGCTAGGCGTGCAGATGGCCGAAGCAGCGCAGCAGCTCGAACGCGGCGGCGCCGATATCGTGCTGCTCGCGACGAACACGATGCACCGCGTGCGCGCGGCAATCGAGGCGACGATTTCGATCCCCTTCCTGCATATCGCGGACCCGACCGGCGAGGCGCTGCGCGCGGCGGGCTTCAGGCGCGCGGGCCTGCTCGGCACGCGCTACACGATGGAACAGGACTTCTACGTGGGACGATTGCGCGAGACGCACGGCATCGAAGCGATCGTGCCGAACGAACACGATCGCGCGGACGTGCATCGGATCATCTACGACGAGCTGTGTCACGGCAACGTCGATGCGCAGTCGCGGCGCGTGTATCAGCGCGTGATCGATGACCTCGCGGCACGCGGCGCGCAGGCGGTCATTCTCGGCTGCACGGAAATCACGCTGCTCATCGGGCAGAACGATTCTGCCCTGCCGGTGTTCGACACGACCGCGTTGCACGCGCAGGCTGCGGTGGATTGGGCGATTGGAAGCGAGGCAGGTGCTTAGCGCTATGACGCTCGTGGCTGCTTCGAGACGCAGAAAACAAAAAACCCGCTTGGAGCGGGTTCATTGATTGGCACGAGGCCTTGCTGCTTCAGACGTTTGGTTGCGGGGGTAGGATTTGAACCTACGACCTTCGGGTTATGAGCCCGACGAGCTGCCAGACTGCTCCACCCCGCGTCCGTCAGAGAAAAGAATTATAGGGTGCAGAGACCGCTCCGTCAAGCGTCTTTTTCACATCACTGAAACATCACGCGTTCGGGCATCATCGAGCCGGCGATCACACAGCGGGAATTACTTCGGACAACCTGGCACATCACTGTGCCTGCAAAGGTTCCACCAGCGTGCGCACCTCTTCCGCCCAGGCAAGCCACATCTCCTGCGTATGAATGCCCGCCTTGAGGATCGCGTACTGCAACTGCTGCCCGCGCGTGAGCGACGCCGCGCCGAAATCGCGCTGCTCGATCTCCCGATACGTCGCGAGCCGTGCACGATTTTCTTCGATGAGCCGCGCGAGTTCCTCGGCGAGGCCAAGCGGCCCGATCACGGCATCGGCGCGCAGCTTGAGCAGAAACACGTTGCGCGAGTCGAGGTCGAGCGCGGTCTCGCGCACCCAGCGCGCCACTTCGTCCCGCCCGACCGCCAATACGCAATACACCTTCTTGCGCGACGCGGCGGCCGTCTCGTCCTCGATGACCGACACCCATCCCGCGTCGACCATGCGGCCCAACTCGCGATAGATCTGCTGATGGGTGGCGTGCCAGAAGTAGCCGATTGCGCGATCGAAGCGGCGCGCGAGGTCGTAGCCTGACGAAGGCTTTTCCAGCAAGGCGATGAGGATGGCATGCGGCGTCGACATGCGGCGATTCTAAACCACGCCTCGCCCGATACCGGATCTGTTGCGGATCGAATTTTCCATCTATGCAACTGGTTGCATAGTTTCGACGGCTTTGCTATGTTTGAACCTGCCAGCCGGCGCGCACGCCGGCGCATCGAATCACGCGAGGGCAGCCGCACCCGGCGGCCCCGCCAGTCCAGGAGATATGGATGTCCCTGCCCGCCGTGCTGCGCCGCGGCCTGTCGATTCCGGTCGTCGGCTCGCCCCTCTTCATCATTTCGAATCCCGATCTCGTGATCGCCCAGTGCAAGGCGGGCGTCGTCGGCTCGTTCCCCGCGCTCAATGCGCGGCCCGAGCACGTGCTGGGCGAATGGCTCGACCGCATCACCAACGAGCTCGCCGAGTACAACGCGAAGCATCCTGACGCCCCGGCGGCGCCTTTCGCGGTCAACCAGATCGTGCACAAGTCGAACGACCGCCTCGAGCACGACCTCGGCGTGTGCGCCCAATACAAGGTGCCGATCGTCATCACGTCGCTTGGCGCGCGCGAAGAGGTCAACCACGCGATCCACGCATGGGGCGGCATCGTGCTGCACGACGTGATCAACAACACGTTCGCCAAGAAGGCCATCGAGAAAGGCGCGGACGGCCTGATCGCCGTGGCCGCTGGCGCGGGCGGCCATGCGGGCACACTCTCGCCGTTCGCCCTCATCCACGAAATTCGCGAATGGTTCGACGGCCCGCTGCTGCTGTCGGGCGCGATCGGCAACGGCAACGCGATTCTCGCGGCGCAGGCGGCGGGCGCCGATCTCGCCTATATCGGCTCGGCGTTCATCGCCACGCATGAAGCGAATGCCGTCGACGCCTACAAGGAGATGATCGTCGAAGGCGGCGCGGGCGATATCGTCTACTCGAATCTCTTCACGGGCGTGCACGGCAACTATCTGCGCCAGAGCATCGTGGCGAGCGGTCTCGATCCGGAGGCGCTGCCGCAGTCGGATCCGTCGGCGATGAATTTCGGCTCGACGCGCGTGAAGCCGTGGAAGGACATCTGGGGCTCGGGCCAGGGCATCGGCGCGGTAAAGAGCATCGTCCCGGCGGCTGAACTCATCGCGCGTTTGAAGCGCGAATACGAGGCGGCGCGCGTGCGTCTCGGCGTGGTGAGCGCGCCGCTAGCCGAGCAACGATCCGTAGAACAAGCCGCGCTCTGATGCGCAGCGCGAGGCGGGAGCGATCATGCCGCATCCGCCTCGCCTCGTGATGCAACGCCTTTTACGCGTGCGACTTCAGGCGCGCGATTTCCTCTTCGACGTCGCGCAATTGATCCTTGCCGAAGTACATTTCCTCGCCGACGAAGAACGTCGGCGAACCGAACGCGCCGCGCTCGAACGCCGACTGCGTGTTCGCAAGCAGCGCGGCTTTCACATCGGCGTCCTGAATCGCCGTCTCGAATGCCGTGGCATCGAGGCCGTCCGCCTCCAGCGCCGCGCGGATCACGGCGGGGTCGTCCATCTTGAGGCCCTCTTCCCACATGTGCGCGAACATGCGGTCCACGTAGCGCTCGAACGTGCCGAAGCGCTGCGCCGCAATCGCGCCGCGCATGATCTGCAATGTATTCACCGGGAAGTGCGGATTGGGCCGATAAGCGCTCAGCCCATGCCGCTCTATGAAGCGCCGCATCTCGAGCATCATGAACTTGCGCTTGTTTTCGATGTCCGCGAACGCCTCGGCCGGCGAGCGATTGCCGCTCAGCTTGAAGAGGCCGCCAAGCAGGATCGGCACATACTCGAAACGCACCTGCCGGCGCGCTTCGATGCCGCCGATCACCTTGTGGCACAGGTAAGCGTTAGGACTGCCGAAGTCGAACAGAAACTGCACCTTGATGTCAGCCATCGTGTCTCCCTTATGTGAATTCGCGCACCTTTGCCCGGGCGCGCCGACGTCCTAAGATACCTGAAACCGGGCCGCTGCAATCGACAGTGAGACAAGCACCATGACGCAAAAGAAAGCCGTATTGGTAATCGGCGCAGGCGACGCCACCGGAGGCGCCATCGCGCGCCGCTTCGCACGCGAAGGCTACATTGCGTGCGTGACGCGTCGCAACGCCGCCAAGCTCGCGCCGCTCGTCGCGCAGATCGAAGCCGAGGGCGGCGAAGCACACGCCTTCGGCTCGGACGCGCGCAAGGAAGAGGACATGATCGCGCTGTTCGCGGACATCGAAACGCGCATCGCGCCCATCGAGGTGGCGATCTTCAATATCGGCGCGAACGTGCGCTTCGGCATTACCGAAACCACGGCGCGCGTCTATCACAAGGTCTGGGAAATGGCCTGCTTCGCCGGGTTTTTGATGGGTCGCGAAGCCGCAAAAGTGATGCTGCCGCGCGAGCGCGGTTCGATCTTCTTCACGGGCGCCACCGCGAGCCTGCGCGGGCGCGAGGGTTTTGCGGCGTTCGCAAGCGCAAAACACGCGCTGCGCGCCCTCGCCCAGTCGATGGCGCGCGAACTCGGACCGCAGGGCATTCACGTCGGCCAGATCATTGTCGATGGCGCGATCGATACCGAGTTCATCCGCGAGAATTTTCCTGAGCGCTACAAGCTCAAGGAACGCGACGGCATCCTGAACCCGGAGCACATCGCCGACGCCTACTGGACGCTGCACCAGCAGCCGCGCGATGCGTGGACACACGAACTCGATCTGCGGCCGTGGCTCGAGCAATGGTGAGGCAACTGTTGCCCGCCTGGCGAAGCAGGCGATAATGGCGGCCAAGTGCACCGAATGCACACCGTCACCCTATCGAGCCTCACATGAAAATCGCAACGTGGAACGTCAACTCCCTCAAGGTCCGTCTGCAGCACGTCATCGACTGGCTCAACGAGAGCAAGACCGACGTGCTCTGCCTCCAGGAACTCAAGCTCACCGACGACAAGTTCCCGCGTGCCGAACTCGAGGCGCACGGCTATCGCAGCTGGTTCGCGGGCCAGAAGACCTATAACGGCGTGGGCATCCTCGTGCGCGAAGGCCTGTTCGTCGACGAGGCCACGGTCGTGCGCAACATTCCGGGCTTCGAAGATCCACAGCAGCGCGTGATCGCCACGACCATCGGCGACGTACGCGTGGTGAGCGCGTATTTCCCCAACGGCCAGGCGCCCGGCACCGAAAAGTTCGCGTACAAGCTGCAATGGCTCGACGCCATGCACGACTGGCTCGCGCAGGAGATGCAGCGCTACCCGAAACTCGCGCTGCTCGGCGACTACAACATCGCGCCCGAAGACCGCGACGTGCACGATCCGAAGGCCTGGGAAGGCCAGAACCTCGTCTCGCCCGAAGAGCGCGCGCAGTTTCGCCGCCTGATCGAACTGGGTTTCGTCGACGCGTTCCGCCAGTTCGAGCAGCCCGAAAAGCTCTTCACGTGGTGGGACTATCGCATGTTCGCGTTTCGCCGCAACGCGGGCTTGCGCATCGACCATATCCTGCTCTCGCCCGCGCTTGCCGGGCACCTCACCGCGTGTGAAGTCGACAAGGTGCCGCGCAAATGGGAACAACCCTCCGATCACACGCCGGTGATCGCCACGCTCGATATCGCGGGCTAAACGCGCGCCTTACCAGTTCCCTACGAGCGTAGTCCACAGAAAGCGATAAACGAGCGCGTCATACTCCGCGCGCTCGAGCGAATCGCTGCCGGGGCCGTGGCCGCCTTCAGTGTTCTCCAGATACCAGACATTCGCATGCCCCTGCTGCTCCATGCGCGCGACCATCTTGCGCGCGTGTGAGGGGTGCACGCGGTCGTCGCTCGTCGAAGTCGTGAACAGCGACGGCGGATACACGACACCGGGCTTCACATGGTGGTAAGGCGAATAGGCGGCCAACGCACGCGACTCTTCGGCATCCTCAGGATCGCCATATTCGTCGATCCATGACGCACCCGCATGCAGCAGCGGGTAGCGCTGCATGTCGAGCAGCGGCACCTCGCACACCACGGCGCCGAACAGCTCGGGGCGCTGCACCATGCACGCGCCCACGAGGAGCCCGCCATTGCTGCCGCCCTTGATGCCCAGTTGCGCGGCGCTCGTGTAGCCATCGGCGATCAACTGCCCGGCCACCGCGATGAAGTCGTCGAACGAGCGCTGGCGATGCTCGCGCTGCGCCTCGACGTGCCAGGCGGTGCCGTACTCGCCGCCGCCGCGAATATGCGCGATCGCCACCACGCCACCCTGCTCCAGCCAGCCAATGCCCGAGCCGACGAGGTATTGCGGCGTGAGCGCGATGGCGAAGCCGCCGTAGCCCGTGAGCAGACACGGCGACGCCTTGCGCGACTCGCCTTCGAGTACGGCCTTCGGGCCGATCACGGTAAACGGGACGCTCGTGCCGTCCGCCGAGCGCGCGTGCGAGCGGATCACCGCGAGCGGGCCGGAATCGAACTGTGTGGGCCAGCGGTCGAGCAATTCCCACTGCTGGAGATCGGTTTGCGCGAGATCGGCGAGCCAGTATTCGGGCGGCAGCAAGTAGTCGTCGACATCGACGAATACCTCGTCGTTGAGCGTGTCTTCGATGGGCGAGACATCCACCTGCGAACTCGCACGCGCAGGAAACACGCGCGACTCCCAGCGCCATGCGCCATCGTCCTGCCGCGGCTGCCATAGCATCGTGCGGCTTTCCACATCATCGAGCCAGGAGACGATCAAGACGTTGAGCGTATTGGTCCAGTCGCACGCCGACGTAACCGGCGTGGGCGTGAAGAGCGTCGTGAACGCGCGATCGCCCGCGAGGAAAGCGTCTTCGCGGATCACGAGCAACGCACCGCCCTTGTACGTCACGCCCGCAACGCTCCAGTCGAGGCGCGGCTCGAGCAGCAGCCAGCCGTGCCACGCGCCGACCGAGACATGCGTAGGCACGTCGTACACCTGCCAGTCGCCGCGCTCATCGAGACGATAGGTGTATGAATCGAAGAAGTCGACACTGCGCACCACGTCGTGGCGCTTCTCGACCGGATCGTAGTCGCCCTCCACGCTGATGTCGTCGAACTCGCCGCTGAACACCACGGGTGCGTCGGCGAGCGCGGTGCCGCGCGTCCAGCGGCGCACCTCGCGCGGATAGCCCGAGCGCGTGAGCATCTTCTTGCCGCTCTTGCCGCCCGCGTCCCATCCCAGGTACACGGTATCGCGATCGATCCACGAAATGATGTGCTTGCCTTCCTTCGCGATGGCGAAACCATCGTCGAGGAATTCGCGCTTCACGATGTCGAACTCGCGCACGATGACCGCATCGGAGCCGCCATCGGAAAGCTGGATCAGCGCGCGGTCGCCGTCAGGGTAGAGGATGTCGATGCCGGCGCACACCCATGGCATGCCTTCTTTCGCGCCGAGCGCGTCGAAGTCGATGAGCGTTTGCCACTGCGGCTCGTGGGCGCGCCAGTCGGCCCAAAGCGCGCGGCGCCACAGGCCCTTGGGATTGTCTTCGTCCTCCCAGAGATCGTAGGCCCATTCCTGCCAGCGGCTCGGGATCACGGGCCGCTCGCGCGGCAGGTAGGCCTGCGCGAGGCGCTTCTCGAGCGCCTCGAAGCGCGCACCACCTTGCCACGCGGCGCGCGTGCGCGCATTCTGCGATTCGACCCAGGCCATGACGGCAGGGTCGTCGAGCGATTCGAGCGAAAGGAACGGATCGGCCTCGGTGGGCCAGGGAGAAGTCACGGGCATGATCGGTCGTCGACAGGAAAACAGCGTCGATTATGCCCTGTGTGCGCGCCGATGCACTGCGCGCCGGGCCGGCTCGCGTGACGCGAGACCGGCCCGGTGCCACAAGCTAGTACGCGCTCATTCCAGATTGAGTTCCTGGATCTTGCGCGTGATGGTGTTGCGGCCGATGCCAAGACGCTCGGCCGCCTCGACCTTGCGCCCGCGCGTGAAGTCGAGCGCCTCGCGGATCACGGCGGCCTCGAAGCGGCGCGAGAGTTCGTCCATGACGTCGGCGCTGTTTTCGCGCAACAGACGCGCGACTTCCGTGCGCAGACCGCTCTCCCACACGCTCAGCGCCGAGACTGCGGCAACGGCGCCGTTGGACGCACCGAACGCGGGCGTGCCGAACACCACGCCGCCGATCACGCCGGGCAAGCCCGCGCCGGCCACGGCGCCCGCAACCGGCGAGACGCCGCCCGCGCCATTGGCCGCCGCGCCCACTTCGGAGGCGGCCGAAGCATCGGCGAGATGCACCACCGCTCCCGCCGAGCTGTGCGCAGGCACGAGGTCAGGCGGCAGATCCTTGATCTCGATGGTCTGCGCGGGCGCCATCACGGTGAGCCAATTCGCGAGATTCTCGAGCTGACGCACATTGCCGGGAAACGGTAGCGACGACATCCACGCGAGCGCCTCGTCCGACACGCGCTTGGGCTCCACGCCCAGCTCGCGCGCGCTCTTCTGAAGGAAGTGGCGCGTGAGCAGCGGAATGTCCTCGCTGCGTTCGCGCAGCGCAGGCAAACGCAGCCGAATCACGTTGAGGCGGTGATACAAGTCCTCACGGAACAGCCCCTGGCGCACACGCGTTTCGAGGTTCTGATGCGTCGCGGCGATCACGCGCACGTTCGCACGCAGCGGGTTATGCCCGCCCACGCGGTAGAACTGCCCATCGGAGAGCACACGCAAGAGGCGCGTTTGCAGGTCGAACGGCATGTCGCCGATTTCGTCGAGGAACAGCGTGCCGTTCTCGGCCTGCTCGAAGCGGCCCTGGCGCATGGCCTGCGCGCCGGTGAACGCACCGCGCTCGTGGCCGAACAGTTCGGATTCCAGAAGATCCTTCGGGATCGCCGCAGTGTTCAGCGCGATGAACGGACCGTTCGCGCGTGGGCTATGTCGGTGCAAGGCGCGCGCGACAAGCTCCTTTCCGGTGCCAGACTCGCCGGTGATGAGCACGGTAGCCGCCGAATGCGAAAGCCGCCCGATGGCGCGAAACATGTCCTGCATGGCCGGCGCCTGGCCGAGCATCTCGGGCGCTTCGGCGGGACGCTCGTCCCACTGCTGCTCGCCCCGCATGCTTTCGTCCACGGCGCGGCGAATCAGCTCGACGGCCTTGTCGACGTCGAACGGCTTGGCGAGATACTCGAACGCGCCGCCCTGAAACGCGGCAACGGCGCTGTCGAGGTCGGAGAACGCCGTCATGATGATGACGGGCAAGCCCGGCACGCGCTCACGCACGGTTTGCAGCAGCTCGAGGCCCGAGCCGCCCGGCATGCGGATGTCGGAGACGAGCACCT
The DNA here is from genome assembly GCF_040965835.1 of Paraburkholderia sp. BR10872. Lineage (NCBI taxonomy): Bacteria > Pseudomonadati > Pseudomonadota > Betaproteobacteria > Burkholderiales > Burkholderiaceae > Paraburkholderia > Paraburkholderia sp. BR10872. The sequence goes on from NZ_JBFRCN010000027.1 coordinate 23,732, forward strand.
GCGGGCTGTCGTGATCGAGCGCGCTCGCGGCTTCGCGCACGTTCGAAAAGCTTCGGGTAGCGAAGTTCTCGCGGGCAAGGGCCTTTTCTAGCACCCAGCGTATCGATTGGTCGTCGTCTACTATCCAGATCGGCTTCATAAGTTCGGTCAGAAGTCCTGGTGGCGTGCGGTATCGGTAAATCTCAATTCAGGTCTAGCTATCGATTCAACTTTCAAGCGGCAGCAGTATCTGAAACTCGGTGTGTCCCGGCCGGCTATCCACTTCGATCAATCCGTCGTGCTGCTGGACGAACGTCTGTGCGAGCGTGAGGCCGAGACCGCTGCCATCCTCGCGTCCGGAGACGAGCGGATAGAAGATGCGGTCGCGAATCTCCTCGGGAATGCCGGGCCCGTTGTCAGTGATATGCAAGTCCAGTGCCAGCTTGCACAAGCGTTTGGAAATCGTGACCTTGCGCGCAATGCGCGTGCGCAATTCAATGCGCGCGTCGCCCTGCGAAATGCGTTCGCGCAGCGCCTGCGCCGCGTTGCGCACGATGTTCAGCAGTGCCTGGATCAACTGCTCCTTGTCGCCGCGCAGGTCGGGCACGCTCACGTCGTAGTCGCGCTCGATGGTGAGGCCGCGCGGGAACTCCGCGAGGATCACGGCGCGCACGCGCTCGCATACTTCGTGAATGTTCACGTCGCCGACGATATGCGGATGCCGGTGCGGCTCCAGCAACCGGTCGACGAGCGTCTGCAGGCGGTCCGACTCCTTGATGATCACCTGCGTGTACTCGCGCAGCTCGTCGCGCTCCAGCGCACCGAGCTCGAATTCGAGCAACTGCGCCGCGCCGCGAATACCGCCGAGCGGATTCTTGATCTCGTGCGCGAGATTGCGGATCAGATGCTTGTTCACGGCCGTGAGGTCGTGAATACGCTCCTCGCGGTCGCTGCGCAGATGCCGCTCGTTCTCGAAGAGTTCGAGCAGCACGTAATCGGGCGTGCTTTCGAGAAAGCCCACGACCACATGCACGTTCAGCGGCTCGCGTCCGGGGCGTTCCAGCGAAGCGTCGAGCCGCGTCGCGTGAAAGCGATGCTCGGCGATCGACGCGATCGTCGAAAGCAGCTCGTCCGCATTCGAGAAGAGATCGGACCACCCCATCTGCGCGAGCTGACGGCGCGACAGATCGAGCATCGCCTCCGCCGACGGATTCGCGAAGGCAACGCGCAATGTGCGCTTGTCGAGCACGAGCACGACCGTGGGCAGCGCCTCGAAGCCGGGCAGCAGGCCCGACTCGACGAGCGGCGCGTCGTCGGAGAGCGGTTCGGCGTGGCCCTTTCTTGCCCTGATCAGATTCTTGAGCACCATGTTTCAGGCCGGACGCCATGCGGCGCGCCAGCAACGGTCCTGGTCGTTAGTTCTGGTCAATACGCTGGTCAACTAGCGGGTCGATACGTCTCGTCGACGAGCGACAGGTGTCCCAATGAAAAAGGGACGGCACCGCCGTCCCTTGGAGACCCAACGCGCACGCGTCCTGCGAGTCGAAGAAACTGAACCGGCGCTTCGCTGTGTAGCATGCAGCGAAGCGCCATCGCCAATTACAGCGAGTAGTACAGTTCGAACTCGACCGGGTGCGTCGTCATACGCACGCGTTGCAGTTCGCTTTCCTTCAGCGCGAGGTACGCGTCGATCATGCCGTCGGTGAACACACCACCGCGCGTCAGGAACTCGCGATCCTTGTCGAGCGCTTCGAGAGCCTGGTCGAGGCCGGCGCAGACGGTCGGGATCTTTGCATCCTCTTCCGGCGGCAGGTCGTACAGGTTCTTGTCGGCGGCTTCGCCCGGATGGATCTTGTTCTGCACGCCGTCCAGACCTGCCATCATCAGTGCCGAGAAGCACAGGTACGGGTTGGCGAGCGGATCCGGGAAGCGCGTTTCGATACGGCGGCCCTTCGGGTTCGACACGTGCGGAATACGGATCGATGCCGAACGATTGCGTGCCGAGTAAGCGAGCTTGACCGGCGCTTCGAAGTGCGGAACGAGACGCTTGTACGAGTTCGTACCCGGGTTCGTGATGGCGTTCAGCGCGCGAGCGTGCTTGATGATGCCGCCGATGTAGAACAGCGCGAATTCCGACAGACCGGCGTAGCCGTTGCCCGCGAACAGGTTTTGGCCGTCCTTCCAGATCGACTGGTGAACGTGCATGCCCGAACCGTTGTCGCCGACGACCGGCTTCGGCATGAACGTCGCCGTCTTGCCGTACGTGTGCGCGACGTTGTGGACGATGTACTTCAGTTGCTGCGTCCAGTCCGCGCGCTGAACCAGCGTCGAGAACTTCGTGCCGATTTCGTTCTGGCCCTGGCCCGCCACTTCGTGGTGGTGCACTTCGACCGGAATGCCGATCTGCTCGAGCAGCAGACACATTTCCGAGCGGATGTCCTGGAACGTGTCGACCGGTGCGACCGGGAAGTAGCCGCCCTTCGTGCCCGGACGGTGACCCGTGTTGCCGCCTTCGATTTCGCGGCCCGACGACCACGGTGCTTCATCCGAGCCGATCTTCACGAAGCAGCCCGATTGATCCGTGTTCCACTGGACCGAATCGAAAATGAAGAATTCCGGCTCCGGACCGAAGAAGGCGGTGTCGCCGAGGCCCGTGCTCTTCAGGTAGGCTTCAGCGCGCTTGGCGAGCGAACGCGGGTCGCGCTCGTAGCCCTTGCCGTCGGCCGGCTCGACCACGTCGCAGGTCAGCACGAGCGTCGATTCTTCGTAGAACGGGTCGATGAAGGCCGTGTTCGGGTCCGGCACGAGCAACATGTCCGAGGCTTCGATGCCCTTCCAGCCGGCGATCGACGAACCGTCAAACGCATGACCCGACTCGAACTTGTCTTCGTCGAATGCCGACAGCGGAACCGAAACGTGCTGCTCCTTGCCGCGCGTGTCCGTGAAGCGGAAGTCGACAAACTTGACGTCTTCGTCCTTGACGAGTTGCATGACGTCGGCCACGGATTTACTCATAACCTATTCTCCTGATTAACGATTTCGGCGAACGCTGCCGCCGTCCCAATCTTGTTTGATCCCCGCCGGCCGCCTCTTTCCCGGGTCTGCCCTGCTGCCCTGGCTGGCCGGCTGCGAATCGATCGAGACGTATAAAGCAGCTTCCGTGCCATGCATGCGCCAACGTGGCGCAAATCCCTTTCGCGACACGCACTTGGAGTCAAAAATCGTGCGCCGCGCTTTTATGGAGCCGCCACCGTGGCGGCTCATCGGCACCAAATTCGTGCAATCCCGAATTTGGCGCGCGAATCTCTCTTCATTATGGTGCAAAACACCTCGCATGCACCATTTCAATGCAACCCGCCCTTTGTGCCGCCCCATCCATCGCGCCCGTCCGGTTTCACCTTGTCCGGACCGTCCAGCCCGCTCCGTCCCTACGCGCTAGAATGGTTTTTTGGTCCAACGCGAAACAGGAGATCCGTTGTCATGAGTACGCTCGAACAGTTGTACGCCCAGGCCGAGAAACGCCGCGTCGAGAACCAGCTGCCCTACGCGGGCGCGGTGTCGCCCGCAGAGGCATTCGAGCTTCTGCAGCTCGACCCGCGTGCGCGCCTCGTCGACGTGCGCACACGCGCCGAACTCGACTGGGTCGGCCGTCCCGTCGTGGGCGACGGCCAGTATTCGCATGTCGAATGGACCCGCTATCCGGGCGGCGTGCCCAACGCCGAGTTCCTCACCCAGCTCAAGAGCGCCGTGGAAGCCGACGCGCCAGTGCTGTTCCTGTGCCGCAGCGCCGCGCGCTCCAAGCTCGCCGCCATCGAGGCCGCCAAGGCCGGCTTCACGAAGGCCTATGACCTGCTCGAAGGCTTCGAAGGCGACAAGGACGGCCAGGGGCACCGCAAGACCGTTACGGGCTGGTGCTTCCGCGGCCTGCCGTGGATCGGCGCCTGACACCCTGAAACCGCCCCGCTCCAACCCAACGGGCCACTCTGAGCGCCCCGTGTGACATGCCGATGATGCGCCGCCTGCCCTCCCGCCGCACGCGGCCCATCTTCACACGCTGATTCAAAAACCGGCGCGCGGCGCGCTGCGGCGTTCGCGATCGGGCGTCCCCTCGCCCGGCGCCGCCGGCTCGACCACATCGCCGCCGAGCTCGTGCACGCCTTCGCGCAGCTTCACGAAGGCGGCCGCCACGGCCTCGGGCTCGCCCTTCACGCCCAGATCGATGTGCCGGCGCGCATAAATGCCGCCGCGCTCCGCATCGCCCACGCTCGGCAGGCTAAACACCCGCACGCCCGGAAAATCGCGCTCGATGCGCTCCATGAGCGGCGTGAGCGTCGACTCCGGCAGCTCGAACACGAGCAGCGACTTCTCGGCGTGCGGCGTCTGGTGATGCAGGTGCGCGTACTTCGTGTCGAGCACCCATTCGATCATCGGCCAGGCCATCACGGGAAAACCGGGCACGAAGTAATGATCGCGAATCGAAAAACCCGGAATCTTGTTGTAGCCGTTCGGGATGATCTCGCAGCCCTGCGGGAACGTGCCCATCTGGAAGCGGTGCAGATTCTCTGGCGACTGGTAATTCACGGGATCGGCGCCCGTGTGCATGTCGCGGATGCGCTCGCGGATCGCCACCTCGGCGTCAGGGTGCAACGCGAGCGGCACCCCCAGCGCCGCAGCGGCGCACTGGCGCGTGTGGTCGTCCGGCGTCGCGCCGATGCCGCCCGTCGAGAACACGATGTCGCCCGAAGCGAACGAGCGCCGCAGCGTCTCGGTGATGCGCTCGGGATCGTCGCCCACGTACTGGGCCCACTCGAGCGAGAGGCCGCGCGCGCCGAGCAGTTCGATGACCTTCGGCAGATGCTTGTCGGAGCGGCGCCCCGAGAGAATCTCGTCGCCGATGATGATGACGCCAAATGCCATGGGCCGCCTCGTTGGATTGTCTTGATGATTGAGCGTTAGTGCACGATCGTCACGTCGCCGGACGCCTGCTGCACATCGTGGGCACGCATGCGCTGCAGCGCCCGCAGGCAGTAGTGCCCGAACCAGAGCGCCGTGAACACCAGAATGAACGCATAGATCCAGATGGTCACCGCCGCCAGTACCGGGAAGAACAGCAGCAGCCACGCGGACACGGCCCAGATGGCCGTTGGCAGCGAGCCGAGCAGTCCGCTCACCACGCCGATCACGAGCAGCGGCAACCGATGGCTGCGCACCAGCGTGCGGCGCTCTTCGACGGTTGCGTGCAGCGCGAGCGCATCGTAGGTCATCACCCGATACGTGAGCCAGCCCCACAACAGCGGCGGAATCAGCGCGAAGAACGGCGGAATGAGCCACAGCGGCAGCGTCACGATCATCACGATCAGGCAGACGAGCGTCGTGACGAGCGAATAGAACAGGCTGCCGTACCAACTGCCGCCGTGCCGCATCTCGAGCGTCCCGTACTGGCGCTTCGACAGATGGCGGATCACGCGCGGCATCGAAATCGCGACGATCAGCAGCAGCACCGTGATCACGATGAGCGGAATCGTCAGGATGATGACGAGAAACGGCGCGATCGTCGCGCGCAGCCAGCCGAAACCGAGCGCGTCGAACAGATGATAGAGGTAGGCCGTCGAGGACCAGTTCGCGAGCGCGCCGCGCATCAGGTCGAGCAGCGGCTGCCAGAACACGTAGAGCACAGCGCCCCACACCGCCGCCGCCACGAGAAATGGCACGAAGGTGAGCAGCAGCATGGCGGGATGGAACACGCTCGCGAGCGCGCGTCCGAACGAGCGCAACAGGTCATTCATGCGAGCGGAATACGGTGAAAAGGACGGGTGGAGAACACGGTGTCGGCGAAATCGGTGCGACCAAGCCGACAGCATAAACCACCGCGCGCATGGCGGGTGAGACGGGTGCGAGCAAGTGCAAGGACGCCGTGGCGGCGCTCAGGTCACGGTGGCGTCGTCGCGCGCCTCGGCCGGCGTGGCGGCGGCGGCGTGCGAACGCGAACGCAGGCGCCGCGCGATGCGGGTGAACGCATAACCCTGCTGCGCCCAGAAACCCTCGCCATAGCTCACGCCTTCGAGCTGATCGCGAATGCCCGTGGGCTCGATCTCGCGATTGAACGACGCGCTGCCGAACATCATGTCCCACCAGGGGAACAGCACGCCGAAGTTGCAGCCATAGTGGGTGCCTTCGTGGCCATAGCCGACGGCGTGATGGCGGCGGTGAAAGCGCGGGCTCACCAGCAGCCGTTCGCCGAGCCAGCCGAAATGCACGCGAATGTTGGCGTGCTGCACGCTCTGCACGAAGTTCGTGAGCGCGACGAGCACCACGAATTGCGCGGGCGGCACGCCGATGACGAGTGCCACGGCGGCGAACATGCACGACTGCCCGATCACGTCGAGCAGGTGGTTGCGGTCGTCGCACCAGAGCGACATCTTGCGCTGGCTGTGGTGCACGGCGTGCAACTCCCACCAGACGCCGTAGCGATGCGAAAGCCGGTGGTACCAGTAGCTGAAGAAGTCGAGCACCACGAGATAGATCGCGAACGCCACGAGCGGCTGCGTGCTCACGCCCGGCCAGAGATTGTCGAGGTCCACCGTCTTCACGCCCATGAGCCGCAGCGCGCTCTGCGCACGATCGAAGAACGGCTGCATCGTGAAGAAAAACAGCAGGTTCAGGATGCCGAGGCGCGTGACCCACGTGTAGAGCGCGTCGACGCCCACGCCCTTGCGGTCGCGCCACTTCTCCGCGGGCACGAGCGCTTCGAGCGGGCGCAGCAGCGCGTACATCAGGCCCACTTCGAGCAGACCCACGATCACCCAGTACAGTGCGTCGTAGGTGTCTTCGTCCACGTCCATCATGCCGACGCGGAAGAGCAGCGGCTGAATGACGTCGATGTAGAGGAGCGTTTGCAGCCAGGAGACGAGGTCGTCTGCCGACGCGATCACGGACTGCCCCGCGTGCGCGACGAAGGCCAGCAACGACGCCACCGTATCCATGCGCGCGCCCCGTTGCCTTAAGCTCCGTTCGGCGCCGTGACGGGCGCGCGATCGTAGAAGTAGATGCCATGCGGCGAGCGGCCCACGGCGATGGTTTTGATGAGCTTCCTGGTTTGCATGTCGATGAGGCCGATGTGCTTCGCGAAACGGAACGTCACCCACAGATAGCGCTTGTCGGCGGTCAGCTCCATGTCGTCGGGGCCGGGCATCAGGCCGCTGATCTCGCCGGTCTTTTCGAGCGTGTCCTCGTCGATGATGCTGATGACGTTCGCCACGCGGCTCGACACCAGCACGTGGTGGCCGTCCACGAGCGAGCGGAAGTTGTGCGCGGCCTTGCCCACCTGGATCGTCTTGACGATCTTCTGGTTGCGCCAGTCCACCACCGCCACGTAGTCGGCGCCCGTCATGCCGACGAGCAGGTACTTGTCGCCGGGCGTGAGCCACAGGCCAGCGGGCGCGGCGCCGACCTTCATCTTCCAGAGCACCTTCTGCGTCGGCAGATCGACCGCGGCGATTTCGCCGGAAACCTGCAGCGAAACGAACACGGTGCGGCTGTCGTTCGTGAACGCCAGGTGGCTCGGCATGGCCGAGAGCGGCAGGCGTTTGGCGAGCGTGATGTTGCTGCCGCCCGCGTAGTTGTAGATGTCGAGGCGGTCGAGGCGCAGGCCCGTGGTCACGAACCACTTGCGGTCGGGCGAGAAGCCGAGCTGGTACGGGTCTTCGACGTTTTCGACCCAGCGCTGCGCCTTGCCGGTCTTCGGATCGACGAACAGGAGGTTGTTCGACACCGAGTTCGCGACGATCAGCGAGGTGTTGTCCGGCGTGGGAAAGAGGTGGTGCGGTTCCTTGCCCGTGGGCACGGTGCCGACGACTTCGTGCGTCTTGTCGTCGATGAGGCTCAACGTGGCTTCGCCCGAATTCAGGACGATGATGTTGTTCGCGTAAGCGGCCGTGGAGGCGAAAGTGGCGACCGTCGCTGCGCAAGCGAGCGCAAACGTTGCGGCCTTGGCGGCGACGCGGCTAAAGGTGTTGTTGTTCGGCATGAAGAATCGTTCCCGGGCAGATTCGTGATTGTAGAACGTCTACCCGCAAGCAAGGTTGACGTAAAGCCCTTGAAATATGCAAGGGGCGCAATTGAGCGCCCCTTTTTCGAACAATTTTGAAGAACTGTTATGGCCCGCAATGCGCTTTATCGCTGCATCGATTCCCATACCTTGTGGAGGCGCTTGACCGAGACCGGCATCGGCGTGCGCAATTCCTGCGCAAAGAGCGAGATGCGCAGTTCTTCGAGCAGCCAGCGGAACTCCGAAAGACGCGGATCGAACACGCCGCCGCGCTGCGAGAGCGCGCGCTGGTACTGCTGCGCGAGCGGCTGGAATTCGGCGGCCTGGCGTGCGTCGCGAGCGGGGTCGGCGCGCAGCTTGTCGATGCGCAGCGCGACGCCCTTCAGGTAGCGCGGGAAATGCACGAGCTGTGCATAGGGCGTCTCCAGAATGAAGCGCTTGCTGATGAGCGCGTCGACCTGCGCCTGCATGTCCGCGGCCGGCGCGCCAAAGGCCTTGGCCTGCACGAGCTTCTTCGCCAACGATGCGTATTCCGCGAGGATCTGCCCGACCAGCCGCGCGATTTCCTGCGCGAGCAGCGAAAGGCGTCCGCGGCCTTCATCCTTGCGTGCGTGGAAGCTCGCGTCGTCATCGGGCAGCGGGTCTTGCAGGCAGGCGCGATCGAGCGCGAGTTCGACCAGCTGGTCGCGCAGCTCCTCCTGCGTGGCGCGCGCCATGAACTGCATCGCCATCTCGCGCAGGCCCGGCAGGTTCTTCTCCAGGTAGCGGATCGGCTCGCGCAACTGCAGCCCGAAGAGCCGGCGCAGCCCCGCGCGATGGATGCGTGCGGCCTCCTCCGGCGAATCGAACACTTCGACGTCGCAATGCGTGCCGCGATCGACGAGCGCGGGATAGCCGAACAGCGTCTGTCCGCCGCGGCGGATTTCCAGCAGCTCGGGCAGCTTGCCGAAATTCCACGTCGTGAGGTTTTCGTAGAGCGCCGTGGCAGGCGCCCCGTCGCCCAGCGTGGGCGTATGTGGTGCATTGCTCTTTTGCGGCGCGTTGTTGCTTGCGATGCGCTCGCCCGGAGCGTTCTGTGGTGCTTCACCGCCCTGCGCATGCGTTTCCAGCGCCGCGAGCGCCGTCGCGCTCGCGAGCTTCTGGAATTGCTGCTGCGCCTGCGCGCCGAGTTCGGCGCGCAGTTGCGCGAGGTTGCGGCCCATCGCGAGCTGGCGACCGTGCTCGTCGACCACCTTGAAGTTCATGAAGAGGTGCGCAGGCAGCGTCTCCAGCTTGAAGTCGGCCGACTTCAGGGCGATCTGCTTTTGCTCGCGCACGTCGGCGATGAGCGCTTCCAGCAGGCCGCCCGCGCCGAAACGCTCGCCGCCCACGCGCTCCGCGAAGCCGGCCGCGTACTCGGGCAGCGGCACGCAGTGGCGGCGCAGCTTCTGCGGCAGCGACTTCAGCAGCAGTTGCGCCTTCTCCTTGAGCATGCCCGGCACGAGCCATTCGCAGCGGCGCGCATCGACCTGGTTGAGCGCGTAGAGCGGCACCGCGAGCGTCACGCCGTCGCGCGGCGAGCCCGGCTCGAAGTGATACGTGAGCGCCATCGCCACGCCCGACATCGTCATGCGCTTCGGGAACAGCTCGGTCGTCACGCCCGCCGCCTCATGGCGCATCAGGTCGTCGCGAGAGAGGTACAACAGACGCAGCTTGTCCTCGGGCTCGCCGCCCTTCCTCACCTCGTCGCGATACCAGCGCTCGAACGACGCGCCCGAGTAAATGCCTTCCGGAATCGCCTGATCGTAGAAGCCGTAGATCAGCTCATCGTCGACCAGCACATCCTGGCGGCGCGACTTGTGTTCCAGTTGCTCGATATCGGCGAGCAGCTTGCGGTTGTGCGCGAAGAACGCGAGCTTCGTGTCGAACTCGCCCTCCACGAGCGCGCCGCGAATGAAGAGTTCGCGGGCGCGCGCCGGGTCCTGCTTGCCGAACGCCACGCGCCTGCGTTGATACACCGGCAGGCCATACAGCACCCCGCGCTCGAACGCGCTCACCTGCGCCGCGCGTTTTTCCCAATGCGGCTCGGAGAGCGACTTCTTTAACAAGTGCGCGCCGACCTTCTCCAGCCACTCGGGCTCGATCTTCGCGATGCAGCGCGCGTAGAGGCGGCTCGTTTCGACGAGTTCGGCGGCCACCACCCAGCGCCCCGCCTTCTTCACGAGCGCCGAGCCCGGCCACAAGTGGAACTTGATGCCGCGCGCGCCGAGGTAATGCGGGTCGTCGTCGGCCTTTAGACCGATATTGCCGAGCAGGCCCGTGAGCAGCGCGTGATGGATCTGCTCGTAGGTCGCGTCGGCTTCGTTGATGCGCCAGCCATGCTCGCGCACCACGGTCAGCAATTGCGAATGCACGTCGCGCCATTCGCGCAGACGCAAGTGCGACAGAAAATTCGCGCGGCACGCATCGAGCAGTTGCCGGTTGGACTTCTTGTGCGCGACGGCCTCTTCGAACCAGGCCCAGATCTTGAGCCACTGCAGAAACTCGGAGCGTTCGTCCGCAAAACGCCGATGCGCCTGGTCCGCCTGCTCCTGCGCCTCGATCGGTCGGTCGCGCGGATCCTGCACCGACAGCGCGCTCGCGATGATGAGCACTTCGCGCAGCGCCTGCTCGTCGCGTGCGCCGAGAATCATGCGTCCCACACGCGGATCGAGCGGCAGGCGCGCGAGTTCGCGGCCGAGCGGCGTGAGCGCGTTGTCGTCGTCCACGGCGCCGAGTTCGTTGAGCAGCTGATAGCCGTCGGCGATCGCGCGGCCCGGCGGCGGCTCGATGAACGGGAACGTCTCGATCGCCGTGAGATGCAGCGACTTCATGCGCAGAATCACGGCGGCAAGCGACGAGCGCAGGATTTCCGGATCGGAGAAGCGCGGCCGTGCGATGAAATCCGCTTCCTCGTAAAGCCGGATGCAGATGCCGTCCGCGACCCGCCCGCAACGGCCCGCGCGCTGGTTCGCCGCCGCCTGCGCAATCGACTCGATCTGCAGCTGCTCGACCTTGTTGCGATACGAATAGCGCTTCACGCGCGCGAGGCCCGTATCGACCACGTAGCGGATGCCCGGCACCGTGAGCGACGTTTCCGCCACATTGGTCGCGAGCACGATGCGGCGCGCGTTCGACGGCTTGAAGACGCGCTCCTGCTCCTGCGCGGACAGCCGCGCGAATAGCGGCAGGATTTCCGTGTGCGGCGGATGGTGCTTGCGTAGTGCTTCCGCGGCGTCGCGAATCTCGCGCTCGCCGGGCAGGAACACGAGCACGTCGCCTGAGCCTTCTCGGCAGAGTTCGTCGACGGCATCGACGATGGCTTCCATCAGGTCGCGATCGGTGTCGCGCTGCGACTTCGCACCTTTTTCGCGGCCCGTCGTGCCCTGCGCGTTCTTCACCGCCGGGCTGTCTTCCTGCACCGGGCGATAGCGCACTTCGACCGGATACAGCCGGCCGCTCACCTCGATCACCGGCGCGGGCTTTTCCTCGCTGCCGAAGTGGCGCGCGAAGCGATCGGCGTCGATGGTCGCCGACGTCACGATCAGCTTGAGGTCGGGCCTGCGCGGCAGAATCTCTTTCAGATAGCCGAGCAGGAAGTCGATGTTCAGGCTACGCTCGTGCGCCTCGTCGATGATGATCGTGTCGTAGGCCTTGAGCAGCGGATCGGTTTGCGTCTCCGCGAGCAAGATGCCGTCGGTCATGAGCTTGACCGAGGCGCCCGGCGAGAGATTGTCGGTGAAGCGCACCTTGTAGCCGACCACTTCGCCGAACGGCGTATTGAGTTCGTCGGCGATGCGCCGCGCCGTGGCCGAGGCCGCGATCCGGCGCGGCTGCGTATGGCCGATCAAACCCGTGCCGCCCGCGCCGAGGCCGCGACCCAGCGCGAGCGCGATCTTCGGCAACTGCGTGGTCTTGCCCGAGCCCGTTTCGCCGCTCACGATCACGACCTGATTCTGTGCGATCGCACGCGCGATCTCTTCGCGGCGGCCGGAGACCGGCAGCGCTTCGGGGAACGTGATGGGCGGAACCTTGTTCGGCTCGATGTGCGCGCGTGGTGCACGCGGCGGACGTTCGTGGCGTTCGGCGCGCGGCGCGCGATCACGTTCGCCTTCACTGCCTTGGCGCGGCGCGTGTTCGGATTTCGGTTTTGCGGATCGCTGCGGATTCGGCGGGTTCTGCGGCTTCGCCTGCTTCGGAGGTTGCTGCGCGCGCGACGGTTGATTGCGCGGCGCCTCGGCGCGCGCCTCGCGCGATTCGTTCGGGCGATCTCGCGGCTCGTTTCGCTGCGCCGGGCGTCGATCGTCGCGCGCCTCGTGTCGCCTGGCCGGCTGAGCGGCGCTGCGCTGCGCACGCGGTTCGCCTCGCGATGGCGATTGTGACGGCGACTGCGGCGCGGGTTTCGTTTCGTTTCCCTGCTCAGGCTGCTGATGCAGTTGCTGATCCGGCTGCTGATCCAGTTGCTGATCCAGTTGCTGATCCGGGCGCTGTTCCGCGCGCGGCGGCGTCTGCTGTTGCGCCTGTGGTTGCTTCTGCTCCGCACGCTTGTCCTGCACGCGCGCGCCGCCCAGCGCGCCGCCCATCAGCGCGGCAAGCTTGTCCGTCGACGCGAGCTTTTGCCCGTCGCCATACTTCTGCGACGCGCCTTTCGCTTTCGCGCCGTCCTGCGCCGTTTCCTTCCCGGCCGGGGTGTTGCTGCCCTGCGCCGAGGCAGGTCTTTTGGGTACATTCGACATGGGGGCGCATTATAATCCCGGGCATGAATTCCCAAACCGACCTCGTCCCCGCCACCGCCAGCGCGCCGGCCTCCGCCGCCGCTGCGGATTCCGACTCGCAGATCATGGCGCAGCACGCGCAGTTCGTCGACTGGATGCGATCGGTCGCGCCCTACATCCACGCGTTCCAGGGCAAGACGTTCGTCGTCGGTTTCGGCGGCGAGGTCGTGCACCAGAACCTGCTCAACGCGCTCGTCGCCGACATCGCGCTCTTGCAGGCCATGGGCATCCAGATCGTGCTCGTGCACGGTTCGCGCCCGCAGGTCGAGGAGCAGATGAGCCTGCACGGCGTCGAGTCCGAGTTCTCGCACGGCATGCGCATCACCAATGCCCGCGCGCTCGAATCGGCGAAGGAAGCGGCCGGTGAAGTGCGTCTCGACATCGAGGCCGCGATCAGTCAGGGTCTGCCGAACACGCCGATGGCGCACGCGCACATCAGCGTGGTGTCGGGCAACTTCGTGACGGCGCGGCCGGTCGGCATTCTCGACGGCGTGGACTTCCAGCACACGGGCGTCGTGCGCAAGATCGACGCCGATTCGATCCGCCACTCGCTCGCGAGCCGCAAGCTCGTGCTGCTCTCGCCGCTCGGTTTTTCGCCCACGGGCGAGGCGTTCAATCTGTCGATGGAAGACGTCGCCTCGGCGGCAGCCATCGCGCTGCGCGCCGACAAGATCGTCTTCCTTACGGAAACGCAGGGCCTGATCGACGAGGAAGGCGAGCTGATCCGCGAAATGTCGCTCGACGACGCCTACAAGCTGCAAGAAGGCGGCACGGTGCTCGGCGACGAAGGCTTCTATCTGAAGCACTCCATTCGCGCGTGCCGCGGCGGCGTGGGGCGTGCGCACATCATTCCCTACGCGCTCGACGGCGGCTTGCTGCTCGAACTGTTCCTGCACGACGGCGTGGGCACCATGATCTCGTACGAGAATCTGGAAAGCCTGCGCGAAGCCACGCCTGACGACGTCGGCGGCATTCTCACGCTGATCGAGCCGCTCGAATCCGACGGCACGCTCGTGCGGCGCGGGCGTCACCAGATCGAGCGCGACATCGACCACTTCTCGGTGATCGAGCACGATGGCGTGCTGTTCGGCTGCGCGGCGCTTTACGCGTACTCGCAGGAGCGTATCGGCGAAATGGCGTGCCTCACGGTCTCTCCCGAAGCACAAGGCTCCGGCGACGGCGAACGTCTCTTGCGCCGCATCGAGCAGCGTGCACGGGCGCGCGGTCTCACGCGTATCTTCGTGCTCACCACGCGCACCGAACACTGGTTCCTGAAGCGCGGCTTCGTCAAGGCAACGGTCGACGACCTGCCCGAAGACCGCCGCCGCCTCTATAACTGGCAGCGCAAATCGCTCGTGCTGATGAAACAGCTCTGAGCGCGCCGCCACCCACACATACGACTACAGGAGAAGCACAGCATGGCCCGTATGATCCAATGCGCGAAGCTCGGCAAGGAAGCCGAAGGTCTCGACTTTCCGCCGCTGCCGGGCGAGCTCGGCAAGCGTATCTATGAAAGCGTCTCGAAAGAGGCATGGCAGCAGTGGCTCAAGCAGCAGACCATGCTCATCAATGAAAACCGCCTGAACATGGCCGATCCGCGCGCGCGCCAGTACCTGATGAAGCAGACCGAGAAGTTCTTCTTCGGCGAAGGCGCCGACCAGGCTTCGGGCTACGTGCCGCCGACCGAAGGCTAAGGCCTCGCGATGCGCACCGGGATCCGTCCCTGAGCCGCATCACGCAACCGGTTACCCTGCAAAAACCGCGCCCCCGGCGCGGTTTTTTTATGCGCTTCATGCGCATTCCAGGGCGCGGAAACGGTTCCATCGAAACGGCGCAATCCCCCGCCGCGTGGGGCTTCCAGTCCGCGCCCCGAATCCCCGCAGATACTTGGGTTTGCGCGATCTTCCGTTATCGTGCTAACATGTGGCCTCGTTCAACAGGCATTAGCCATCAATTGCATTCGGCACGGCGCCCAAAAACGCCATCATTCCGAATGCGCATATGACAAAAGGAACGCTCCGCCACGCGGGCTTCTTTTTCGTTTCAGTGGCGCTTTGACCAGGCAATCCGAGGCACCTCGTGCCGGTCCAGCGTCCTCATGCGCCCTGCTCCCCATCCACGGCCACGCAGGCGCAACGTTAAACACAATTTGTCCGAGTGTCGTTTCGCGACACTTCAGCATTGCTTTCGTGCGCCGCTCGCCTTGCGCGATGCACCATCGGCCCGCCTTCGTCGCTGACGCAACGTGGCGTGCCGTGCGCGAAATGTCGCCGCTATCGCGAAACGGTACTCTCCGGCAACCGTGGCGGGCCCTCATGGGTTCGTCGCAGTCATTGGAGATGCAGACCTTGACCGCTTCCACTTCCGGCGCGTCGGCCCAGACCGACCTTACCCTCGACGACATCACGATCGTCGACAAAAGCCTCCTCAAACGCGCCGTCGGCGCCATGGCGCTCGGCAACGCCATGGAATGGTTCGACTTCGGCGTGTACAGCTACATCGCCGTCACGCTCGGCCAGGTGTTCTTCCCGTCGAGCAGCCCCTCGGCGCAGCTCATCGCCACGTTCGGCACATTCGCGGCCGCGTTCGTCGTGCGCCCGATCGGCGGCATGGTGTTCGGGCCGCTCGGCGACCGCATCGGCCGCCAGCGCGTGCTCGCGATGACGATGATCATGATGGCCTGCGGCACCTTCGCCATCGGCTTGATTCCCTCGTACAAGTCGATCGGCATTGCCGCGCCGGCGCTTCTGCTCGTGGCACGCCTCGTTCAGGGTTTCTCGACCGGCGGCGAATACGGCGGCGCGGCGACCTTCATCGCCGAATTCGCCACCGACAAGCGCCGCGGCTTCATGGGCAGCTTCCTCGAGTTCGGCACGCTGATCGGCTACGTGTTCGGCGCGGGCACGGTTGCCGTGCTGACCGCCGTGCTCTCGCACCAGCAACTGCTCGACTGGGGCTGGCGCGTGCCGTTCATGATCGCGGGCCCGCTCGGCCTCGTCGGTCTCTATATCCGCATGAAGCTCGAGGAAACGCCGGCGTTCAAGCGCGAAGCGGAACTGCGCGAGGCCGAAGAGCACACGCGCCCCAAGCTCACGCTGCATTCGCTCCTCACACAGCATCTGCGCCCCTTCCTGCTGTGCGTGGGTCTCGTGCTGATCTTCAACGTGACCGACTACATGGCGCTGTCGTACCTGCCGAGCTACCTCTCGGCGACGCTGCACTTCAACGAGACGCACGGCCTCTTCCTCGTGCTGATCGTGATGGTGCTGATGATGCCGATGACGCTCGCGTTCGGCCGCCTGTCCGACGCCGTGGGCCGCAAGCCCGTGATGCTCGCGGGCTGCGTGGGCCTGATCCTGCTGTCGATCCCGTCGCTCACGCTGATCCAGACGGGCGCCCTCGTGCCGGTGTTTTTCGGTCTCCTGATCCTCGGCGCGCTGCTCTCGTGCTTCACGGGCGTGATGCCCTCGGCGCTGCCGGCGCTGTTCCCGACCGCGATCCGCTATGGCGCGCTCGCCATCGGCTTCAACGTCTCGGTGTCGCTGTTCGGCGGTACCACGCCGCTCGTGGCGGCATGGCTCGTCGAGCACACGCAGAACCTCATGATGCCCGCGTACTACCTGATGGGCGCAGCCGTGATCGGCATCATTTCGGTGCTGGCGCTGCATGAAACGGCGCGCCGCCCGCTGCCGGGCTCGGCGCCGAGCGTGAGCACCAGGGCGGAAGCACACGCGGTGCTACGCGGGGTGCGTCTCGCGCGCGAACTCGACGAGGAATACGCCGTCGCCAACGCCGTGCGCGCCTGATAGGGCACCACTGAAACGCAAAAAGGCCAGCTCTTCATGCTGGCCTTTTTTCTTGCGCGCTCGCTTGAGCCTATTCGACGAGATTGACGTGCTCGACGTCCAATGCGCCGTGGTCGCCGATCGTCAGCATCGCTGCCGAGATCGGCAATTTGAAACGGCGCGGCCCCGCGCTGCCGGGGTTCACGTACAGCACGCCCTCGCGCGCTTCGAGCGCGGGCTTGTGCGAATGCCCGCTCACGACCACAGCAATGCCTTCGCCAGCAGGATCGCCCTGCAGGTCAGGTAGTTCGTGGACCACCGCAAGCCGGACCCCAGCGAACGCGACGGTCGTTTGCACCGGCAACGCCTCGGCCCACGCGCCATGATCGTTGTTGCCGCGCACGGCGGTGAGCGGCGCGATGGCCGCGAGCATGTCGAGCACGCGTTGATCGCAGATGTCGCCCGCATGCACGATGGCGTCCGCGCCCTCGACGAAGGCGAGTAGCTCCGGACGCAGCAGATTGTGCGTGTCGGAAACCAGTGCAACACGTAGCGGAGGTAGCGGATGTTTCGCGGACATGACGTTGCGTTTCGGTTGAATCCTGCCGATTATCGCCGCGCTCACGCCTCGCCGTCGCCTTCCTCAGGCGCTGCGCCGACGTACACCGCGAGCCAGACGCTCGGCACGGTCGGATCGGTCCATGACACGCGATGACGGCAGTGCGCCGGGATGTGCACATAGTCGCCGGGCAGCAGGCGTCGCGGCGGCACTGCCGGGTTCTCGAATTCCAGCGTCGCCGCGCCGGCGAGAAGCGCCACCCATTCCTCGCGCGCGTCGTCATACCAAAAACCGGGCGGGCTCGCCTGGCCCGTGGAGACGATGCGCTCGATCAGCACCCCGTCACGCGAAACGAGCGTGTCGAAGCGCTCATCCTCGGCATTTGCGTCGATGCCTGCGAAGAGATTGCCGAATGCAACCGTGTTCGGTTCGTTCATGCCAATGCGCTCATTCGAGAGGTTTCAGGCCGTCGAGCAAGGTCGGCACCAGCTCGCTCACGGTCGGGTGGATGTGCATCGCGTATTGCAGCGTCGTATAGGGGGCGTCGGCCGTCATCGTGTCGATGAACGTGTGGATCGCCTCGTCGCCCTCGATGCCGAAGATCGCTGCGCCGAGAATACGTTGCGTTGGCGGGTCCACCAGCGCCTTCATGAAGCCGTCCGTCTCGCCGCGTTCGCGAGCGCGGCCCACGCGCGACATCGGCATGGTGGCGATGAGCGCGGGTTTGCCGCGCTCGCGCACTTCGCGCTCGCTCATGCCGACGCGCGCGAGCGGCGGATCGACGAACACCGCGTAGGCGGGAATGCGTGTGTCGGCGCTGCGCGCTTTGCCGTCCAGCAGGTTCGCCGCAACGATCTGAAAGTCGTCGTATGACGTGTGCGTGAACGCGCCGCGGCCATTCACGTCGCCGAGCGCCCAGATGCCCTCTACGCGCGTGCGCAACTGGCCGTCCACGGCGATGAGCCCGTGGGCGTCGCGCTCGATGCCCGCCGCGTCCAGCCCCAGATCGTCAGTGTTAGGCAGGCGCCCAGTCGCGAAGAGCAGATGCGAAACGTCGAGCGAACCACTGTCGAGCGCGATGCGCACGCCAGCCTGGCCATCCAGCGGCGCAACGCTGCGCGGCTCTGCGCCGAAGCGAAACTCCACGCCTTCGCGTGCGAGCACGTCCTGGACCGCGCGCGAATAATCCTCGTCCTCGCGTGCGAGGACGCGCTGCCCGCGCACGAGCACCGTCACGCGGCTGCCGAAGCGGCGGAACATCTGCGCGAATTCGAGCGCCACGTAGCTGCCGCCGCAGATCGCCAGATGCTCGGGGAGTTGCTCCAGCGCGAGCAGCGTCGAGTTAGTCTCGTAGCGGATCGTCTCGACGCCGGGAATAGCAGGAATCAGCGCGCGTGTGCCCGTGTTGATGAAGATCTCGGGCGCTTCGAGATCGACCTGCGCACCGTCGTGCGCAGCCACGCGCACCGCATGCGCTCCCGTGAAGCGCGCGTGCCCCTTGAACACGGTGACGTTCGGCGCATGGCGCAGCCACTGCTCGACACCATCGCGCGACGCCCCGATGATGCGCTCCTTGCGCGCCTTCACGAACGCGAGATCGACGCGCACGTCGCCGGGCGGCGCGCCCGTGCCGATCTGCACGCCGAAGTCCGCCGCGTGGCGCGCAACATGAGCGGCACGTGCGCAGGCGACGTAGGCCTTGGTCGGCGTGCAGCCGACGTTCACGCAGGTCCCGCCGAATGACGCGCGCTCGATCACCGCGGTCTTGCGGCCGCTCTTGCCGAGCCGCACCGCGAGAGGCGGCCCGCTTTGCCCCGTGCCGATCACGATCGCATCGAAACGTTGTGCCATGCCGCTCTCCTTTGCCGTTGACGCGAGTTGAGCCGCGAGTCGCGAAAGGCGGCCGATCGCGCCATCTTACGCGCGACGACTAGCCACCGCCCGCAGCGTGATTGTGCGAATCGGGTACGCATTGGCACGTATTGCGAAGGGGGCGCAGGGGCAAAAAAAGAGCCGCCTCGCACGTCGAGGCGGCTCACAGGGTGACGTCGCAACAGCAAACGGGCGAAGCCGCTGCGCGTCAGGGGGATCGGCGAACTCTGGACACGCTTGCGTCAGGCGTTCGGTGAATCCGTGACTGGATATTCAATCGTTGAAGTTGAGGAAGCTCCGCGTGCGTGCAATCAGCACACAATCAGTGCACACAATCGGTGGCCGCACATTCTCCGTGGCCCGCGTTCCAGAGTTCGCGCGAGCGCAGGAATGCGGCGCGCGCGCCGCGCGTCGCCATCATCAGGCCGATTTGCCCCATGTTGAAGTCGTGCGACACCATCAGCTGCATCAGGTCCACCATCGGCAGGACCAATGCTGGCTGATATAACTGTCGTTCGATAAAGGATTTCATGACCGCTCCCGCTGGCATGCCCCGCGTCCTCCTGACGCAAGGTCATTCCATGGTTGTCATTCTAGGAATGCGGCGTGCGTGGATAAATGGGCCGCCAGCGAAGTCACTTGTCGAGAATCGCAAACAATCGACCCGAATGTGGAAACAAGGGTTGCGGCGGCGGCGTCCGCCGTGTTCGCCGGGCATCGCGCGCGGCCGCGCCACGCGGCTTTGGGCGAATCCCGGCCCTGCGGACGCGCTTCAGTCGAGGGGCGTGGCGACGAATTCCGGCAGTGTCTCGGCACGTGCGGAAAGCGCGGCAATCGCCGGATATCGGGCGGGATCAGCGCAGCCGGGCAGCATGTACTGGTTGAAACGCCACGCAACGGCCGCGGTGATGTCGGCCTGCGTGATGCGGCCCGCGCACAGCCAGCCGTCGCGACCCGCAACGAGTTGGTCGAGTACGGTCCAGGCCGCGTGCATCTGGGCGTTCACGCGCTCGAACCACGGCTCGTGCTGGCGCTCGGCGGGGCGCAACTGGCGTTCATAGACCTGCTGCACCGTCTTTTCCATGGCCGCGAGCGCGAAACCGTTCACGCGCAGCGCGAAGGTCCGCTCCTGCGCCTCCTCCGGCATGAGCCGCCGCGCGGCGGGCACTTTGCGGTCCAGATAGTCGAGGATCAGCGTCGAGTCGATCAACTGGGTGCCGTCGTCGTCGACGAAGGTCGGCGCCTTCACGACGGGATTGATCTGAGCAAATTCGTCGTACTGCCGAAATACCGAAATGCTGCGGTGCTCGAACTCGAGCCCCAGCACATGGAGCGAAATCGCGACGCGACGCACGTAGGGGGAGTCCATCATACCGATCAACTGCATGGGTTCACCTCGAACAGTAAAAAGGGATCGGACGTCGATCTTGCAGGAAGCCCCATCGCATTTCAAGCCACGTTGAGCATCCCGGAACGGCGCCACGGCAACGCGGTCGTTGTGCAAAAACACACCGTGTCGATGTGCCACGTCCGGCTCGCCGCACTGCAGGGCTACATTTGTTAGCAGACGTCGAATCTGACGCGTCGCGGCATTGTTGCGCCGCAGCGCTTCACCCAGCGTACCGGCGTCTTTTTACCGTGCCGCGCTGCTCAAGGCGCAGCGGCGTGCGGGGTGCAAGCAAAGGATGCCGAAGCATTAGGCAGACCGCATGAAACCGGGTTTTTGCGCGCCGCATGTGCTGCAGTGCATCGCCGGGAAACTCCTGGATTCGGACGCCGAACGGCTGAGATAGTCTCAATGCACAAGGAGACGGAATCATGAGACAAGCATTCAACGTTGGTGTTGTCATCGTCCTCGCACTCCTCCTCGCGAATCGTGCCATGACACGTGTGCAGGCTCACGAGGCTGGCTCGCTTACCTGTGCCCAGGGCTCGGCACTCGTCAAGGCCGAAGCCCTCGTGCGCGGATTCGGCGAACACGGTGCGAGCGCCCAGAGCGAAAACTTCCTCTCTTCCTGTCTCGTTTCAGGCCAGGGTCAAGTCGGCGACCTGATCGCCCACGACTGAGCGCCAATGACTGAGCGCCCACGCCGCGAGCGCCCAGCCGCGTTTCGCGGCGTGGGCGCGGTTTAACGGCGCGACACGTGGTACCACGCTCGCTCGCGGCCCCACCGCCGGAGCGCGCTCATGACCGACCCGCCGAACGCCGTTCAGCATTCGGCTGGACAGGGTCACACGCCCGCCACTGCGGACCTCGATGTCCGCGGCCGCCCCGAAGCCAACGCCCGGCTGCCCGACACCTTCGCCCTTGACCTCAGGTGCGACAAGTCGTCGACTCGCGCTGACGCCCGTAAGTTCACGCGCATCCGCGCCACCCGAAGTCGATACCTCCGCAGGCACCGCTCAGTCGCTCCCGCTCGTTGACGCAGGCGCGGGCGGTTCCACAGCGTCAAGCAAACCCGGCGCGCCGGGACGCACCGCTGCGGGTTGCCAATTCCCCGGGTTGGCGGCGAGAATGCTCGCGGACCACGGAGAATCTATGAAAGGTTGCATCCTGTTGTTTGGAGTCAGCATGCTGGCGGCGTGCACATCGGTAACGGCCGTCAATTCGAGACAGGATGGGCATCTCACCGTCACGAGCCGCGCGCGCTGGGAGCTTGTTTCGTGGAACCACGTGCGCGCAGTCGGGCTCAGCGAAGCCGAGGACTACTGCGAAAAACGGAAGAAGCAGTTGCACACGGTCGAGATCCACAGCGAAGGCGTGCGCGGCATGACGTCCCAGACAGTAGAAGTCATCTTCGACTGCATCTGAGGGGGACCGCATAGTCTTCTCGCGCATCCGCGTCAAACGGGCGTTGCAGCCCGTTAGCGCGCTGTTGCAGACCAGATTGCTCGAGATGGCGCAATAGTTTGTTGTCGTTCACCCTGATACCCAAATCGCATGACCGCGCTAAACTGACGATACATTTTGTTACGTTTAGGGCCGCGTCATGTTGACCGCATTCTTTATCGCCTGCCCCTTCGGCATCGCGGCATTGTTCGGGTTCGCAAGGCTGATCAATCCTCTCACCGGGAAGATCGGTAGTCGTTGATTGCGCAAGCGCCCGGTTGCGGCGCAGCGCCCGACTAATCCTCGCGCCGCCATTCTGCGCGGCTGCCTCGGGCTTTTCCCGCCCTATCCTGTTTTTTCTCTTCGGTGTAGCCAGATCCCTTCGTGCGCCCGCACGGATTTAGCCATGCAAATGAAAAACCCGCGAAGCCTGAAGCTATCGCGGGTTTCGGGAATCCAGCGGCATTCGCTGGAACAACAACATCTGGTGCCGGGGACCGGACTCGAACCGGCAAGCCGTAAGGCGGCGGATTTTCGTCACACCACGTCTTTCGACGCCACACGCCATGCATGGGCGCGCGTTCGTGCGCTGGACTATGCCTTCACCGTCGCTGAGCGCCGCGTAATCTCACGCCGCGCCTCGCCTTAGGCGCCCCCCGTCTAGTCTCTACACCTTCCTGACCACCGCTTTGCGCGGCAGCCGGCTTGGCTCGGCGTTGCCTCGGCGCCTCGCGCGCGACGCGCTTCCAGGCCCAGGGGTTTCGCCGAATTTGAGGGGTTCTGCACCGGCCGTTTCCGGTCGGGCACTCAATCGTTTCTTAAGTCCGCTATGTTTACCAATTTCATCACCCCGGCAGGGCGGACGCGATTCTACCATTGCCCGGCGCACCTCCCAAAGGCGGGACGGGGGACCGCATCCGTCATCTGCCGGTCATACGCATTTTTCATAATCGGCCCCATCGAAAACGTTTACATACGACGCCGGGGCCGATCGCATGACGCCAACCATCAAGGATGTCGCCGCACACGCCGGATTCTCGATCGCCACCGTGTCGCGCGCGATCAATGCGCCTCATACGGTCAACCCCGTCACGCTCGCGCGGGTGCGCGAAGCAATCGACGCGCTGAAGTTCCGCCCGAACCCGCTCGGCCGCCAGTTGCGCGGCGAGCGCACGCGTCTGATCGGCGTGGTGCTGCCCACGCTCGCCAATC
The DNA here is from genome assembly GCF_040965835.1 of Paraburkholderia sp. BR10872. Classification (NCBI taxonomy): domain Bacteria; kingdom Pseudomonadati; phylum Pseudomonadota; class Betaproteobacteria; order Burkholderiales; family Burkholderiaceae; genus Paraburkholderia; species Paraburkholderia sp. BR10872. Next base: position 46,809 of record NZ_JBFRCN010000027.1, read on the forward strand.
CGGTGTTCGCCGAGTGCCTGCAGGGCATCGACGAACTCGCCGCGGCGCAGGGCTTTCGCCTCATGCTGATGACCACGCAGTACGACGCCGAACGCGAGCGTCATGCGATCGAGACGTTGCGCGCGCAACGTGTCGAGGGGCTGATCCTGACCGTCGCCGACGCCGACACCCATCCCCTGCTCGACGAACTCGACGCGGACGGCCCGCTCTACGTGCTGATGCACAACGACACGAAACGGCGCCCTTCGGTGTCGGTGGACAACCACCAGGCCGCCTGCGACGGCGTGCGCATGCTCATCGCGCACGGCCATCGCCGCATCCTCATGCTGGCCGGCACGCTCGCCGCCTCCGACCGCGCGCGCCAGCGCCATGCGGGCTATGCACTCGCAATGCAGCAGGCCGGCCTCACGCCCGCGCCGGCCCTCGAAGTCGATTTCAACGCGCAAGAGCTTGCGCCTTCGGTGCTCGCACATCTGACGAGCGGGCCCGCGCGGCCCACGGCCCTCTTCTGCAGCAACGACCTGCTGGCCATGGTCGTGATGCGCGGACTGCGCCGCGCCCGCCTGCGCGTGCCGCAGGACATGTCGATTCTCGGCTTCGACGGCCTCGCGATGAGCGAACTGCTCGCACCGCCGCTTGCGAGCATCGGCACGCCGAACCGCGATATCGGCTGCGAAGCGTGGCAATGCCTGATGGCGCGCATCGGCGGCCAGTATGCGGGGCCACTCGCCAATACGCTGCCGCACACCTTGCGCACCGGCGGCACCATCGCGGCGATCGCGCACGCGCCGCTCGGCGCGCGTGGAAGCGCGATCGATCGCGGCCTCGAACTCGGCGGCGCGCTCTCGTGAGTCTGTGGCGCGTCTGAGGAACAAACCGAACCAGCCGAACAATCCGGGGCCGTGCACGCACGCGGCCCTCATCCACCAGAACGCTCTCGCAACCGACCTGGAGACCTGCCTTGACCAGCCGACTCGCCTTTGCCGGCCCGCTTTCGCTTGTGCCCGTGCGCGCCGTCCTGCGCACGCTAGCCGCACCCGTGCGGCGCCTGACCCGCTTCGCCCCCTCCTCCCGCGCGCTGCCGCTCGCCGCGAGCGCCGCCGCCCTCGTAGCCGGATTTGCCGCGCCGCTGACGGCGCAGGCCGATCAGACCGCCATCTGCTACAACTGTCCGCCCGAATGGGCCGACTGGGCGAGCCAGATTCAGGCTATCCAGAAAGAGACCGGTATTCGCGTGCCGTTCGACAACAAGAACTCCGGCCAATCCATCGCACAACTGATGGCCGAGCAGAAGAGCCCAGTCGCCGATGTCGTTTATCTCGGCGTGTCATCGGCATTCCAGGCGAAGGACAAGGGCGTGATCACGCCGTACAAGCCCGCGCACTGGAACGACATTCCCGCCGACCTGAAGGACCCGCAAGGCTACTGGTTCGCCATCCACTCGGGCACGCTCGGCTTCTTCGTCAACAAGGACGCGCTCGAAGGCAAGCCGGTGCCGCGTTCGTGGGCCGATCTCCTCAAACCCGAGTACAAGGGCATGGTCGGTTACCTCGATCCGTCGAGCGCCTTCGTGGGTTATGCGGGCGCGGTAGCCGTGAATCTCGCGTTGGGCGGCACGCTCGACAACTTCCAGCCCGCTTTCGAATGGTTCGGCAAGCTCAAGGCCAACCAGCCGATCGTGCCGAAGCAGACCGCCTACGCGCGCGTGCTGTCGGGTGAGATTCCGATCCTGCTCGACTACGACTTCGACGCCTACCGCGCCAGGTACAAGGACCACGCAAACGTCGAGTTCGTGATCCCCAAGGAAGGCACGATTTCGGTGCCCTACGTGATGAGCCTCGTGAAGAACGGCCCGCACGAAGCGAACGGCAAGAAGGTGCTCGACTTCGTGCTGTCCGACGAAGGCCAGAAGCTCTGGGCCAATGCCTACCTGCGCCCGGTGCGCGCAAGCGCGCTCTCGCCGGAAGCGGCTTCGAAGTTCCTGCCCGCGAGCGATTATGCACGCGCAAAACCCGTGGACTTCGCGAAGATGGCGGCGCAGCAGCAGGCGTTCGGCGAGCGCTATCTGCAGATCATGCACTGATACCCCGGCCGATCACTTCCATGCATGACCTCACTTTTCCGCTGCGCTGGCGTGTGGCGCTCATCGCGCCCGCGCTCGCGGTGTTCCTCGCCTTCTGGCTGCTGCCGATGATCGCACTCGTGCAGGTGAGCGCCGACGGGCACTTCATCGAAACTTATCGCGCACTCCTGACGAATGGCCGCTACATGAGGAGCCTTGGCGCGACTATCGCGCTCTCGGCCGCCGTGACCGCGGCAACGCTCGTGATCTCCACGATCTGCGGCCTTCTGCTCGCACGGCGCACGTTCGCCGGGCGCCGCGCGCTCGTCGCGCTGCTCACGTTTCCGCTGGCCTTTCCTGGCGTGGTGGTCGGCTTCATGGTGATCATGCTCGCCGGCCGCCAGGGGCTCATCGGCGCGCTCTCGCTGCGGCTCACCGGCGAGCGCTGGGTGTTCGCGTACTCGATGGCGGGACTCTTCGCGGGCTATCTGTACTTTTCGATTCCGCGGGTGATCGTGACCGTGATCGCCTGCGCAAGCCAGCTCGACGGCTCGCTCGAAGAGGCCGCGCGATCGCTTGGCGCGTCGTCGTGGCGCGTGCTGTGCGATGTGATCCTGCCCGCGCTCGCGCCCGGCCTCGTCGCCTCAGGAGCGATCTGCTTCGCGACCGCGATGGGCGCGTTCGGCACGGCCTTCACGCTCGCCACCGACATCGACGTCCTGCCGATGACGATCTATACCGAGTTCACGCTCAACGCGAACATGGTCACCGCAGCCGGCCTCTCGATCGTGCTCGGTCTCGTGACGTGGGCGGTGCTCACGCTCGCACGCAGCGTGACGGGCGCGGCCGTCGCGGCCACGGCATGAGCACGCTGTGGTTTTCGAGGACTCCAGAATGAATTCGGTCGTCAATCCCGCCGCAACGGCTGCGCAAGACATGCACGAAGCGCCCGGCCAGCCGCCCGCCGCGCGGCGGCGCTTCGCCCGGCCCTCGGTGCGCGCATGGATTGCGTGCGCGCAATGGCTCGTCACGCTCGCCACCTGCGCATTTCTCATCGTGCCCGTGGTGATGTCGATCCTCGCGGGGCTTACCGTCAACTATTTTCGCGGCGTCGCGAGCGGCCTTACGCTGCGCTGGCTCGACCAGGTCTGGGCGCAGTATCACGCGAGCGTCTTTCTCTCGCTCGAAGTGGCGGCCGCCACGCTCGTCATCACGCTCGTGACCGGCGTGCCCGCGGGCTATGCGCTCGCACGCAGCCGCACGCGCCTCTCGCGCCTGATCGAGGAATTGCTCGTGCTGCCCGTTGCGCTGCCCGGCCTCGCTTCGGCGCTCGCCCTGCTCGTGGTGTACGGCGGCTTCAGCACCTTTCGCATGAGCGCGGCATTCATCGTGGTCGGCCACGTGGTGTTCACGCTGCCGTTCATGGTGCGGCCCGTGGCAGCCGTGTGCGCGTCGGCGGACCTGCGCACGCTCGAAGAAGGCGCGGCGAGCCTCGGTGCGAGCTTCTGGCAGCGCTTCACGACCATCGTGCTGCCCAATGCACGGCCCGGCATCGTGGCGGGCGCGCTCGCGGTGCTCACGCTTTCGATCGGCGAATTCAACCTCACCTGGATGTTGCACACGCCCGACACCAAAACGCTGCCAGTCGGCCTCGCGGACACCTATGCGTCGCTGCGCATCGAAGTGGGCAGCGCCTACACGATCCTCTTCTTCGTCATGACGATGCCGCTGCTCGTGGCGATGCAATGGCTCGGCGTCGACGTGCCTGGCGCCTCGGGAAAGCCCACTGGCAAGCAGCGCCTCGCAGGCCAGCAAAATAGCAACAAGGATTCCGAATGAAACTCGAACCGATCCCGATTACGCTCACGCGCTGCGCGAAGACGTTTCGCGGCACGCGCGTGCTCGAACCGCTCGACCTCGCGATCGGCGCCGGCGAAACGCTCGTGCTGCTCGGCCCTTCGGGCTGCGGCAAGACCACCACGCTGCGCATGATCGCGGGTCTGGAGACGCCCGACGCCGGCGGCCGCGTGGCCTTTGGCGACGAGGACGTGACCGCGCTGCCGATCGAGCGGCGCAAGGTCGGTATGGTGTTCCAGAACTACGCCCTCTTTCCGAACCTCGACGTGCGCGGCAACATCGGCTATGGCCTGAAAATCCAGCGCGTTCCCGCCGCCGACGCGCGCGCACGCGTGGACGAATTGCTCGCGATGATGCGTCTCGAAGCGCACGCGACCAAGCCCATCAACCAGCTTTCGGGCGGCCAGCGCCAGCGCGTGGCGCTCGCACGCGCGCTCGCGCCACGCCCGCGTGTACTGCTGCTGGACGAGCCGCTCACCGCGCTCGATGCGCGCCTGCGCGATACCTTGCGCAGCGAGATGAACACGCTGTTGCGCGAGCTGGGCGTGACGACGGTCTACGTCACGCACGATCAGGCCGAGGCGATGGAGCTGGGCGACCGCATCGTCGTGATGAGCGCAGGCCGCATCGAGCAGATCGGCACGCCGCGCGAGATCTATTTCCGGCCTGCGAGTCGTGCGGTCGCGCAGTTCGTCGGCACGCTCAACCGGATCGCCGGAGAATGGCAAGGTGGCATGCTGCGCACGAGCGGCGGCGCCGTGCCGGCCGGCCCGTACCAGACGAGCGGCACCGCCGAGCTGTATTTCCGCCCCGAAGACGCCACGCTCGCCGACCCTGTCGGCGCGCAGCTGCGCGGCGTGATCGAACAGGCGACCTTTCTCGGCGAGCGCACGCGGCTCACGATCGGCGGCGCGGCGCCCGATGCCCTGCTCGTCGACGTGGCGGGCCGCGTCGAGCTGGCGCGCGGCACGCCGGTCGGCATTTCGATTGCCCCTGAAGCGCTCATCGCGCTCGCGTAATTCTTACTCAATGAGGACTACCATGCTGCTCGCCCAGATCAGCGACCTGCACATCAAGCCACCGGGCGCGCTCGCCTATCGCCGCGTCGATACGGCCGCGAGCCTCGCACGCACCATCGCGCGGTTGAACGCGCTCACGCCGCGCCCCGACGCGGTGCTCATGACCGGCGACCTCGTCGACCAGGGCTCGGTCGAGGAATACCGGCACCTCAAATCGCTGCTCGACACGCTCGAGATTCCGTACTGGCTCCTGATCGGCAACCACGACGCGCGCGAGCCGCTGCGCGAAGTATTCGCCGATCGGCCCGAACTGCGCGAAGGCGGCGAGTTCATCCAGTACGCCGTTGACCTCGGCGCGCTGCGCGTGATCGCGCTCGACTCCATGCAGCCGGGGCAAAGCGCGGGCACACTCTGCGCGACGCGCCTCGCGTGGCTCGCGCAGCAGCTCGATGCGGCGCGCGGCAAGCCCGTGATCGTCGCACTCCATCACCCGCCGTTCGACTGCGGCATCGGCCACATGGATGCGATTCGGCTCGACGACAGTGCCGCGCAGGCGCTCGAAGCGCTCGTGGCGCACCATCCCAACGTCGAGCGCGTGCTGTGCGGCCACGTGCACCGGCCCATGTTCGTGCGCTTCGGCGGCACGATCGCTGCGGCCGTGCCGGCGCCGGCCCACCAGGTCACACTCGACCTCGCACCCGATGCGCCCTCCACCTTCACGCTGGAGCCGCCCGCCTTCGCGATGCATCGCTACGATCCGCGGGGCGGGATCGTCACGCATCATGGCTACGTCGATCCATTCGACGGACCGTATCCGTTCTACGAGCCCTCGGGCAAGCTGATTGCCTGAAAGCGCGACAGGCGGCGCGCTCCCGGGCCGCCAGCGCGATTGTGCGCGCTCCGGTATGATCGGCACGCTCGAAGCCTGCCTTTCGCATCACCGGGCGCCGCCCGCATCGCACATGTCCACACCTGATTCCGCAACCGCTGGCGCAAGCCAGTCGCTGCGCGGCCTGCTGCTCCTGCTCGCGACCATCGCGGGCGTCACGGTCGCGAACATCTACTTCAACCAGCCGCTGCTCGACGATTTCCGCCAGAGCTTCCCGGCCGGCGCCGCGTGGATCGGCGCCGTGCCGGCCGGCACCCAGCTCGGCTACGCAGCGGGCATGCTGCTGCTCGCGCCGCTCGGCGACCGCTACGACCGCCGCCGCATCATCCTGCTGCAAACCGCCGGCCTGTGCGTCGCGCTGCTCGTCGCGGCCACGGCGCCCTCGCTTGCCGTGCTGGTCGGCGCGAGCCTCGCGATCGGCATCCTCTCCACCATCGCGCAGCAGGCCGTGCCGTTTTCCGCGGAACTCGCGCCGCCCGAGGCGCGCGGCCACGCGGTGGGCACGGTGATGAGCGGCCTCTTGCTCGGCATCCTGCTCGCGCGTACGGCGGCCGGTTTCGTCGGTCAGTACTTCGGCTGGCGCGCGGTATTCGGCGCGTCGATCGTCGCGCTGCTCGCGCTCGCGCTCGTCATCGTGAAAAAGTTGCCGAAGAGCCAGCCGACCTCGACGCTCGGCTACGGCAAGCTGCTCGGCTCGATGTGGCATCTCGTGCTGGAGCTGCCCGGACTGCGTGAAGCATCGGCGACCGGCGCCTGCCTCTTCGCCGCGTTCAGCCTCTTCTGGCCCGTGCTCACGCTGCTGCTCGCGGGCGAGCCGTTCCATCTCGGGCCGCAGGCGGCGGGCCTGTTCGGCATCGTCGGTGCGGCGGGCGCGCTGGCCGCGCCGATGGCGGGCCGCTCCGCCGACAAGCGCGGGCCGCGCGCTGTCATCACGATGTCGATCGCGCTGATGGCGCTCGCGTTCGTGATCTTCGCATTCTCCGGCACGAGCCTGATTGGCCTCGTGATCGGCGTGATCGTGCTCGACGTGGGCGTGCAGGCCGCGCAGATCTCGAATCAGTCGCGCATCTACGCGCTGCGCCCCGAGGCGCGCAGCCGCGTGAATACGGTGTTCATGGTCTGCTACTTCATTGGCGGCGCGACCGGTTCCGCCGTGGGCGTAACCGCGTGGCACGCATTCGGCTGGATCGGCGTGTGCGCGGCGGGCATCGCATTCACGGCGCTCGCCGGCTGGATTCACCATGCAACGCGCCCGCGCATGGGCGCGGGCGCGCGGACTTCTTCCTGAGGGCTGGCGTCAGGCGTTATTTGCTCGCATACAGCAAATCGGTCATATCGTCGGCGTGCTCTTCCTCCGTCGCGAGGATTTCCTCAAAGATGCGTCGCGTCGTGGTGTCGTCATGACCGAGATAATTGATGATCGCGCGATAGCTCTCGATGGCGATGCGCTCCGCGATCAGATTCTCGCGGATCATGTCCTTCAGGTCGACCCCCTCCTTGTATTCCGAGTGCGAGCGCTCGAGCAGCGTTGCCGGCGAGAAGTCTGGCTCGCCGCCTAGCTGCACGATACGGGCCGCGAGCATATCGGCGTGCTGCTGCTCCTCGGTCGCGTGCTGGAGAAACTCGGCCGCCACCGACTCGGACTCGATGCCCTTCGCCATGAAATGGTGCCGCTTGTAGCGCAGCACGCACACGAGCTCCGTGGCGAGCGAATCGTTGAGCAACTTGAGCACGGTCTCGCGATTCGCGGGGTAGTCCGACGTGACCGGCCCCTGGTCGAGATTGCGGCGCGCCTCATCGCGTACGCGCTTGAGATCGAACTCAAACGAAGCGTGTGTCTTCGACATCTGACTCTCCTTCGAACATGACATGCATGAGTGGGATTGGGTTTCGCATGCGCGCGTCATCGGTGCATCACGCCTAGCAGCAACGTGACGACGAAGACCACGAGGAAGATATAGAACAGGATCTTGGCGATTTCGGCCGCGCCCGCAGCGATTCCCGTGAAGCCGAACACGGCGGCGATGATCGCGATGATGAAAAACACGATGGCGTAGTGAAGCATGGCGTAGTCCTCCTTGTGGGCGGATGTGCTGCGCTATGTCGCGCCTGCGTCAGCGCTAGCGCAAGCCGCGGACCCGACGCCTGCGCACACGCAGACGCATGGCGGCACAAATGACCGGGCACGCGACATGCTGGAGAGTGACCTCCTTTGACACCGTGGAGGACTTCCTCATGAAACGCCTGATTGCCCTCTTTCTCGTTACCGCATCGCTGGCAGCGCTCTCGGCCTGCAACACGATGGCGGGTGCCGGCGAGGACGTTTCCGCAGGCGGCCACGCCCTCACGAATTCGGCGGAAAAGGCAAAATAGTGTCCGGCAAACGGTAAAGGCGCCGGAATGACGGCTAACGCGTGCGCGTAGCCCGTACGTACGCTACCGGCATCAATCACCGGTGAACGACGAAGTCGCGGCCGCTGTGCGCCTCACATGCGCAGCGGCCGCGCGCGCAACGCGGCGCGATGACGCGAGGCGCGTCGCGAAGGCAGGATGAACTCAGGCAGTGCGGCGGCGGTCGTCGAACAGGAACGACAGACCCACGCTGCCGAGAATCAGCACGGTCGCGACAACGGTTGCGCTTGTGACCGGCTCGCCGAGCAGCAGCGCGCCGAGTGCGACGGCAACAACGGGATTCACGTACATGCAACTGCTCGCGACGAGCGGGCTGGTATGGCGGATCAGGTAGCCATAAGCGACGTAGGCCGCCATCGTGCCGATGAAAAGCAGGTAGAGAAACGCCACGAGCGGCAGGAAATGCAACTCGCCCATGCGTTCGCCGCTGATCCACGCGACCGTCGTCGAAATGGCGCCGCCCAGGCCGATCTGCAGCGCCGTCGCGACGAAGAGATCGGTCGGCAACGTGAGCTTGCCCGCCAGATGCGCGCCGATTGCCCAGAAGAGCGCGCCGCACAGAATCGCGAGGCTGCCGCCCGCCGAGCCGGCCGCGGCGCCGCCGTGGCTCAGGATGGCGATGCCGACGAGGCCGAGCGCGACCGCGGCCCATTCGGCCTTTGCCACGCGCCGCCCGGTGACCGCCGAGATCACGGTCGCAAAGAGCGGCACCGTGGCGACCATCACGGCCGCCTTGCCGGTGCCCACGGTACGCATGCCGTAGGCGAGCATGCCGCTCGACAGGCCCACGAGCAGCGTGCCCACCACGCCCGCGTTGCGCACTTCGAGCAGCGTCGGCATGACGGGCCGCCGGCGCATGGCGAAGACGAACAGGCCGATCCCGGCGAGCAGATTGCGCAAGCCGGAAAGCAGGAGCGGCGGGAAAGAATCGAGCGCGACTTTCACGCCGAGATACGTCGAGCCCCAAACGAAGTAGACGACGGCGAGCGAGAGCGCGACGCGCCCGGTGCGCGATTGCGGCAGTCGCACGGCGCGCGCGAAACGCCATAGCGCGGCTGCGACCTGGTGGGCCCCGGCGAAAAAAGATTGAGTGTTCACGTGGAAAGGCAAACGGGGAGGCATCGTCAATTCACCGCGGCAGGTGAAAGGCAGGACCGCGGGCGCCCCGGCAGCAAGGTGGCGGGACGTGTGAAGCTCGACGGCATGGTGCAGATGCGCAAAAACGCGAAAAAAGACGGAGTACGAAGGACACCCGGGACGGGCGAAGCGCATTATGCAACAACGCCGGGTGTTGCGGATGCTTTCAGGATGCTTTATGCGCAGCGATTCGTTGCGTGCGCGTCACAGTGTGAGCGGCGCAAGCGAGGACCGCGGATCGCGCACCATATTGCCGTGTAACGGCCGCGTTGCGCCGCGCTGGGAAGACCGTGCTAGCATGACAAAACCTTTCGCTTAACTTTCACCAACCGGATTTCATACACGCCGCTCGCCATGCTTTCGCTCGTTTCGCGTCCCGTATTCGCCTTGCCGCCGCGTCATTTGCGCGGCGCGTCGGCACGCGTACGCGCCGAGCGCGAGCGAACCGCGCCGTGGCCTCTCGACACCCGAGCGCGCGCCCTAGCTACTCTCTCCGCTCCGCTTTACGCCGCCCGGCGTCCGCACTGAACCGCCTCCCCAACCCATCGGAGCCGGTCGGTCGGGCTCCGGGCCGATCCGTTACACCGCCGTTACGCCCCGCTGCGGCCCGCGCCCGATTGCGCGAGTTCGCTCCCAGCCCTCGCCGTTACCTCGAATCTTTTCTGGACCGCAAGGAAGACTGCCATGTCGAAGAAAATCCGTTACTTCACCGAACTCGATGTCGCCCGCCTCGAAAAATGCGCCGCGGAACCCGGCGCCGCGCCCGCGCGCCAGGCCATGCTCGACGAACTCCTCGAACACGCCGTGATCGTGGAATCGCGCGACATGGCCGCCAACGTCGTGACGATGAACTCGCAGGTCACGCTCGTGGACGAGCGTAACGGCGCATCCCTCACGTACACCGTCGTCTATCCGCATGAGGCGAACGTCGACGCCGGGCGCCTGAACGTGTTCTCACCCGCGGGTCTCGCGCTCCTCGGCGCGAAGCGCGGCAACACCGTGCGCTTCACGACGCCGGGCGGCGCGGTCGAAACGCTGAAGATCGAGCGCATCCTGTTTCAGCCGGAAGCTTCGAAGGATTTCACGCTGTAAGCTCGGCCCATACTACACATCGCGACACCCCGCGCCTGGCACATCGCGCGCGAGATGGCACTTGCCAGATCGTCGCAGCGCGGTGTATCGTTTGGCCTTGCTTACGCGGGGGTCCTGCGTCATGCGCCGCATCGAACGAAAGTCGTGCAGCGTATTTCGCGGGTGAGAAATACCCTTTGAACCTGATCTGGATAATGCCAGCGCAGGGAAGCGTCCGGACTTCGCAACATCGCTCAGCGCCTCACCTCATCACAGCGAAGTCCGTCCACGTTCCGTCTCGTCTCCTGCTAAGCCGCTGTTCCCACTTTGCTTTGCATGGAGAGAGAGACGCATGAACGCGAATCCGAAGTTCATTTCCGCCAACGCGCACGTCGACGAAGCCGCGATCGCGCCGCTGCCCAATTCCCGCAAGATCTACGTGACCGGTTCGCAGCCCGATATCCGCGTGCCGATGCGCGAGATCACGCAGGCGGATACGCCCACGGGCTTCGGCGGCGAGAAGAATCCGCCGATCTACGTCTACGACACCTCGGGTCCGTACACCGACCCTGAAGCGAAGATCGACATTCGTGAGGGCCTGCCTGCGCTGCGTCAGGGCTGGATCGAAAAGCGCGGCGACACCGAAGCGCTGCCGGGCCTCTCCTCCGAATACGGCCGCGAGCGCGCCGCCGACCCCGCGACTGCCGAACTGCGCTTCCCCGGCCTGCACCGCACGCCGCGCCGCGCGAAGGCCGGCAAGAACGTCACGCAGATGCACTACGCGCGTCAGGGCATCATCACGCCGGAGATGGAATACATCGCGATTCGCGAGAACCAGCGCCGCGCCGAGTATCTGGAAAGCCTCAAGGCGAGTGGCCCGAACGGCGCGAAGCTCGCGGCGATGATGGGCCGCCAGCATCCGGGCCAGGCGTTCGGCGCAGCCGCTTTCGGCGAGAACGCGCTCAAGGCAATCACGCCCGAGTTCGTGCGCGACGAAATCGCGCGCGGCCGCGCGATCATTCCGGCGAACATCAACCACCCGGAAAGCGAGCCGATGATCATCGGCCGCAACTTCCTCGTGAAGATCAACGCGAACATCGGCAATTCGGCGGTCACTTCGTCGATCGGCGAAGAAGTCGATAAGATGACGTGGGCGATCCGCTGGGGCGGCGACACGGTCATGGACCTCTCGACCGGCAAGCACATTCACGAAACGCGCGAGTGGATCATCCGCAACTCGCCGGTGCCGATCGGCACGGTGCCGATCTACCAGGCGCTCGAAAAGGTCAACGGCAAAGCCGAAGACCTCACGTGGGAAATGTTCCGCGACACGCTCATCGAGCAGGCCGAGCAGGGCGTGGACTACTTCACGATTCACGCGGGCGTGCGCCTGCAATACGTGCCGCTCACCGCGAACCGCATGACGGGCATCGTCTCGCGCGGCGGGTCGATCATGGCCAAGTGGTGTCTCGCACATCACAAGGAGTCCTTCATTTATGAGCATTTCGAAGAGATCTGCGAAATCATGAAGGCATACGACGTGAGCTTCTCGCTCGGCGACGGCCTGCGTCCCGGCTCGATCTACGACGCCAATGACGAAGCGCAACTCGGCGAACTGAAGACGCTTGGCGAGCTCACGCAGATCGCGTGGAAGCACGACGTGCAGGTGATGATCGAAGGCCCGGGCCACGTGCCGATGCAGCTCATCAAAGAGAACATGGATCTCCAGCTCGACTGGTGCAAGGAAGCGCCCTTCTACACGCTCGGGCCGCTCACCACCGACATCGCGCCGGGCTACGACCATATCACCTCGGGCATCGGCGCTGCGATGATTGGCTGGTTCGGCACGGCCATGCTCTGCTATGTCACGCCGAAGGAACACCTGGGCCTGCCCAACAAGGACGACGTGAAGGAAGGCATCATCACGTACAAGCTCGCGGCGCATGCGGCCGATCTCGCGAAGGGTCACCCAGGCGCGCAGGTGCGCGACAACGCACTGTCGAAGGCGCGCTTCGAGTTCCGCTGGGAAGACCAGTTCAACCTCGGCCTCGATCCGGACAAGGCGCGCGAGTTCCACGACGAAACGTTGCCGAAGGACTCGGCCAAGGTCGCGCACTTCTGCTCGATGTGCGGCCCGCACTTCTGCTCGATGAAGATCACCCAGGACGTGCGCGACTTCGCGGCCAGGCAAGGCGTGAGCGACGACGAGGCCCTCAAGAAGGGCATGGAAGTGAAGGCGGTCGAGTTCATCAAGCAAGGCGCCGAAATCTATCAGCGCCAGTAAGCGCTGACTTCGGGCTGACTCAGGGCTCACTACGCCCCGGCGGGCGCTCGCCGCCCGCCGAAACATTTACTAACGATTCCCACAACTCTCTGACAAGCGCACACACCCTGATACGGGTCGCGTGGCTAGCATGAGGGTGTCGAAGGCGCAGCGTGCGTGCCAGCGCGCGCCGCACCGCACACTCGAACGCATCATGCGTAGGGAGTCGAAAAATGAATACGCTCAAACGTGCACGCACGCTATTCACGGTGACGACACTCATCGCCGTGCTGGGCAGTCTTGGCGCTTGCGACAACATGTCGAGACGCGACCGCGATACGGTGATCGGCGCGGGCGTGGGTGGCGTGGCCGGCGCGGCGATCGGCGGCAATGCGCTCTCGACCGTGGGCGGCGCAGCGGTGGGTGGCGTGATCGGCAATCAGGTGGGCAAGTAAGCGTTAGCGCCAGTACGGATCGACGATGCGGCTGCACGACGGGCTGCACGATCGAAGCGACGGCACAGAGCAGAAACGACACGACAGGCAACACGCCATCCACGGCGTGCATCAGGGAAGGATGCGCGGCGCAGACCCTCACGGGCTGCGCCGCGTTTGCTTGGGTCGATGTCGTCGCAGCGGCACGGCTACGTGAAATATTCTGTTAACGAAGCACGACGCAAAGCGCGTTGGTACGGCGTAAGCTCGAACGAATCAGACGGCCCGAGCCCGATGGCGATCATCCTGCGCGGCCGTTCGCCACTCGCGGAGCCCGCCATGAAACGTCCGTCTGTGCTTGTGATCGCCGCCGCGAGCGCGCTCCCCGCGCTTTCCGGCTGCTACTACTACGCCCCCTACGGCTACCCGCTCTACTACTACGGCACCGTGCCCGTCGCCGCCACCCAGCAGGAAACCGCGGTCGTGCAAACGGCGCCGAACCCCGCGCCTGCCGCCGTGCCCGACGCGCAGTATCCGGGACCGCTCTATCCCTCGCCGCCGGTTGCGATCGCCGTGCCTGCGTGGCCGGCCTATCCAGCATATCCAGCGGTCTACCCCGCGACCTATCCCGCGTACTACCCTTACCCTGCGTACGGCTGGGGCTGGGGCGCGCCCGCCGTCTCTTTCGGCTTCGGCTACTGGGGCGGCGGCAGGCACTGGCATCACTGATGTTCACGCACCCAGCCACGCCGCGAACTGCGCCACAAAACGGTGCCGGACCGTACTTTCCCTCCTTGACGCTCCCGTCTCGTTATCTATCCTCCAAGTGGGCTAGCGGGGATTGAAGCACCGCCTTAACTCGGCCGCCTGGCCGGGCCCTGAACTCCACAGCCGACGACGCGCCCCGGCGCATGCTGCCGCACTGCTGCGCCGATAACGAACCAGCATAAAGGAGACGTGATGTTCCACCAGCTGTTGACCCCCATCGGCAATTCGCTGCTGTTTTCGTTTCTGATCGCCGTGCTGCCGATTCTCACCGTACTCGCCCTGCTCGGCTGGGCGCGGCGGCCCGCATGGCAAGCCTCGCTCGCGGGGCTCGTGGTCGGTCTGATCGTCGCGATCGCCGGCTGGCAGTTTCCGGTCAATCTCGCGATCAGCTCGGTGCTCGCGGGCGTGGTGTTCGCACTCTGGCCGGTGATGTGGATCGTCGTCACGGCGATCCTGCTCTACAACATCGCGCTGCGCTCGGGCCGCTTCGCGGCGTTTCGCATGTGGTTGCTCGACAATCTGCCCAACGACCGGCGCATCGTGCTCGTCGTGGTCGGCTTCTCGTTCGGCGCGCTGTTCGAAGGGATTTCCGGCTTCGGCACGCCAATCGCCATCACGAGTTCGCTGCTCATCATGCTCGGCTTCCCGACGCTCGAGGCCCTGACCTTCACGCTCATCTTCAACACGGCGCCTGTTGCGTTCGGTGCGCTCGGCGTGCCGATCACGGTGCTCGGCGCGGTCACGCACCTGCCCGCCGATCTGCTCGGTCAAATGGTCGGCCGCCAGTTGCCGTTCTTCGCCTTGCTGCTGCCGTTCTATGTCATCGCGATCTACGCGGGCATGGGCGGCATGCTGCGCATCTGGCCGGTGCTGCTCGTCTCGGGCGGCAGCTTCGCCCTCACGCAGTTCATCACCGCCAACTTCATCAACTACAGCCTCACGGACGTGCTCTCGTCGCTCGTCTCGCTGATCCTCACCATCCTGTTCCTGCGCGTGTGGAAGCCCGCGCCCGATCCTCGCTTCGCCATCAAGGTCGATCGCGCGAAGGAAGCGCGCGGCGCCGTGACGGGCGCGCAGGGCTGGTATCCGTGGATCATCGTCGCGGCCGTCGTGATCATCTGGACCGTCGCGCGGGTCTTCACGATCGGCGAGGTGAAGGTGCCGTGGCCGGGCCTCGACAAGGCCGTCTACATCACGCTCTACAACACGCCCTATGGCGCGATCTGGGACTTCCAGCCGCTCGCCACCGGCACGGCGATTCTCGTCGCGGCGATCATCACCGCGTTCGTCGTGCGCCTGAAGCCCGCCGATTTCGGCGTCGCGATCGTCGATACCTGGGTGCAGACGCGCATCGCCATCCTCACGGTCGCGACCATCGTCGGGCTCGCGTTCCTCATGAACTACTCGGGCCTCACCTATACGCTGGGTCTCGCGGTGTCTTCGGTCGGCGCGTTCTTCCCGCTCGTTTCGGCCTTCCTCGGCTGGGTCGCGGTGTTCCTTTCGGGCAGCGACACCTCGGGCAATGCGCTGTTCGGCAACCTCCAGGTGGTAGCCGCGAAACAGCTCAATCTCAACCCCATCCTGATGGCGGCGACCAACTCGTCGGGCGGCGTCATGGGCAAGATGATCTCGCCGCAAAACATCGCGACGGGCGTCGCCACCACGGACCTCAAGGGCCAGGAAGGCATTGTGTTCGCGAAGACGTTCAAGCACTCGATCCTGTTGACCGTGTTGCTCGGCATCCTCGTGTGGCTGCAGCAGAACGTGCTCACCTGGATGATTCCGCACTGAATACGGCTCGCGCGCGGGCATGAAAAAACCCGCCTGCGCGGCGATGCGCAGGCGGGTTTTCTTTTGCGGCCTTGAGCCAGACAACGCTGGCTCGAGCGTGCGCGCAATGCTTAGTGCAGTTCGTCGACCACGAGGCTCATGATCTCCTGCGCCGGACGCGACGAGTCGATCTGGCCGCTGTCGTCCACGATCGCGACGCGCGTCTGGTTGTCCGTCACGGCGCGTACGTTGAGCTTGTACTGCTTCGCGGTCTTTTCCTTGCGGCCGTGGAAGATCTGGTTCCAGAAGCCCTGCTCGTCCGAGCTGTGGTCCTTCGGATCGACATAGCGCACGTAGTAGATGCCCTTCGTGCGGTCGCGATCGTCCACCGTGAAGTTGGCGCGGTCGAGCGCGATGCCCACGCGCACCCATGCGCGGTCGTACGGCTCACCGAGCGTGAGCTCCGACGAGGTGTACTGACCCGACGTGCCCTGCGCGTTCGACGAGCCGCTGCCCGATTGCTGCCCCACGGCCGCGACGTTCTGCGCGGCCATGGCGGCCGCAGCGGCGTCCGGAGCCTTCGACTTCGCGTCGGTGCCCTTGCTGTTGGCCTTGGCGTCGGCTTCGGCCGCGACCTGCGCGTCGGGCACGCCCGGCTTCGCGTTCGCGAGCGTCATCATGAGGCGCTTGAGGTACTCGGCTTCGAGCGCGGGATCGTTGGGCTTCGGCACCCACTTGCTGGTGTCGTTGTTGGTGCCCGAGAGCTGTTCGCTCAGACCCTTCTGGCTGATGAACACATAGGTGCCGCCGCTGGGCGACGTTTCGAGGCGCGTGCGGTACTTGTTGCGCTCGGCGGTCACGTACGAGTTGCCCGTGGCCCACGAGAGCGTGTTGCGGATGAGGCCGTCGCTGATCTTCGGATGGGTTTCGTTCCAGTCCGTTTCCATCACGCCCTTGTCGCGCTGGTCGACCACGAGCAGGAAGCCCTGTTCCTGCCAGAAGCGGCGCACTTGCGCCCAGACCTGCTCGGGCGTGCGGCTGTCGATGACGAGCCAGCTTTCCGTGCCGTCACGCTGGATATGCATGCCCGGCACCTGCGGGACCACCTGGGCCTCGTCGGACTGCGGCGCGGCGGCCTGGGTCTGCTTGAGCGAGGACAGCGAGGTTTCGCCGCCCTGCGGCGCGAGCGAGCGCTGGTCGGACGCTTCGTCGAGCATGTTCGGCGGCACAGCGAGCGAGGACTGCTTCGCCTTGGCGTCACTACGGTAATCGATCTTGCCTGGCGTCGGCGAGCTGCAGCCGGCGACCAGCCCGCCCGCCATCAGAAGCGCGAGCGCGCGTGCGGCAAGACGTTGATGAAAATCACTCATGTTCGGGTAATCCCTTCGGCTACGCCACGGCCAGTTTCCGTGGATCAACCAAACATTTTACCGGTCCGGCGGCCCGCTGTGCAAAAACCACGGGGTGGCACGCAATCCAGGCCCGATATCCGCAGCGGCGACGCGCGCCGAACCGCGGTCGCGGCACTCCAGACCGACCGCGCCTTAACATTCATCCACATTCGATCCGGCGCGGCGAACCTACTGAAAAGCCGCCAATTTCCTTTTGGATCAACGCATTAACTCCTCCCCACGCGCAAACGCTGCTTTGCGCTGTGCCGCCCTCCCGGCCTGGGACGCTCGCAAGAACGACCCTGGTGCTAATTTCATCTCGAAATCTCAAAAAAGATTCGTAAATAGCAGGACCGGAGAGCGTCATGAAAACTTGCAGCCTCACCCAGGCGGGCCGCGCCGCAGCCTTCGCCTGCGCGCTCAATTGCCTCGGCTTCGCCGCCGCGCCGGCCCGGGCCGCGCTCGGCGACACCGCGACCGTACCGGCCGGCGCCGCCCAACGCAGCATCGGTGGCGGCGCCGGCCGCGTCGTCAGCTACGTCGACGACAACGGCACGACCATCAACGCCTATGTGGGCAGCGCGGCCGGGACGGTCTTCGCGTACACGTGGCAGGGGCCGGCTCAGCCCAACGTGGGGGCGCTACTGGGCCGTTACGCAGCCGACTGGCGCAGCGCCGCCGCGGCGCTTCACGCCACCGGCCGCAACGGCCTGCACGCTGCGCGCGTGGACGGCGCTCAGGTCGTGGTCGAGACGGCCGGCCACATGCGCGCCTACGTGGGACGCGCGTGGCTGCCCGCCGCACTTCCCGCTGGCGTGAGCGTCGGGGATCTCCAATGAAGGCCCGCTCCCGGCGCCTCGCCCTCGTCGCCCCCCTCGCGCTCTTCTCGCTTTGCGCCGCGCTCACCGCGTGCGGTGGCGGCGATGCCGGAACCGCGTCCGCGAGCACAGGCGCCGCGGAACCCGCCAGCGCCTAAACTCCCTCGAGCGCGCCGTCGACCGCCGGCACGAGCCGCACGATTCCGCAATCGACCACGCCCAATGTCGTGGCCGTCACGGTGGGCCCGACGCCCACCTCGACGCACAACATGCTGATGACGAGCGTCACGGTCTGCGTGCCGGGCACCGCGGACTGCACGAGCGTCGACAACGTCCAGGTCGATACCGGCTCCCAAGGCCTGCGCCTGCTCGCTTCGGCGCTGCCGGCAGGCTTCTCGCTGCCCCCCGTGCCAGCCGGTGCGGGGGCCGACATCGCCGGCGAATGCGCCGTGTTCGGCACGGGCTACACGTGGGGCACGGTGCGCAGCGCCGACGTGAAGCTCGCGGGCGAGACTGCCGCTTCGCTGCCGATCCAGTTGATCGCCGACCCGGCCGTGCCCGCGTCAGCGCCGGACGGCTGCGCCGGCAGCGGCCTCGCGATGAACAGCGCCGCCACGCTGCGCTCGAACGGCATTCTCGGAGTCGGGCCGTTCAGCGCCGATTGCGGCGTGTCCTGCGTCAGGGCGGCAGCCACGCCGTGGTACTACGCCTGCCGCGCGAGCGGCTGCACGGCGAGCGCGCAACCGCTTGCGCAACAGGTCAGCAACCCGGTGGCGGGCTTTGCCACCGACAACAACGGCGTGATCATCGACCTGCCGCCCCTGGCCGACAGCGGCGCGTCCGGGGTGAGGGGGTCGATGATCTTCGGCATCGGCACGCAGGCGAACAACGCGCTCGGCAGCGCGACGGTGCTGCGCGCGAACTCGGGCACCGGCTATGTGAAGACGACGACATCGGACGGCACGGTCTACTCGCTGAGCTACCTCGACACGGGCTCGAACGCGCTGTACTTCAACAGCCCGACGATGACGCGCTGCGGGTTCTGGTATTGCCCGAGTTCGCCGGTCAGCCTCGGTGCGACGATAGCCGGCATCGACGGTGTGGGCGCTTCCGTGACCTTCGCGGTCGCAAGCTCGACGACGCTGCTCGCCACCGGCAACTGGGCCTTCAGCAATCTCGCTGGCTACAACGGTCGCGCGTTCGGCTGGGGACTGCCGTTCTTCTTCGGGCGCCGCGTGTTCACGGCGATCGCCTTGCAGGACACGCCTGCAGGCAGCGGACCATTCTTCGCGTTTTGAGCGCGCCGGCGATCACCCAAGCCTTGTCAGCCACAAACGACGAAGGCCTCATGCGAGGCCTTCATGAGCGCAGAATGCGCCAACGACGGGTGCTGCCGTAGCAACGCCACGGCGAGCAGCGTGCGTTCGTTTTAATCGTTCGAGGCGTTCGGGTCGGGCGTGGTCTTCGCGAGCTTAGGCGGCGCGAGCCAGCGGAACGTCGCGAGGCCCGACTCGTTGAAGGTGCACTCCGCGGCCGCCGGTGTGCCGACGGCCTTCTTGATACCAAGCTTTGCGACCAGCGCGGCGACCGGCGTGGTCGGCTTGCCCTCTGGCGTGCCGCCTTGGGCGACCGGAGCGGTGGGAACCGAAATCGTGCCGGGCAGCGCCGCCGCCTGCACCATCGGCGCCGTGACCGTGGGCGCCTCGTTGGCGCCCTGCGCCGTGGTGGACGCCGCCGCCGATGCGGCCGATGCGGCCGACGCCGCCGACGCCGACGGCGCCGAGGCGACCACGGCGGCCGAAGCCGCGCCGTTCTCGAGCTGCCCTTCGACCACCACACGGGCGCCACGATACGTCGTCGCGCTATGCGTGACCTTAAGGTCGCCGAGCGTCGCCTCGGCAAGGCGGCTACGCATCGCCTCTTCGCAGGCGCTGGTGTTGCGGTACTGCGCCGCGCATCCCGCGAGCAGGGTGACGGCGGCCGCGAGGCCGGCGAAGCATGCGTTACGTGTGTTCATCGCTCATCCGATTTTCAGGCTGCGGCAATTGTAGCGTACGGGGCGGGGAATCCCTGACGGCGCTCGCGCCCACCTGCGACCCTGCTATCATCGCTGCTGTATATCCGTACAGTGCCACGCGTGCTTCCCGACTCTCCCGATCCGTTCTATTACCTCGCGAACTTCGAGCGTGCGCTAGCGTGGCTCGACGCGCGCTGCGCCGACCTGTTCGACGACGCCGAGCGCCGCTTCGCCGACGAATTCGTGCAGGTGCCGCAAGCATCTCGCGCGCTCTTCGTGCGCATGCTGATGCGTAAGGGTCCCTATTTTCGCGCCAGCCGGCTCGCGTACGACGAGATCGGCTGCCCGCGCGCGGCTGCGGCACCGCTCGTCGCGGCGGGTTGGCTCGACGACGCGCCCGCACTCGATCTCGGCGCGCTCGCCGCGCTCGTGACGAAAGCCGAACTGCAAGCGCTCGCCGAGCGTCTTGGCATCGCGCTCGAAGCTCGCGCCACGCGCGCGGCAACGCTCGAGGCGCTCGATGCACACTATGCCGCCGCGCCCGAACCGCGCGACTGGCGTGCGTGGTTCCCGGCCTCGTCCGACACTGTGCTTTTGTTCGCGAGCGCCCCGCTCTGCGAGCGCCTGCGCCTGATGTTCTTCGGCAACCTGCATCAGGACTGGTCGGAGTTCGTGCTCGCCGACCTCGGCGTCTTTCGCTACGAAAGCGTGCCCTTCGATCACGCCTCGCGTGCGTTCCAGCGACGCGAGGACATCGACGCGTATCTGGCGCTGCGCGATTGCCGCGACGGACTCGAGAGCGCCGCCGACACCCAGGACTTCGACGCTGCCGGCGCCATCACCGCAACACTCGCAGCACTCGACGCGCTGGCCCCGCGCACGCAAGCGAACGCCTGGCTGCGCGCTCGCCACGACAAGCTGCGTCACGCCGCGGGGCTCGCCGCCGAGCGCGCGGGCGAACCCGAACTCGCGTGGCGCGCTTATCTCGACTGCGCTCACCCTGAATCGCGTTACCGCCGCGTGCGTGTGCTCGAACAACTGAACCGACGCGAGGAAGCGCTGGCGCTCGCGCAGACCATTGCCGATGCGCCCGCGAACGAAGAGGAAGCGCAGCGCGCGGCGCGCACGCTCGGGCGTCTCGCGCGCACCCGGGCGAAGTCGAAGACGAGCGCCGGGCCGGGGTTCGCGCAGCTCGAACTCGCGCTGCCCGCGGCGCCTGGCCCACTGCGCGTCGAGGAAGCCACGCGCATCGAGCTCGCCACGCCGCAAGCGCCCGTGTTCTATGTCGAGAACACGCTGATCAACGCGCTCTTCGGCCTGCTCTGCTGGCCCGCGCTGTTCGCGCCGATGCCAGGCGCGTTCTTCCACCCGTTCCAGCGCGGCCCCGCCGACCTGCACGCCGCCGACTTCGTCGCACGACGTGCTTCGCAGTTCGAAACATGTCTCGCCGAACTCGAAACGCTCGCCTACCGCGAGTCGATTGTGCGCCGCTATGCGGAAAAATCCGGCATCCAGTCACCGTTCGTCGCGTGGCCCGCATTGAGTGACGAACTGCTCACGCTCGCCCTCGACTGCTTCCCCGCCGCTCATCTGCGCCTGTGGTTCGAGCGACTGCTGCGCGAACCCGTCGCGAACCGCTCGGGTCTGCCCGATCTCGTGCGCTTCTGGCCGCACGAGCGGCGCTACGAACTGATCGAGGTGAAAGGCCCCGGCGACCGCTTGCAGGACAACCAGCGCCGTTGGCTGGCCTATTGCGTGCAGCACGGCATGCCGGTTTCCGTATTGCAGGTGCGTTGGCCCAACCTGCACGACGAAGCCGAAGAAGCAGAAGAAGCCGTCGAAAACGCCGCCCAGGCGCTGCCCGCGCCATGAGCTACACGGTGGCCGTGCGCACGCTGTGCGAGTTCACCGCGAAGCGCGGCGACCTCGACTTGCGCTTCACGCCCTCGCCCGACGCAAGCGACGGCCGCGCCGGCCACGCCGCCATCGCCGCGCGGCGCCCGCCCGGCTACGAGACCGAGATCGCGCTTTCCGGCACGTTCGAATCGCTGAGCGTGCGCGGCCGCGCCGACGGCTACGATCCCGCGCGCCGCAGGCTCGAAGAATTCAAGACCTATCGAGGCGACCTCGATGCGATGCGCGAGAATCAGCGCGCGCTGCACTGGGCGCAGTTGCGCGTCTACGGCGCACTTCTCTGCGAAAAACTCGGCCTCGATGGGCTCGAACTCGCTTTGGTCTACTACGACATCGGTTCGGGGCGCGAGACGGCGCTCGTCGAGCATGCGAGCGCGCGGGAATTGCGCACCGCGTTCGAAACTCAATGTCGTCGCTTCGTTGCATGGGCCGAGCAGGAAAGCGCCCACCGCGCCGCACGCGATACCGCGCTTGCCACACTGTGCCTGCCGCATCCGCAGTTTCGACACGGCCAGCGCGATCTTGCCGAAGCCGTCTGGCGCGCGGCGACGCAGGGACGCTGTCTGCTCGCGCAGGCGCCCACCGGCATCGGCAAGACCATCGGCACGCTCTTTCCGCAGTTGAAGGCGTGCCCGCGCGCGGCAATCGACAAGGTCGTATTTCTGAGCGCGAAAAGCTCTGGGCGTCAGTTGGCACTCGACGCGCTCGCTACGCTGACAAGCGCGCAAGACGAAGCAAGCGCCGAAGCGCATCGAACGCCCGTGCCCCTGCGCGTGCTCGAACTCGTCGCGCGCGAAAAGTCTTGCGAGCATCCCGAAGCGGCATGTCATGGCGAATCGTGCCCGCTTGCGCGCGGCTTTTACGACCGTCTGCCGGCCGCGCGCGCGGCGGCGCTCGAGCGCGTGCGGCTCGACCGCGCGGCACTGCGCGATGTCGCCAGCGAGCATGCCGTCTGCCCCTACTACCTTGGCCAGGAGCTGGCGCGCTGGAGCGACGTGATCGTCGGCGACTACAACTACTGGTTCGACGCGAGCGCCATGCTCTTTATGCTCGCCGCGCACAATCAGTGGCGCGCGAGCGTGCTCGTGGACGAAGCCCACAACCTCCCCGAGCGCGCCCGCGCGATGTATTCGGCGGAACTCGTGCAAACGCGCATCGACGCCGTGCGCCGCGCCGCGAGCGCACCGCTCAAGCGCGCGCTCGCGCGCCTGCAGAAGCACTGGAACGCGCAGAACGCCGTGTTGCCCGGCGCCTGGCGCGCGAGCGACACCTTGCCCGAAGGCCTCGTCGCTGCGCTTGGCGACGTGATCGGGGCGATCGGCGACCAGCTCGCCGAACCCGCGGTCGTGCGCGATCCCGAACTCGAGCGCTTCTATTTCGACGCCCTGCACTTCACGCGCATTGCCGAACGCTTCGATACGCATTCACTCTTCGACGTCACGCCATTGGCGCATCAGAACGCGCGCCGCCCGCGTTCCACGATCGCCATCCGCAACATCGTGCCGGCGGATGCCTTGCGCCCGCGCATCGCCACGGCACACAGCATCACGTTCTTCTCGGCGACGCTCTCGCCCACGCATTACTACAGCGACATGCTCGGGCTGCCCGCCAACACGGTGAGCGTCGACATCGACACGCCATTTCGCGCCGAGCAGCTCGACGTCCACATCGCCCGCCATATCTCGACGCGCTATAAGGACCGCGGACGTTCGCTCGAAGCGCTGGTCGGGCGCGTGGCCGCGCAATTTGTCGAACGCCCCGGCAACTATCTGTGCTTTTTCAGCAGCTACGACTATCTGCAGCAAGCCGCCGATGCGTTTGCGGCGCGCCATCCGGAGGTGGAAGTCTGGCTCCAGTCGCGCACCATGGACGAAGCGGATCAGCAGGCCTTCGTCGCGCGCTTCGTGGAAGGCGGCTGCGGCATCGGTTTCGCGGTGCTGGGCGGCGCGTTCGGCGAGGGCATCGATCTGCCGGGCACACGTCTCATCGGCACGTTCATCGCGACGCTCGGCATGCCGCAGGTGAACGCCGTGAACGAGGCGATGCGCGCACGCATGGATACGCTCTACGGCGACGGCTTCGACTACACCTACCTGATTCCGGGCCTGCGCAAGGTCGTGCAGGCCGCCGGGCGCGTGATCCGCACCGAGCAGGATCGCGGCGTCGTACACCTGCTGGACGACCGCTTCGCACAGCCCGGCGTGCGCGCGCTGCTGCCCACGTGGTGGCGTATCGCCACGAGTTAATCTGGATTCCAGATCAATCGTAACGTAAAAAACTGGCGCACGTTTCGGTGCGCCAGCCGTTGCTCCACTCAATCAAACAGGCTTCGCCTTGCCCCCGCCCTTGCCGCTCTTCTTCGGAGGCGGCGGCGGTGGATCGCCTTCCATGTCGTCGGCGGCCATCTCGCTCGCGATTTCGTCGACAGGCGGTGCCGCCGTTTTCTTGGCCTTCTTCGCCGGCTTGCTCTCCTTCACGTCGGGTGGCACAGCGATCTTGCTGATCGTGACTTGATCGTTCGTCTTGTCGTAGCCGATCTCGACGGTATCGCCCGACTGCAGCGCGTCACCGAGTATCTCTTTGGCAAGGCGCGTTTCCACTTCCTGGCGAATCTGCCGCTTGAGTTCGCGCGCACCGAACTCCGGCTGATAGCCGGCCTCCACGAGATGATCGACGAGCGTCTGACCCATCAAGAGCGTGATGCCCTGCGCGGACGCCGTGCGCGTCACGCGCTCGAGCTGGATCTGCACGATCGCGCGGATGTTCTCGCGCGAGAGCGCATGAAACACGATGATCTCATCGATGCGATTGAGGAACTCGGGCCGGAAGTGCCCCTTGAGCACCTTCATGAGTTCGGCACGGATCGTCTTGTCGTCGAGCCGCGACTTCTCCGGGCGCTCGAGGTTGTCCATGATGATCGACGCGCCCAGGTTGCTCGTGGCGATCAGGATCGTGTTGCTGAAGTCGACTACGCGACCTTTGCCGTCCGTTAAACGCCCGTCGTCGAACACCTGCAGCAGCACGTTGTAGACGTCCGCGTGCGCCTTCTCGATCTCGTCGAGCAGAATCACGCTGTACGGGCGGCGCCGCACGCGCTCGGTAAGCTGGCCACCCTCGTCGTAGCCCACGTAGCCCGGCGGCGCGCCGATGAGCCGCGCCACTGCATGACGCTCCATGTACTCGCTCATGTCGATGCGGATGATCGCCTGCTCGTCGCCGAACACGGTTTCCGCCAGCGCCTTCGCAAGCTCGGTCTTGCCTACGCCGGTCGGCCCGAGGAACAGGAAGGTCGCGATCGGCCGGTTCGACTGACCGAGTCCGGCGCGCGAAAGACGTACGGCGTCGCTTACGGCGACCACGGCATCTTCCTGGCCTACCACGCGTTCGCGCAGCGTCTCTTCCATCTTGAGCAGCTTCTGGCGCTCTTCCTGGGTGAGATCCGCGACCGGAATGCCAGTGAGCCGCGACACGACCTCGGCAATCGACGCCACCGTGACTTCGAGCGTTTCCGAACCCGTCTTGCGCTGCCACGCCTCGGTCAGCTCTTCGAGCTTTGCCTGCTTCTCGTTGATGCGCTCCTCGAAACCCTTAGCCTCGTCGAAGCGCTTGCGCGAAGCCGCGTAGTCCTGCTCGCGTTTGAGTTGCGCGATCTCCGCTTCGAGTTCCTGCATCTCGGCGGGACGCGACGTCGAACCGATGCGCACGCGCGCGGCTGCCTGGTCGATGAGATCGATCGCCTTGTCCGGCAAGAAGCGTGACGTGATGTAGCGATCCGACAATTCGGCCGCGGCCACGAAGGCGTCGTCGGCGAAGGTCACCTGATGGTGGGCTTCGAGCTTGTCGCGCAAACCGCGCAGGATCACGATGGTTTGCTCGACCGTGGGCTCCGGCACGAGCACGGGCTGAAAGCGCCGTTCGAGTGCCGCGTCTTTCTCGATGTACTTTTGATACTCGTTCAGCGTCGTGGCACCAATGAGGCTCAACTCGCCGCGCGCCAGCGCGGGCTTCAGCACGTTGGCAATATCGAGTCCGCCTTCGCCGCCGCCCTGCCCCGCGCCAACGATCGTGTGCAGTTCGTCGATGAAGAGGATCAACTCGTCGTGTTTCGCGGTCACTTCGTCGATCAGCTGCTTCGCGCGCTCCTCGAACTCGCCGCGGTACTTCGCGCCCGCGACCATCGAATTGATGTTCACCTCCACGAGCCGCTTGCCGCGCAGCACCTCCGGCACGTCGCCATTGACGATGCGCTGTGCGAGCCCTTCCACGATGGCGGTCTTGCCCACGCCCGGTTCGCCGATCAGCACCGGGTTGTTCTTCTTGCGCCGCGCGAGCACTTCGATCGTGCTCTCGATTTCCTGCGCGCGGCCCAGCACCGGATCGAGCTTGCCTTGCCGTGCCATGGCTGTCAGGTCCCGGCCGAACTTGTCGAGCGTGGGCGTGCCCGTAGGCGCATCGACGCGGCCGTCTTCCGCGCCCTTGCCCACGACCTTCACGACCTTCTGGCGCAGCGCCTCGGGCGTCACGCCGTACTTCTTGAGCAGCGCGCCCGCAATGCTGTCGGGCACCGCGGCGAGTCCGATCAGCAGATGCTCGGGGCCGACGTACGAGTGACCGAGATCGCGCGAGGCCTGAAACGCGAACTGAAACGCTTTTTTCAGGCGCGGCGAAATCGTCATCTTGTCGATGGGCGCATCGGGCGAAGCCGTGCCCTTTTGCGCGTGCTGATCGATATAGCCTTTGATGTCCTGCGGCGAGAGCTTCAACTCCTTCAGGAGTGCGGCGCAAACATCGGTGTCCGCCAGGACGTACAGCAGGTGTTCCGTGTCGAGTTCATTGCGCTGCAGTTCATGGGCTTTTTCCGCGGCGCGTTGCAGGATTTCGAGCGTCTGCTCGCTGAAGGCATCGGTCGCGTCCACGGATTCACGCGGCACCTCGGCGGCGAGGTCGTGCCCCTCGTCGTCGTGCTCGTCCTCGCCGCCTTGTCCACCGAAAAAGCGTGACAGGCCACTGCCGCCCAGCAGCGAATCGAACGGGTTGAGCATGCTTTGGTGACGCATCAGTTGGCGGTAGTCGTAGTCGCAGATCGACATGGACTTGCGCTGCCCGTTTTGCACGACAGTCACGCGCGCGACTGCAGGCCGGGAGTTACAAATTTCGCAAAGAGTGGGCATGGTCGGCTTGTCTCCGGAGGTTCGGAATCGCGCCGCCGAAGTTGGCAAAACGCTGGCACAACCTCGCGGCATGATTCGGTGCAACGCGAGCGCTCATGCAGCGGTTGCACCAGCAAAGCGACAAATCGGCGAGCACGCGCTGGAACACGACGACGCGGTGCTGTGGCTGACGATGACCTTGCGGACGGCATGAATCGCACGTATCGCGTGCGCATGCCGCCCTGCACAGGTGCGAACGATTGTGGCAGGAAACGGTCGCCGGCGCGTCGAACATGCGCCGCTCGGTGCGAGATGCTCGAGCGGCCACAGCAAAGAAAAAGGGCGGGACATGAGTCCCGCCCTGAGAGCGCGCTCGGCGCGCGCGAGGAGAGCAACTGCGCGTGGCAGTCATCCGCAAAAATTACGCCGCGGTGTCACGCGCGATGCAAGAACACGGTCATGATTTTCATGGCGTCAGCAGGTTTGCAATCGTGCGCGCCACGCTTTCTCAGCGGCGGTTCGAGCCCGACACCACGTCGATCCACACGGCAAGCACGAGAATGCCGCCCTTCACAATCATCTGCCAATACGCGTCCACGTCGAGCATCGACATGCCGTTGTCGAGGCTCGCCATCACGAGTGCGCCGATCAGCGCGCCATACACGGTGCCGGAACCGCCGCGCATCGACGTGCCGCCGATAAAGCAGGCCGCGATCGCGTCGAGTTCGCCCATCGTGCCCGCCGAGGGCGAACCCGCCGCGAGACGCGCCGTATTGACGATACCCGCGAAGGCACACATGAGACCCATGAGCGCGAAAATGACAAGCTTCACGCGGTTCGTGTTCACGCCCGAAAGGCGCGTGGCTTCGAGGTTCGAGCCCACCGCGTAGATACGCCGGCCGAACACGGTTTGCGTGGCGATCCATGTGAAGATACCGAGCAGCGCGAGCAGCAGCAGCACGGGCACCGGAATGCCGCCATAGCTGTCGAGCATCAGCACGAAGGCAAGCAGGATCGCACCCGCCCCGACGATCTTCACGCCGTCTTGCCAGAGTGGCACGACGCTCAGCTGATAGCGCCTGCGGTTCCCACGCTGGCGCACCGTGAGCACGGCGAGCAGCACGAAGAGCGCGAGCGCCAGCACGTCGCCCGCCACGCGCGGCAAGTAGCCCTGGCCGAGAAACACGAAGTGATCGGACACCGGCGCGATGGTCGAGCCGCCCGTGATGCCGAGCAGCACGCCGCGAAACGCGAGCATGCCGCCGAGACCCACGATGAACGACGGCACGCGGCGGTACGTCGACCACCAGCCGTTGAAGAGTCCGACGAGCACGCCAAGCACGAGCACCGCCGGCACGGTCACGCCGATCGGCCAGCCGCGATTCACATCGAGAATCGCCGCGACGCCGCCGAGCAGGCCGAGCAGCGAGCCGACCGATAGATCGATCTCGCCCGCGATGATGACGAACACCATGCCGCACGCGAGCATGCCGGTAATCGACATCTGCCGCAGCAGGTTAGACACGTTGCGCGGCGTGACGAACGCGCCGTGCGTGAGCAGCGAAAAGAACAGCCAGATCACCGCTACTGCGAGCAGCAGCGCGAGGATCTTGTAGCGGGCGAAGAGTTGCTGGAAACGCATGGCGAAGCCATTACCGCCTTGCGGCAGGTCTTCGCGTGCGCTCTGGGTCGTGACGTCGGGGGTCATACTGCACTCGCTGTATCGGGTTGGGCGCGCACGCTCTGGATCGCTGCGCCGAGAATGTCTTCCTGCGTGAGGTCGTCATTGACGAAGTCGCCGCGCAACTCGCCCTCGCCGATCACGAGCACGCGGTCGCTGATGCCCAGCACTTCGGGCAATTCGGACGACACCATCACGATCGCCACGCCGCGTTTGGCCAACTGGAAGATCAGCTTGTAGATCTCGTACTTCGCGCCGACGTCCACGCCGCGCGTCGGCTCGTCGAGGATCAGCACCTTCGGGTCGGTGAGCAGCATCTTGGTGAGCACCGCCTTCTGCTGATTGCCGCCCGAGAGGCTCGCAATCGACAGCATGGGGTTCGCCGCGCGCACCGAAAGGCGCTGCATCTCCGTGCGGATCGTATCGAGTTCGGCGGCCGTGTCGATGCGGCCGTGCCTCGAAAAGCGCTGCAGCACCGAGAGCGTGATGTTGTGGCCCACGCCCAGTTGCGGCACGATGCCGTGACGCTTGCGGTCCTCAGGCACCATGGCGATGCCCGCGTTGATCGCGTCGAGCGGCGAACGGATTTTCAGCGGCTTGCCATCGAGCAAGACCGTCGCGGTGCATGCGCCCGCATACGCACCGAAGATCGCCTGCATGGTTTCCGTGCGGCCCGCGCCGACGAGTCCGGCCACGCCGAGGATTTCGCCGCGACGCACCGAGAACGAGACGTCGTCCACGCGCTTGCGGCGCGGATTCGTCACGTCGTAGCAGGTCACGTTGCGGGCCTCGAACACGACCTCGCCGATGTCATGCGCCTCGCGCGGAAAGAGATTGCGGATCTCACGCCCCACCATCTGCGCGATGATCCGATCGGTCGTGAGCGTCGCCATCGGCTCGGTGGCCACGTGCCGGCCGTCGCGAATCACGCTCACCGTGTCGCACACGGCTTCGACCTCGTCGAGCTTGTGCGAGATGTAGACGCACGCCACGCCGCGGCGCTTCAGGTCGCGCACGATGTCGAGCAGGATCTTCGTTTCCGCCGCCGTGAGCGAAGACGACGGCTCGTCGAGAATCAGCAGCTTCGCGCGCTTGTTCAGCGCCTTCGCGATCTCGATGAGCTGTTGATGGCCGCCGCCATAGTTCATCACCGGCTGCGCCACGTTGATGGCGTCGATGTTCAGCTCGCGCAGCAATTCGTCGGCGCGCTGGTACATCGCCGCGTAATTCATGCGCCCGCCCGGAAGCGTGATTTCGTTGCCGAGAAAGATGTTCTCGGCCACCGACAGCTCGGGCACGAGCATCAGTTCCTGGTGGATGATGACGATGCCCGCGCGTTCGGTGTCGCGCACACTTTGCGCTTCGAGCGGCGCGCCTTCCCAACGGATCTCGCCGCTCCAGGTGCCGTGCGGGTACACGCCCGAGAGCACTTTCATGAGCGTGGATTTGCCGGCGCCGTTCTCGCCGCACAGCCCCACGCATTCGCCGGGCCGCACGGTGAGGTCGATGCCGTCGAGCGCTTTCACGCCCGCAAAGGACTTGACGATGCCGCGCATCGTCAGCAAGGGTTCGGTCATACGCTGGTTACTCGCTGCGATGGCCCGCGCGCGACGCAGTGGCCACATTCGTGGCCACACTCGTGGAGCGCACGGGCCGTCAGGCCATAAGCGTTACTGGCTTGCCAGTTGCGCCTGCGTATAGAAGCCGTCCTTCACGACGACGTCCACGTTGCTCTTCGTGAGCAGCGTCGGCTGCAGCAGCACCGTATCGACCTTCTTCTTGCCGTTGTCGTACTGCGCGTTGTACGCCGGCTTCTGGCCCTTCGCCAGATCGACGGCGAGCTTCGCGGCTTCGCCCGCGATGAGCTTGAGCGGCTTGTAGACCGTCATGGTCTGCGTGCCCGCCACCACCCGCTTGACCGCTGCGAGGTCCGCGTCCTGGCCCGACACGGGCACCTTGCCCGCGAGATGCTGCGCGGCGAGCGCCTGGATCGCGCCGCCTGCCGTGCCGTCGTTCGAGGCGACGACTGCGTCGATCTTGTTGTTGTTCGCGGTGAGCGCGTCTTCCATGATGCGCAGCGCCGTCGACGCGCTCCACTCCGGCACCCACTGCTGGCCGACCAGCTTGATGTCGCCACGGTCGATGGCCGGCTTGAGGACCTTCAGCTGTCCTTCACGCAGCATCTTCGCATTGTTGTCGGTCGGCGCGCCGCCCAGCAGGAAGTAGTTGCCCTTCGGCTGTGCATCGTAGACGCCCTTCGCCTGGAGCTCGCCCACCTTCTCGTTGTCGAACGAGATGTACGCGTCGATGTCGGCGTCGAGGATCAGGCGGTCATACGAAACGACCTTGATGCCCGCCTTCTTCGCTTCGGCAACGACATTGGTGAGCGCCTTCGAGTTGAACGGCACGATCACGATCACATCCACGCCGCGCGAGATGAGGTTTTCGATCTGCGAGACCTGACGCTCTTCGCTCGCGTCCGCCGACTGCACCGACACCTTCGCGCCCATCTTTTCCGCGGCGGCGACGAAGTAGTCGCGGTCGCGCGACCAGCGCTCGACACGCAAGTCGTCGATGCAGAAGCCGATCTCGGGGTGATCCTTGCTCGCGTGCGCGAGCGGTGCAGCAAGCGACAGGCTCGCGAGCACGGCCCCGCATACGAGCGAACTCAGAACCGAACGACGTTTGGCGAAATTCATGTCTCCATACTCCTCTTGATGCCGGTGCGCAGGCGCGCGCGAACGCGTCGCCGCCGCGGCGATGGTTATCAGGGTGCTGCCGATGTAAATGCGGAACACACGCGAAACAGCACAGCGTGCGGTATAACCGTAGGACGACTAATCAGCTGCACGACTACACTGGCCGTGCAGTTTTTCCTTCGCCGGCGCCGCTAGTCAGGCGCCGGTGGCGAAAACCGGTTCGAGCGCGCGATACAGCGCGCTAAAGGTTGGACGGCGCGCCTCGCGATACCAGGCGTGGCGTGCGGCGTCAGGTTCGCGAATCGCCAGCACGGGCGGCTGCGGGCACACTTCGTCGAGCGGCGCGCCCGGTTCGAGCGCGAGATGCGCGAGGCGCGCGGCGCCAAGGGCCGGCCCCACCTCGCCGCCTGCGCGCAACGTGAGCGCGCGGCCGCTGATATCGGCGAGCATCTGCGTCCACCAGGCGCTGCGCGAGCCGCCGCCAATTACCGTGATCGTGTCCGGCACGAGCCCCGCCGCATGCAACGCATCCATGCCGTCGAGCAGCGCGAAGCCCACGCCTTCCAGCGTTGCGTTCGCCAGATCGGCGCGCGAGGTCTGCGGGGTCATACCGTAGAACACGCCCTTCGCGTTGACGTTGTTGTGCGGCGTGCGCTCGCCGCTCAGATACGGCAGGAACCATGGCCGGCGCGCGTCGCGCTCGGCGTTCGAGTTTGCCTCGGCGTCGGCGAGCAACGCGGCGACGCTTTCGTAACTCGTCAGTTGCGCCGTGAAGTCGAGGCAGCTGGCCGCGTTGAGCATCACCGACATCAGGTGCCACGTATGCGGCAACGCATGGCAGAAGCTGTGCACCGCGGAATCGGGATTGGCGAGAAAACCGTCCGAAACTGCGAAATAGACACCGGAAGTGCCGAGCGAAAGCATCGCGTCGCCGGGCCGCACGATGCCCACGCCCACGGCGCCCGCCGCGTTATCGCCGCCACCCGCCACGACCGGAATTTCGCGCAGGCCGAATTGGCGCGCGAGTTCGGGCCGTAGCGTGCCGGTCACCCGGTTGCCTTCGAATACCTCCGGCATTTGGGCGCGCGTGAGGTCGCAGGCCGAGAGCAGCGTGTCGCTATAGTCGCGCTTCGCAATATCGAGCCACAGCGTGCCGGCGGCATCGGAGGGATCGGTGGCGAACACGCCCGTGAGCAGCCAGCGCAAATAGTCCTTCGGCAACAGCACGTGCGCGATGCGCGCGAAGATCTCCGGCTCGTGCTTGCGCACCCACAACAGCTTCGGCGCCGTGAAGCCCGGCATCGCGAGATTGCCCGCGATGGCGTGCAACTGCGGTACGGCGCGCTCCAGCTCGAGACATTCGGTATCCGAACGACCGTCGTTCCACAGTATGGCGGGACGCAGTACCTCGCCCTGCGCGTCGAGCAGCGTCGCGCCGTGCATCTGGCCGGTCAGGCCGAGCGCCTCGATGCGTGCGGGGTCGAAGCCGCGCCCGCGCGCCTCGTCGATGAGTGCGCGCAACGCGCTCTGCGTGGCGAGCCACCAGTCTTGCGGCGCCTGTTCGGACCAGCGCGGCTGCGGCCGGCTCACGGTGAGCGGCGCGCTCGCGCTGCCGAGCACATCGCCCGCGCGATCGAGCAGCACGGCCTTCACGCCCGACGTGCCGAGGTCGATACCGATGAACATGTCTCCGTCCTGATTTTTTGCGTCAGTTTGCCTTCAATCGCAAACGGCGCAATTGCGAATTTGACGGCGCGCGCTAATGATTTTTCGCGCGCCGTGGCACGGCTAGCGCTGGCCGTAGATGGCCTGGTTCACGACATTCTCGAGCCGCTCCTGCTGGCCACTCGCGTGCCGCGGATTCATGCCGTGCGAGAGTGCGTCGGCGGCGAGCGACGAGAGCGAATAGCCGCCGGCGAGAATCTTGCGGCCGAACTCGCTGTCCCAGCCCGCGTAGCGCTGGCTGCGGAACTGCTCGAGCCGGTCGTTTTCCACGAGCGCCGCACCGCGCTCGAGCGCCAGCGCGAGCACGTCGATCGCACCCACGTGACCATAGAACATGTCTTCCGGATCGCTGCTCGCGCGGCGCACCTTCGCGTCGAAGTTCATGCCGCCCGTGGTAAAGCCGCCGTGGCGCAGGATCTCGTAGAACGCGAGCGTCAGTTCTTCGACGCTGTTCGGGAACTGGTCCGTATCCCAGCCGTTTTGCGGATCGCCGCGGTTCGCGTCGACGCTGCCGAACACACCCAGCGCGAACGCGGTGGCGATTTCGTGATGGAACGAGTGGCCTGCGAGCGTCGCGTGATTGGCCTCGATATTCACGCGGATTTCGTTTTGCAGACCGTATTGCGTGAGGAAGCCGTGCACCGTCGCAACGTCGTAGTCGTACTGGTGCTTGGTCGGCTCCTGCGGCTTCGGCTCGATCAGCAGCGTGCCGGTGAAGCCGGTGCGGTGCTTGTGCTCGACCACCATCGAAAGGAAGCGTGCGAA
Organism: Paraburkholderia sp. BR10872; assembly: GCF_040965835.1. Taxonomy (NCBI): domain Bacteria; kingdom Pseudomonadati; phylum Pseudomonadota; class Betaproteobacteria; order Burkholderiales; family Burkholderiaceae; genus Paraburkholderia; species Paraburkholderia sp. BR10872. The sequence goes on from NZ_JBFRCN010000027.1 coordinate 80,651, forward strand.
CTGCTCGCGCTCGCGCTTGAGGTCGGTATTGAGCAGCGTGTCATAGCCTTCGCGGCCACCCCACAGGACGTAGTTCTCGCCGCCCAGCTTGCGCGTCGCGTCGAGCGCATGACATACCTGCGTGGCCGCGTAGGCGAAGACTTCGGGGTTGGGGTTGGTCGCGGCGCCGCCGGCGTAGCGCGGATTCGAAAACAGGTTGGCGGTGCCCCAGAGCAGTTTCACACCGCTCGCCTGCTGGCGCTCGCCGAGGTAGTCGACCATGCGCTTGAAGTTTTCCGTGTAGTCCTTCAGGTCCTTGCCTTCCGGAGCGACGTCGGTGTCGTGGAACGTGTAATAAGGCGTGCCTAGCTTCGAGAAAAACTCGAACGCCGCGTCGGCCTTCTGGTGCGCGCGTTCCATGGCGTCGCCGGGCTGCTGCCACGGGCGGTGAAACGCGCCCTGCCCGAAGATATCGTTGCCGGGCCAGACGAACGAATGCCAGTAGCACACGGCAATGCGCAGATGCTCCTCGAGCGTCTTGCCGAGCACCTTTTTGCTACGGTCGTAGTGATGGTACGCAAGCGGATTGTCCGACTGCGGGCCTTCGTATCGAATGGCGGGAATATGTTCGAAATACGACATGATGTCTCCAATGTTGTTGCAGCGCAGCGGCGCAGCGTGCATCCCTCTGTGTGACGCCATACTGCCCGCGACGCGCAAAGCGCGGCAATTGCGAAATTGCGTGAGACCTCTAACGTTTCCTGCCGACGGCCGCGACCGGTGCGCCCGCGAACCCGAATGTGGGCCTAAAATAACCGGACGCTTAAAATGACGCGCCGCAGGCGCCAGAGACATCGTAGCGCGGTGCACCTTGGCGCGCACCGCGCCCGAACTGGAGACATGGCGGTTTTCCGCCGGCGATCCGCGCCGGGCGAACAACCGCCGACCCGACATGACCCGTGCCCCCGCTTCCCAGACACCCCACCGGATCGCGCTGCTGTTCAACGCGAATAAGGTGTACGACCGCGAGATCATTGCGGGGATTGGCCACTATCTGCGCTCCACGCGCGTCGCATGGGATCTCTTTCTCGAGGAAGACTTCCGCTGTCGCCTCGCGGGCATCGAACGCTTCGACGGGGACGGCATCATCGCCGACTTCGACGACCCCGACGTGGCCGACGCCCTGCGCGGCTGCCCGCTGCCGGTGGTCGCCGTGGGCTCGTCATTCGAAGACGCCGCCCAGTACCCGGCCGAAGTGCCCTATATCGCGACCGACAACCGCAAACTGGTCTCGCTGGCCTGGACGCATCTGATCGGTGCGGGCCTGCCGAACCTCGCGATGTACAGCCTGCCCGTCGCGCAGGAAAACCGCTGGGCGCAGGAGCGCGAACTGGCGTTCCAGGCGCTCGCCCGCGAAGAGGGCGTACAGGCGCCGATCTACCGCGGCCAGGCCACCAGCGCCAGCGCCTGGAACCAGGCCATCGAGCAGTTGAGCGTCTGGCTGCACAGCCTGCCCAAGCCCGTGGGCGTGATCGCCGTGACCGACGCACGGGCGCGGCATTTGCTCCAGGCGTGTCTGATTCACGGCATTGCCGTGCCCGAGCAGGTGGCGATCATCGGCATCGACAACGATCCGCTCACCCGCACGCTCACGCGCATTCCGCTCTCGTCGGTCATCCAGGGCACGGAGGAAATGGGCAAGACCGCCGCGCACTTGCTGCACCAGATGCTGCGCGGTGCACGTTTTCCGGGCCAACGCATTCTGGTGCCGCCCGTCGGCATCAACGTGCTCGAATCGACCCGCCACGAGCCGCTGTCGAGCCCGCATGTCATGCGTGCGCGCCACTTCATCCGCCAGTACGCCTGCCAGGGCATCAAGACCGAGCAGGTGGCCGACTATGTCGGCGTATCGCGCTCGTCGCTGGAAGACTATTTCCGGCGTGAACTGCAATGCACGGTCCACCAGGAAATCCTGCGCCACAAGCTCGACGCCGCCAAGGCGATGCTCGCGAGCCGCGACGCCTCGAGCGCGGAGGTGGCGATCCGCTGCGGATTCACGTCGCTGCAGTACATGTATGCCGTATTCCGGCGCGAACTGGGATGCACGCCGCGCGAATATCAGGACAGTGTCGCGAACGCTTCGGGCCCACGCCTGTCCACTTGATGAAGCGGCTTCGGCCATCCCGGACAAACACGCTTTCTTCATACGTTCCCTTCACCTCATGAACACTCTTGCTGCCCATCTGACTTCCGAACCGTGGGGCGCCCTGCCCGGCGGCGACGCCGTGCGGCTCTACACGCTGCGCAACGCGCAGGGCATGAAGGTGACAGTCAGCGACCTCGGCGCCACGCTCGTTTCATGGCTCGCGCCCGATCGCGCCGGCCGCCTCGCGGATATCCTGCTCGGCCACGACACGCCAGCGGACTATCTCGCCGCCACCACGTACATGGGCGGTCTGGTGGGACGCTGGGCCAACCGCATCGCCGGTGCGCATTTCACGCTGGACGGCATCGACTATCCGCTCGATCGCAACGAGAACGGCAATCTGCTGCACGGCGGCGCGAACGGCTTTCATCGGCAGATGTGGCAGGTGGAAGAGGATCGGGGCTCGCTGGTGCTGCGACTCGACTCACCCGAAGGCGACGGCGGCTTTCCGGGCAACGTGAGCGTGCAGGTGCGCTACACGCTCGACGACGACGGCACGCTGACGCTCGAATACGAGGGCGTGACCGATGCGCCTACGCCGCTCAATCTCACGAGCCACGGCTATTTCAACCTCTCCGGCGAGGCGAGCCCGGACATTCGCGGCCACGTGCTGACGATCGACGCGGACGCCTTCCTCGAAGTCGACCCGCAGTTGATTCCCGCGCGCATCGCCGACGTCTCGGGCAGCGCCTTCGACTTCCGCCATGGCGCGCCGCTCGGCGCGCGGCTCGACTGGCCGAACGCCCAGCTCGAGCGCGCACGCGGTTTCGACCACTGCTACGTGCTGCGCGCACCCGAGAGCACGGCAGGCACGCTGCACGCCGCGCCGGGGCGATGGCCGGTGCGGCCGGTCGCGCGCGTCTACGAGCCGGGCAGCGGACGCGAGCTTGCCGTCTCGACCGACCAGCGCGGCCTGCAGCTTTATACGGGGAATTATCTGGAGGGACAGCCGGGACGCCGGGGCGCGACGTGTGCGCGCTATGCGGGGCTGTGCCTCGAAGCGGGCGGCTTCCCGAACCAGATCAACATGGAAGCGCCCGCCTGTGACGAAGTGGTGCTGCAGCCCGGCAAGACCTATCGGCAGGTCACGCAATACCGCGTAAGCGTGCTCGCCTGAAGCCGGGCGCCAGGCCTTACGACACCTTGTCGTACTGATACACGCCGCGGCCGGTCTTGCGGCCGAGCTGGCCCGCCGCGACCATCTCGCGCAGCAGTGGGCACGCACGATACTTCGAGTCGCCGAAGTCCTTCAGAAACACGTCCATCACCGAAAGACACACGTCGAGGCCGATCAGGTCCGCCAGCGCGAGCGGGCCGATCGGATGATTGGCGCCGAGCTTCATGCCGGCGTCGATTTCCTCGGCGCTCGCAATGCCATCCGCGAGCACGAAGAACGCTTCGTTGATCATCGGCACGAGAATGCGGTTCACCACGAAGCCCGGCGCGTTTTTCACGGCGATCGGCGTCTTCTCGAGGCGCAGCGCCATTTCGCGCACCGACTCGGCGACCTCCGGGCGCGTCTGCAGGCCGCGGATCACCTCGACGAGCGGCATCATCGGCACCGGGTTGAAGAAGTGCATGCCGATGAAGCGCGACGGGTCGGCGAGCGTGGTCGCGAGGGCCGTGATCGAGATTGACGAGGTGTTCGACGCAACGATCGCGTCGGGGCGGGCCGCGGCTTCGATCTGCTTGAGAATGCGCGTCTTGAGCTCGGCGTTCTCGGTCGCCGCCTCGATCACGAGATCGACGCTCGCGAGGCGCTGATAGTCGGTGGTCGTTTCGATGCGTGCGAGCGCGGCGTCGCGCGCGCCGGCTTCGAGCTTGCCCTTCGAGACGAGCCGCTCGAGGCTATGGGTGAGCGTGGCGACGCCCTTGGCGAGCGCCGCATCGGTGACGTCGATCATCACCGCCTTGAGCCCCGCCACGGCCACGGCCTGGGCGATGCCGTTGCCCATCGTGCCTGCGCCCACGATCCCTACCGATTCGATTGCCATGCCTCGTCCTCACTCCTTGTCTGCGACTCCGGCGTGTCGCTATGGAAAATGCCGGTCGTGCGGCGCAATGCGTGGTGCACCGCACCAATACCCACAGTGTAACGGGTTGCGGGAATCGACTGGCGCCCGCGTGACGGGGAGGACCTGCGGCGAAGCGCCTGCGCGGCGGCGTGAAGACCCTGCCGGTCAAGCGCCGGCGAGGCGGCCGTACTCGATTGGCGTGCGCGTATAGAAGAGTTCGACGCCGCCCGCTTCGAGCGTGACGAGGAGCGCGTCGATAGAGGGCTCGTCGGCGACGATCAGCACCACGGCGGGCTCGTCGGCCAGATCGAAGAAGTGGGCGGCGTGCATCTTTCCGTGGGCGTCGAGGCCTTCGTAGCCTTCCAGCACGGTGATGCCGAAGACGCCCTGCGCACGCGCGGCGTCGATGATCCACGCGACCGCCGACTTGTGGCCCTTCTTGTGCTTGCGGCTCGTATAGAGCGTGAGTTGACTGCCTGCGGGCATGGGACCTCCATGCAGTCGGAAATCCAGTCATTGAGCGCCGCGCGACAGGCGGCATGCAAAAAATTCTAGCACGCGTCCTGACAGACGCCGGGATGCCCGCTGGCACCCTAGAAGTTGTACTGGAAGTAGATCTGACTGAAGTTCGTACCCGGATTCGGCGCCTTGATATCCGCGTTCGACAAATGCTGGAAGCGGAACCCGGCCTGATAGTTGCCGTGCTCGCCGAACTGCGCACCAACACCGACCATGTCGACGAACTGGAAGGACGTCGACGTCGCGCGATCGGGCGTCTGCCGGACGTGCGAGAGAAAGTGAAAGCCCACGCCCGCCTCGATGAAGGGCTTGAACCAGCCGCTGTCCTTGATGAAGCGAAAAACGGGCGTCACGCCGTATTCCCAGATATGCGAGTAGACGGCGTCCGGCGCATTCAGCTTCCAGTAGGCGACATGCGCTTCACCAACCAGCGTGAAGTGATACCCGCCGATGTGCCACCACTGCAGGCCCGGATCCCACACCAGGCCGAGGTCGAGCTTTTTCACGTCGTGGTCCGCTACGCCCGCTCCAAGCTGCACGCCAAACGTGTTGTCCGCCTGCGCGCCGGCGGCGCCGAGGGCGCACAGCGCGGTGAGCGCCCAACGCACTGCATGAGCGTGCCAGACGAATCTTCTTACTTTCATAGCTTTCCCCGATTCGATCGATTCAGCATGACGCCATGCATCGGGCACAACCACGATTCGCGCAGGTTCGGCACCCGCACAAATCCCATACGAAATGCACTACGCGCTTGTCACCTGGACAGAACAAATAGCATCACGCCCCAATGTTCACTAATGACTGGCGCACATATGAGAGCGAAGTTTAGCGTCGAAAAATCGAACACGCTCGCTGGCGAGCCAACAAATCGCGCCACTGCAAGGCCCTGTGGCTTCAAAATGACTGACTGCCAGCTTTCAGTTTCGATTATTGAGGCGAATAAATGGTGCTCATCGATTATTGACGGAAGGATTTGCGAAATAGGACTCACCTCGTTACCGAATCCGTCTCAATTACGAGCTTTAGATTTACCGGGCATTCAGATCTCTGAATAACGATTTTCAGACTTGCTGGTCGTCCCGATATCCCTCTGCGTAAAACCGGCATGGCGCCTGGACCCGGGTATTCCCGAACTTCGCGGAATGCGCTGCGCAGCTGTACCCAAATTGAGGACAGACAGCGCGCAGGCGCCTCGCATAATCCGCGTGAATTGTGATCCGCGGCAAACAACAACGTCATAACCCTTGCCACGCTCACGTCCCGGTGCTTAGGAGGAGACACATGAGCCCAATCCCGCAAGGGCATGCTTCGCGCGTGCCGCAAACGTCCGCGCAGGCACAGTCAAACTGCGCAGCCGCCACCGAACAAGTCACGCGCAAGGTCTCGCGCCATTTGCTCGGCTTCTTGTTCCTGCTGTTCGTCGTCTCGTTCCTCGACCGCATCAACATCGGCTTCGCGGGCCTGACGATGATGAAGGACCTCGGCCTGTCGAGCACGCAGTTCGGCTTTGCCACCACCCTCTTCTACGTCGCCTATATCGCGTGCGGCATTCCGGGCAATCTGATGCTCGCGCGCGTCGGTGCGCGCCGCTGGATCAGCTTCATCATGATTGCGTGGGGCCTCGCCTCCACCGCGACGATGTTCGCCACCAACGCCACCACGCTCTACTGGCTGCGCATGCTGGTTGGCGTGACCGAGGCAGGCTTTCTGCCCGGCATGCTGCTCTATCTCACCTGCTGGTTCCCGAGCGCGTGGCGCGCCCGCGCCAACGCGCTCTTCATGATCGCGATGCCCGTGACGGCCGCGCTCGGCTCCGCGGTCTCGGGCTTCATCCTCAAACTCGACGGCCATGCGGGACTCGCCGGCTGGCAATGGCTGTTCGTGCTCGAAGGCATGCCGGCCGCACTGCTCGGCTGCGTGGCGTTCTTTTATCTCGACGACACGCCGCGCGCCGCGCGCTGGCTCAGCGCGCAAGAAAAGCGCACGCTCGAAGCCGCGCTCGCCGAGCCGTCCGAGGCCCTCGCTGCGCCTACGGCGCAAGCAGCGAGCGAGCGCAGCCTCTGGCATCAACTGCGCTCGCCCGTGGTCCTGCGCTTCGCGGCGGCGTACTTCTGCCTCGTCAATACGCTCGCGATGGTCGCAGTATGGGCACCGCTGATCGTGAAGGGCTTCAGCGCCGGTGCGAGCAACGTCACCGTGGGCCTCGTCGCGACGATTCCGCAGATCGTCACCATCGTCGCGATGATCGTGTGGGGGCGCCGCTCGGACCGTCGTCAGGAACGCAAATGGCACCTCGCCGCGCCCATGCTGCTCTCCGGGCTCGGCTGCGTGCTGACGGCGCAAGGCGGCGCGCCGCTCGTGCAGTTGCTTGGCGTGTGCCTCGCATCGGCGGGGTCGTACACGGCGATGTCGATCTTCTGGACCACGCCCGATCAGGCGTTCACGCCGCAGGCGCGCGCAGTGGGTATCGCCGTGATCAATGCGATCGGCAATATCAGCTCGGCGGCGAATCCGCTCGTGGTCGGCTGGCTCAAGGACGCGACGCACAGCTATGCCGCGGGGCTCATCTATTCCGCGGTGCTGCTCGTGATGGGGGCGGTGATCGTCGCGACGTTGCCGATCGGGCGCGCTGGCCGCAGCGATCGGGAGAAGGAAGTGAAAGCCGCGCCTCGCGCGGCGGCTTGAGCGAACTTCAGAATGCAAATCGCGCGACGGTGAGCGTCACGCGATTTCGTTAAACCGGCGCGCAAGGCAGTGCGTTACGCGCCCTACGCTGCTAGCGTTCCGCGCCTGCGCCGCTGCGGCGCGCGGTGAATCCCGGCAAGCGCTTCACGAAGCCGGTGGCAAGCGCGGTGCCCACAAGAATCGCCGCGCATGCCTCGACCATGCCCATCGACACGCGCTCGCCGAGAAAGAGCGCGCCCCACAGAATGCCGAAAATCGGGATCACGAACGTCACCGTGATCGCGCGCGCCGGGCCCACCGCTGCGATCAGGCGGAAGAACAACAGATACGCGATGCCCGTGCACGCCACGCCAAGGCCGAGCACCGCGCCCCATGCATGCAGCGAGATGGGAGTAGCCGGCCAGGTTGCCACGGCGAACGGCGCGAGCACGAGCGTCGCGCCCGTCATCGTCCCGGCGGCGACCGTGAGCGGATCGACGCCCGTGAGATGGCGCTTCGTGTAGCTCGCGGCAACGCCATACAGCGCCGCAGCAACGAGCGCCGCGAAGGCGGCAAGCGCGGCGCTGGTGGATGATGCGCCGTCGCCGGCGTGCGTCACGACCTGATCCCACACCAGTGCGAGCACGCCCGCGAAGCCGATCGCGAGCCCGACCACGCGCAGGCCACTCAAACGATCCTTGAGCCACACATACGCGACGACCGCGCCCCACAGCGGCGTGGTCGCGTTGATCACAGACGTGACGCCCGCGGAGAGCGTGAGTTCGGCCCACGCGAAGAGGCAGAACGGCGCGGCCGAATTGAGGATGCCGACAATGAAAAGCGGCCACGCGCGTTCGCGCAGCGTGCCGAGCGCCTCGCGCGCGGGGCGGCGCGAAAACAGCACGAGCAGCAGGAACAGCGCGCCGATGCCGACGCGCAACGCCATCAGCGGCGCGACGCCGAAGTCGGTCACGCCGACGCGGATGAACAGAAACGACCCGCCCCACAGGGCGGCGAGGAGGACCAGTTGCGCGAGTTCGATCGGGTTCATGTGAGGTGGCGCTGAGTGAGCACAGGGTTGCGCGCGGGCGCGCGATTGCACGAATCACCGGCGCGAAGGTATGCGTATCGTAAGGCGAGCGGCACCCGCCGTATAACGAAGGATTCTCACCGATATGTGAGAAAAATTAACAGCCGGATCTTGCGGTCTCGTTCGTGTGCTGTGCTTCTCGTTTTCTTCGCGGCGCACAAAAGACAAAGCCCGCGCAATCTTTCGACTACGCGGGCTCTATTTCTGGTCGGGGCGAGAGGATTTGAACCTCCGACCACCTGCACCCCATGCAGGTACGCTACCAGGCTGCGCTACGCCCCGAGAGCTAGAAAGTATAACAGAGAGTTTCCCTAATTAGAACCGCTTCGCACGTAATTCGTGAACGACTCACATATGCCTTCAGCGGGGTGTTTCAGCGCCCGAGCAGATCGAGCACATGCAGCAATTCCTTGCGCAACTGATCGACGTCCACGAGGGCGGTCTTGCCTTCGGCGACCGGTGCCCCCACGGTTTCCGACTGCCCGGCTTCGTCGACTGCCGCCCCATGCGAGTCGAGCCGATTGCGCGCGCCGTTGATCGTGAACCCCTGCTCGTAGAGCAGTTCGCGAATGCGACGGATCAGCAATACCTCGTGATGCTGGTAATAGCGACGATTGCCGCGCCGCTTCACCGGCTTCAACTGCGTGAACTCCTGCTCCCAATACCGCAGTACGTGAGGCTTCACGCCGCACAGCTCGCTCACCTCGCCAATGGTGAAGTAGCGCTTGGCGGGTATGGGAGGCAAGACGACCTTTTCGCTTGTCGATGTCATCGCCGGGTTGCCGTCGTGGGGGTTGCGCAATGAGGCGTCGCCGCCTGGGTCCTTGAAGTCCGCTATTTCTACTTATACGTTCACGCCCGCCAGATTGCCACCAGCGCGGGCAAACAACCTCAACGCATCAACGCGGGAAGCTCGCCTCGGCACCGCTCTCCACGAGCGCCTTCAACTTCTGGCTCGCATGGAACGTCACCACGCGACGCGCCGCGATGGGTATCGCCTCGCCCGTCTTCGGGTTGCGGCCGGGTCGTTGCGGTTTGTCGCGCAACTGAAAATTACCGAAGCCGGACAGCTTCACGCTGTCGCCGCTTTCAAGCGCGTCGCGAATCACTTCGAAGAAGGCTTCGACCATGTCTTTCGCTTCGCGCTTGTTGAGACCGACGTTGTCGAACAGCAGCTCAGCGAGTTCGGCTTTCGTCAGCGTGGGCGTGTCGTTCGTGGCGCTTGCCGACGAGGCAGGAATGTCGCGAATCATGGCGCTACGCTGTGCCGCAAGAAGGGCTTCGAAATCACTCGAGTTCATTTCGTTCATCTATCTATGCAATGGCGCGCTGCCGGTTGCGGGGTTGACTTGCCACCTCGCAAACCGGAAGCCGATGTCGGTACGTGAAGAGCCGAGAAGCTTATCCGCGCAACCGGGCGCCATACACTCGAGCCAGGCGATCCACCAGGGACTTGATGGCCGTATCGACCGTTTCGTCCTGAAGGGTTCCGCCAGTATCTTGCAGGGTCACCCGGAAGGCAAGGCTTTTCTCGTCCGCGCCAAGTCCGGAAGTATTTGATTTTGCACGAAATTCATCGAAAAGCGCAACCCTCTGCACAATCCGGCAAGGCTCGTCTTGCATGCCCTTCTGGAACTCGTCGAGCAGCGCTTGCACCTCGATCTTTTGATCGACAACGAGAGCGATGTCACGGCGGACCGGCGGGAATTTCGAGACTTCGCCTGGCGTCGGCAGTTCGCGCGCCATCAGTGCGTCGGCCTCGACCTCGAAGAGCATCGGTGCATGCGGCAGGTCGTACTTCTGCATCCAGCGCGGATGCAGCTCGCCGATCCAGCCCACGGCACGGCCATCGACTTCGATGCGTGCGCTACGTCCCGGGTGCAGCGCGGGGTGCTCTGCCTTCACGAAACGCGGCGTCTTCGCGGCGCCGAGCGATGCGAACAACGCTTCGAGATCGCCCTTCACGTCGAAGAAGTCCACGCCGCGCGTCTGCGCGCCCCACTGCTCTTCGAGCGCGGGACCGTACGCGAGCGCGCCGATCATCTTCGGTTGTGCGAAGCCTTCCACCGTCATCTCGCTCGCCTTGATCGACGGATCGTGCAGGAACACGCGGCCCGCCTCGAACACGCGCACGCGGTCGGCGCGGCGGTTGAGGTTGTGGCGCAGCACGTTGACGAGGCTGCCGAACAGCGTCGTGCGCATGACCGAGAGCTGGTTCGCGATCGGGTTCAGCAGCTTCACGGGATTCGCGTTGCCCGCGAAGTCCTGTTCCCATTCGGCATCGACGAAGCTGAAGTTGATCGTCTCGGCGTAGTCGCGCGCGGCGAGCGCGTGGCGAATGGCGTGGATCGAACGGCGCGTTTCGTAGGTGGCGCGCATTTCGCTGCGCGCCACCGGCGGCAACGCCGGAATCTTTTCGAAGCCGTAGATACGCGCGACTTCCTCGATCAGGTCTTCTTCGATCTCGATGTCGAAGCGGTACGGCGGCGGCGTGACGATGAAGCTCTCGTCGCCCGCGTTGTCAACGCTGCGCGTGAACGCGAGGCCGAGGCGAGTGAAAATCTGCGCGATCTCGTCGGCACTGATCTTCACGCCGATGATGCGGTTCGCGCGCGCCACGCGCATTTTCACCGCTTCGCGCGTAGGCACGTTCACGGTTTGATCGTCGATCGGGCCGGCTGCGCCGCCGCAGATATCGAGGATCAGCTGCGTGATGCGCTCGATGTGCTCGACAGTCGTCGACCAGTCCACGCCGCGCTCGAAGCGATGGCCTGCATCGGTCGAGAAGTTGTAGCGGCGCGAGCGGCCACGAATGCTGTCCGGCCACCAGAAGGCGGCTTCGAGATAGATGTTCGTGGTGTCGAGCGTGACGGCCGTGCTGTCGCCGCCCATGATGCCCGCGAGGCTTTCGATCTCGCGGTCGTCGGCGATCACGCCCACGGTTTCATCGACTTCGACGGTATTGCCGTTGAGCAGCCTGAGCGTCTCTCCTTTACGGCCCCAGCGCACGTCCATCGAGCCGTGGATCTTGTCGAGATCGAACACGTGCGACGGACGGCCGAGTTCGAGCATCACGTAGTTCGAAATATCGACGAGCGCCGAGATGCTGCGCTGGCCCGAACGCTCGAGGCGCTCGACCATCCACATCGGCGTCTTCGCGTGCGCGTTCACGCCGCGGATCACGCGGCCCGAGAAGCGGCCGCACAGGTCCGGCGCCGAGATCTTCACGGGCAGCTTTTCATCGAGCTTCACTTCGACCTTCGGATACACGGGCGCCTGCAGCGGCGCGCCGGTGATCGCGGCCGTTTCGCGCGCGATGCCATACACCGAAAGGCAATCGGCCTTGTTCGGCGTGAGCTTGATTTCGAAGATGGTGTCGTCGAGATTCAGCGCTTCGCGGATGTCCTGGCCGATCGGCGTGTTTTCCGGCAGGATCATCAGGCCGCTGTGGTCTTCCGAGAGCTTCAGTTCACGCGCGGAGCACAGCATGCCCTGGCTTTCCACGCCACGCAGCTTCGAGAGCTTGATCGCGAAAGGCTTGCCGCCTTCTTCGGCGGGCGGCAGCTCGGCGCCCACGAGCGCCACGGGCACCTTGATGCCGGGCGCGACGTTGGGCGCGCCGCATACGATCTGCAGCGTCGCGCCGGTGCCGGCATCGACTTGCGTGACGTTGAGCTTGTCCGCGTCCGGGTGCTTGACGACTTCGAGCACACGGCCCACGACGATTCTCGTGGTGGGGGGCGCCGCCGGGCTCAGGCCTTCGACTTCGAGGCCGGCCATGGTGAGCGCGTGGGCCAGTTCATCGGTCGTGAGCTTCGGATCGACAAAGCTTCTCAGCCAGGATTCGGGGAATAGCATTTGGTTTTACGTTCCAGACAGATTGTGACCGTCGCGTAGGCGGATGCTCGCGCACCTTCTTCAGATGCTGCGTCCGCCTCGCGCACTGCAAGCGAATGCGTCGCCGCTCTACGCGAACTGACGCAAAAAGCGCAGATCGCCTTCGAAGAACAGGCGCAGGTCCTGCACGCCATAGCGCAGCATCGTCAGGCGTTCGAGGCCGCTGCCGAACGCAAAGCCGATGTAGCGCTCCGGGTCGAGGCCCATGTTGCGGATCACGGTCGGATGCACCTGGCCCGAGCCCGAGATCTCGAGCCACTTGCCGGCGTTCTTGCCTTGCTCGAACATCATGTCGATTTCGGCCGACGGCTCCGTGAACGGGAAGTACGACGGACGGAAGCGCACCTGAATGTCGTCACGTTCGAAGAACTTCTTGAGGAAGTCCGTGTAGACACCCTTCAGGTCTGCGAAGCTGATGTTCTCTTCGATCCACAGACCTTCGACCTGATTGAACATCGGCGAGTGCGTGGCGTCGCTGTCCACGCGATACGTGCGGCCCGGCACGATCACCTTGATGGGCGGCGTGTGCGTGCGCGCGTAGCGCACCTGCATCGGACTCGTGTGCGTGCGCAACAAAAGCTGACGGCCATCGGCGTCCTTGCCGTCCACGTAGAACGTGTCCTGCATGGAGCGCGCCGGATGGTTCTCCGGGCTGTTGAGCGAGGTGAAGTTGTACCAGTCGGTTTCGATCTCCGGACCGTCGGCCACGTCGAAGCCGATCGAGCCGAAAATGCGCTCGACGCGTTCCCACGTCTGCATCACGGGGTGCAGGCTGCCCGTGCCCGTGCCGCGGCCCGGCAGCGTGACGTCGATCGCCTCGGCGGCGAGACGCTGGTTCAGGAGCGCGTCCGCGAGCGCCTGGCGGCGCGCGGTGAGCGCGGCTTCCACTTGCTGCTTGACGGCGTTGATGCGCGCGCCTTCGGTCTTGCGCGTTTCCGCGTCGAGCTTGCCGAGACCCTTGAGCAGTTCGGTCAGCGCGCCGGACTTGCCGAGAAAGCGGGCCTTTTCGTTTTCAAGCGTGTTGACGTCGGGGGCGGAGGCGAACGCGCTTTGCGCGTCGGCGACAATCTGGTCCAGATCCATTGATCCCATCTTTTCAGCGTCAGAGTTTGAGACTTGGAGCCTCTCCGCGCTCACGGCACGCCATGATGACGCCTGGCAATGACGGCGCGAAGACACTCCATGAAGCGGCGCAAGAAGCGTAATTACCAACAAAAACGGGGCTCGGTGAGGAGCCCCGTTTTTGTTGCAGCATCACCGAGACTACCGGAATGTCTGCTGCAACGAACCTGCGCAATACCTGCTATCAGGCAGCGACGGCGGCCTTCACCTGCTTGACGATCGCAGCAAATGCAGCCTTGTCGAACACAGCCATGTCAGCCAGAACCTTGCGGTCGAGTTCGATCGAAGCCTTCTTCAGGCCGTTGATGAACACGCTGTAGGTCATGTCGTGCTGACGCACCGCCGCGTTGATACGCGTGATCCACAGTGCGCGGAACACACGCTTCTTGTTGCGGCGATCGCGGTAGGCGTACTGGCCTGCGCGCATGACCGCCTGCTTGGCGATGCGATAGACGTTATTGCGACGGCCGCGGTAACCCTTGGCCAGGTTGATGATCTTCTTGTGGCGGGCCCGTGCGGTAACCCCACGTTTGACTCGAGGCATGTTTCGCTCCTATGAGTTATCGGTTGAGGATTACGCGAACGGCAGCATTGCGCGCACGGAGTTCAGATCGGAATCATGAACGGCCGTTGCACCACGCAGATGACGCTTGTTCTTGGTGGTCTTCTTGGTCAGGATGTGACGCTTGAAGGCTTGACCGCGCTTGACGGTACCGCCCGGACGAACCACGAAGCGCTTTGCAGCGCTCTTCTTGGTCTTCATCTTCGGCATGACAGACAACTCCATTATTTGATGGACATGGGTGTGCGGTTGGCGCAGTGTTCACACACCTTGCCGGGACTCCGCCCTTCGAAACCCACTCCACTTGTTTTGGCGACTGGCTGGCTTTTGAAAACAAGCTCGCCGCCGCTTCCAGGAAAAACGCCCGTTTGCCGCACTTCACGTGCAGCGCGCGGGCGCCGTTCCGGAACCTGCTTGCCGCCTCCTGCGCCTGGGCGCCGAAGACGTCATTGAAAACTGCATGTTGACCGCCGCGCAGGTCGAACCGCGCGGCACGCCAGTTACTTCTTCTTCTTGGGCGAGAGCACCATGATCATCTGGCGCCCTTCCATCTTCGGCATTTGCTCGACCTGACCGACTTCTTCGAGGTCGGTGCGCAGGCGCTCGAGCATACGCATACCGATTTCCTGGTGGGCCATTTCGCGGCCCCGGAAACGCAACGTGATCTTCGTTTTGTCGCCATCGTCGAGGAAGCGGATGAGATTACGCAACTTGACGTTGTAATCGCCATCGTCTGTACCCGGGCGGAATTTGACTTCCTTGACCTGGATGACCTTCTGCTTGAGCTTGGCCTCGTGCTGCTTCTTCGATTCCTGGTACTTGAACTTGCCGTAGTCCATGAGGCGGCACACGGGAGGCACCGCCTGCGGGGCAATTTCAACCAGATCGACGTCCTGCTGTTCCGACATGCGGAACGCATCGGCCAGTTTTACGATGCCGAGCGGCTCGTTCTCGATTCCGACGAGACGCACCTCGGGTGCAGTGATTTCACCGTTGATGCGATGCGACTTATCCGTAGCGATGTTACGTTTCCTCTAAAAATTAAAAAAACGAGCCGCGCTGCCGCAGTGGCTTACCTGAACGTCTTGATGTCTTCCGCAAGACGCGCTGTAAAGGCATCGACGGGCATGACACCCAGATCGACGCCGCCACGGGCACGCACGGCTACCGTTTGTGCTTCACGCTCCTTGTCGCCGACGACAAGCAGGTATGGGACCTTCTCAAGCGTGTGCTCGCGTATTTTATAGCTAATTTTCTCGTTGCGCAAATCGGCCACCACTCTAAGCCCTTGTTTTTGCAACGATTGGACCAGATTCGCGGCATATTCGGCCTGACTTTCCGCGATATTCATCACAACGGCCTGCACCGGAGCGAGCCACGGCGGCATCGCGCCGGCATGGTGCTCGATCAGAATCCCGAGGAAGCGCTCCATCGAACCGAGGATGGCCCGGTGCAGCATGATCGGGCGGCGGCGGCTGTTGTCCTCGGCCACGTACTCGGCGCCAAGGCGCTCCGGCAGGACCATGTCCAGCTGCAGCGTGCCGCACTGCCACGAGCGGCCGAGCGCGTCCTTGATGTGGTACTCGACCTTCGGACCGTAGAACGCGCCCTCGCCCGGCAGTTCTTCCCACTGCAGACCGCAGGCCGTGAGCGCCTCGCGCAGGCCCTGCTCGGCGCGATCCCACGTCTCATCCGTCCCCGCGCGCGAATCCGGGCGCAGCGAGAGCTTGATGTCGATGTGATCGAACCCGAAATCCTTGTAAATGCTCATCGCCAGCGTGTTGAAGGCGATTGACTCGCTGATGATCTGATCTTCCGTACAGAAGATGTGCGCATCGTCCTGGACGAAGCCGCGCACGCGCATGAGGCCGTGCAGCGCGCCCGACGCCTCGTTGCGGTGGCACGAGCCGAACTCCGCGTAGCGCAGGGGCAGATCGCGGTACGAGCGCAGGCCATGGTTGAACACCTGGACATGGCCCGGGCAGTTCATCGGCTTGATCGCGTAGTCGCGCTTTTCCGACTCCGTCGTGAACATGTTTTCACGATAGTTCTGCCAGTGACCCGACGCTTCCCAGAGCGAACGGTCCATGATCATCGGCGTCTTGATTTCGTCGTAGCCGGCCAGGCGCAGGCGGCCGCGCATGTACTGCTCGACCTGCTGCCAGAGCGTCCAGCCCTTCGGGTGCCAGAACACCATGCCCGGCGACTCGTCCTGCATGTGGAACAGGTCGAGCTGCTTGCCGAGCTTGCGGTGGTCGCGCTTTTCGGCCTCTTCGAGCATGTGGAGGTACTGATCCTGGTCTTCCTTCTTCGTCCAGGCCGTGCCGTAGATGCGCTGCAGCTGCTCGTTCTTCGAGTCGCCGCGCCAATATGCACCCGCGACCTTCATGAGCTTGAAGACCTTCAGCTTGCCCGTGGACGGCACGTGCGGGCCGCGGCACAGGTCCGTGAAGCCGCCGTGCGAGTACAGCTTGATTTCCTCGGCGCCCGGAATCGACTCGATGATCTCGGCCTTGTACTTCTCGCCGATGCTCTTGAAGTAGTCCACGGCTTCGCCGCGCGTGACGACGCGGCGCGACACCGGCTCGTCCTTCTTCGAGAGTTCCTGCATGCGCTTTTCGATCTTCTCGAGATCTTCGGGCGTGAAGGGGCGGTTGTAGGCGAAGTCGTAATAGAAACCGTTGTCGATGACCGGTCCGATCGTGACCTGCGCTTCCGGATACAGCTCCTTCACCGCGTAGGCGAGCAAGTGCGCCGTCGAGTGACGGATGATGTCGAGGCCGTCGGCGTCCTTGTCCGTGACGATGGCGAGCGATGCGTCGCGATCGATCAGCGTCGACGTATCGACCAGTTCGCCGTCGAGCTTGCCGCCGAGCGCCGCCTTGGCGAGGCCGGGGCCAATCGAAGCCGCCACTTCGGCGACCGTGACGGGATGATCGTACTGTCGAACCGAACCGTCGGGCAGACGTATCGCAACCATGTTTTTCTCCAGAAGTGCCGCGCAGGCACATCGTATTGTTCGTGGGGAACAGACCGCGGAAAACTTCGCAGCGAAAAAAAATGCGGCCCCGCTTTCGAGGGGCCGCATTCACTTTTCAAACCTGACTGCAGAGGCGAAAGAGGTCCTCGACTAGCGTCGCTCCGAAGTAGTTTCGGTAAACGTTCGCGGTGTCATAACCGTATTCGCCTTATGGCTGCTTCCTTTGCAGGCGCAGCGCGCTGTGTGCATTTACTGCCTTGAGCCCCCGGCAAAGCCAGGGATTCGATTTCGTTGGTAGGCTCGATTGGACTCGAACCAACGACCCCCACCATGTCAAGGTGGTGCTCTAACCAGCTGAGCTACGAGCCTGAAGAAGGAAGATTATATGAAGTAGCCACAGACTTGGCAAGCATTTTTTGCAGCGCGGCAATCTTTGCCTGCCTCGTCTGGCCGCCTCAGCCCCTGCGCGACGCCCGCTGCACGCCGCCCACCTCACCGAGCAGCACGCAGGCGCGCTGGATCTGCGCCGAACTCGACACTTCCACCGTGAACTGCATGTACGCCGCATTGCGGCGAGACTGCGTCTTCACGCCGATCACGTTCATCTTCTCGCGCGCGAACACTTCGGAGATGTCGCGCAGCAAACCCTGGCGGTCGGTCGCCTCGATCGAGATGTCGACCGGGTAGACCGACTGACCGCGCCCGCCCATCACGTCGGCGGACCACGTGGTGTGCAGCACGCGCTCGGGCGCGCGGGCGGCCATGCGCCGGAAGGTCGGGCAGTCGCTGCGATGGATCGACATGCCCTTGCCGCGCGTGACGAAACCGCTGATCGCGTCGGGCGGCGCGGGCCGGCAGCAGCGCGCGAGCTGCGTAAGGAGCGCGTCCACGCCCACCACCAGCACGCCCGACGATCCGCCATGCGCGACGTTCGCGCCGCTCGCGCGCTTGGTGAGCTGCTCGGGCGTCTCCTCTTCGGGCTCGGCCGCGGGCGCGTCGTGCAGCGCGTGCTCGACGTTGCGCAGGCTGAACTCTTCCTTGCCGACCACGCTGAAGAGATCGTCGGGCGACTTGAAGCCCAGCTTGGCGGCGAGCTGATCGAGACTGACCGACGTGCGGCCCTCGCGCTGCAGCGTCTTTTCCACCATCGCGCGGCCGTTGGCGATGTTTTCCTGCGCCTCGATCGCGTTGAACCACGCGCGGACCTTCTGGCGCGCACGCGGGCTCTGGAGATAACCGAGCTGCGGATTGAGCCAGTCCCGCGACGGGCCGCCCTCTTTCACCGAGACGATTTCGACCGTCTGGCCGTTGCGCAGCTGGGTATTGAGCGGCACCATCGCGCCGTCCACGCGCGCGCCGCGGCAGCGATGGCCCAGTTCGCTGTGCAGGTGATAGGCGAAGTCGAGCGGCGTTGCGCCCTGCGGCAGCGCGATCACGCGCGCCTGGGGCGTGAGGACGTAGATGTGGTCGTCGTCGAGGGTGGCCTGGCGCAACTGCTCCCACGGCTGGCGCCCATCCGACACATCGTCCTTCCAGGCGAGCAGCTGGCGCAGCCACGCGATCTTCTCGTCGTAGCTGCTGCTCGCGCTGAACTGGCCGCCGTAGCCCTTCGCACCGGCTTCCTTGTAGCGCCAGTGCGCGGCCACGCCGTATTCGGCGAACTGATGCATCTCGTGCGTGCGGATCTGCACTTCGAACGCGCGGCCGTCGTCGCCGATCACGACCGTATGCAGCGAGCGATAACCGTTGGGCTTGGGCCGCGAGATGTAGTCGTCGAATTCCCTCGGCACCGGCTGCCAGAGGTTGTGCACGATGCCGAGCACCGTGTAGCAATCCTTGATGTCGGGCACGATCACGCGGAACGCGCGCACGTCGTAAAGCTCGGAGAAGTCGATCTCCTTGCCGCGCATCTTCTTCCAGATGCTGTAGATGTGCTTGGGCCGCCCGCTCACCTCGGCCTGGATATGCGCAGCGGCAAGCTCGCTCTGCAGCCGCGCGATCGCCTCGGACACGTAGCTCTCGCGCTCCACGCGCTTTTCGTCGAGCAGCTTTGCGATGCGCTTGTAGGTATCGGGCTCCTGGAAGCGGAACGCGAGGTCTTCGAGTTCCCACTTCAGTTGCCAGATGCCGAGGCGGTTGGCGAGCGGTGCGTAGATTTCGAGCGTCTCGTGCGCGATCTCGGGCGCCGGCTTGATCTTCGCCGCCGCATAAAAGCGCAGCGACTGCAAACGCGACGCGAGCCGGATCAGCACGACGCGAATGTCCTGCGCAAACGCGAGCAGCATCTTGCGCAGCGACTCGACCTGCGCGCGCCGCGCCGCCTGGGCGTCGCGACTTTCGCGACCCGCTTCGGGCACGGCGTGCTGCGCCGCGCGCAGGCTCACGGTGCCGAGCCGCAAGAGCTTGCGCACGTCGAACACGAGCTTCGCGACTTCCGCGCCGAAGCGCGCTTCGAGCGCGCCTTCCGGATCGTCGAGATGCGGCGCGAGATTGAAGAGCGCCGCGGCAAGCACCGCAGGCGGGTCGACATTGAGCCGGCTCATGATGACTGCCGTGCCCTGCGCATGCTCGATGAGCGGCTCGCCCGTGGAAAGACGTGCGTCGCCGGCGTGCTCGCGCACGAACGCAAGCGCGTCGTCGAGCGACGGCAGCGCGCCGGGATCGGCGGTAACCGCGGGGGAAGGAGGAACGGTGTCGCTACTCATGAGGCGATGCCCACCGGCTTGCCGGACAGGCGACAACGAAAAGGATCCAACCAGCTGCGCTCAATCGCGCTGCGCAGCCACCACGACGATCTCGACCAGGCATTCCGGATTCGCGAGCTTCGCTTCGACCGTCGCGCGCGGCGGCGTCGCGCCTTGCGCAACCCACTTGTCCCACTCGGCGTTCATGCCGGGGAAATCCTTCATGTCGGCGATATAGATCTGCACCGAGAGCAGCAGCGACTTGTCGCTGTTCGCCTCACCCAGCAGACGGTCGATGTGGCCGAGCACTTCGCGCATCTGGCCGCCGATGTCTTGCGTCGTGTCTTCGGCGATCTGGCCAGCCAGGTAGACGGTGCCATTGTGGATGGCGGTTTCCGAGAGACGCGGGCCAACGTGGTGACGAATGACTGCCATGAAAATTCCTGTTGAGAAGTGAAAAACGGTCGACTTCCGGACCAGCACGATCCGGTGCGCATCGGCGCGCGCCGGAATATGCCGGCCAATCTCATATTATGACGCGCGAAGGACCTCGCCGTCGAAGAAACGGCGCGCGATCGCGATCTGGTCGGGCGCGAGGAAGGCCGGCGCGTGCCCGACGCCCTCGATTTCGACGCTCGATACCTGGCGCCCGGTCGCGACCATCTTCTCGACGGTTTCACGCGAAAGCAGGTCCGAAAGCGCGCCGCGCACGACAAGCACAGGCCCTTCGAACGCGGCGAGCGAGCGCCACAGGAACTTCTCGCCCTCCTCGTTCTGCTCGGGCGTGAGCGACTTGAAGGGCTCCGCAATGCGCGGGTCGTACCGGTAGCGCCACTTGCCTTCCACTTCATGCAGCAACGGCGTATTGATCTCGCGCCATTCATCGGCACTCAGCGGACCGAACGAGGCCGCGAGAAGCGCCGCGTTGTCGATGCCTTCCTGGAGCGTAGCGAAAGACCCGCCTTGCCCGACGTACTCGCCGATGCGCGCGAGCGACGCGGGTTCGATATGCGGCCCGACGTCGTTGAGAAGCATGCGGCCGATGGGCGCGCCCGGCAGCCCCGCGAGCGCCATGCCGATCAGGCCGCCCATCGACGTGCCGAACCAGTCCACCTTCTCCACGCCGGTACGCGCGATCAACGTCACCATGTCGGCCACATACTGCGCGACGCCGTAGCCGCGCGGGTCGAGCAGCCACGATGACAGCCCCCGCCCTGCCACGTCGGGGCACACGACACGATACCGGTCGGCCATCGCGGCCGCGAAGCGGTCGAAGTCGCGCCCCGAGCGCGTGAGTCCATGCACGCACACGAGCACGCGCGGGTTGGCGGGGTCGCCCCACTCGGTGTACGCGATGCGGTGCAGGCCCGCGGGACTGAGACACTGGACGTATTGCTGGCGCGGCACTGCGGTCGATTCGGTCATCGCGGAATCCTCGCTCGAAGGCGCATCAAGGCTTTCGGCCGATTGTAAACGGCTTTGCCGCACGGCATCGTCGGTCAAGCCGCACGCGGACCGTGCGCACGCCATGCGCAAAAACGAAACGGGCGAGACTGAAGTCTCGCCCGCCGCCAATCGTGCTTACGCGACGACGTTCAGCCCACGGCGCTCACGTCGAGCGGCGCGCCGGTCTTCGCCTTGATCTCGTCGATCGTGACGCCCGGTGCGAGTTCGGTCACCTTCAGACCCGCATCGCTCACTTCCATCACGCCAAGGTCGGTGATGATGAGATCGACCACGCCCACGCCCGTCAGCGGCAAGGTGCAGGCCTCGAGGATCTTGTGCTGGTCGCCCTTCGCGACGTGCTCCATCAGCACGACCACGCGGCCGACGCCCGCCACGAGGTCCATCGCGCCGCCCATACCCTTGATCATCTTGCCGGGGATCATCCAGTTGGCCAGGTCGCCCTTCTCGCTCACCTGCATCGCACCGAGGATCGCCAGGTTGATGTGGCCGCCGCGAATCATCGCGAACGAGTCCGCGGACGAGAAAATCGACGAGCCCGCCAGCGTTGTCACGGTCTGTTTGCCGGCGTTGATCATGTCGGCGTCCACTTCGTCTTCGGTCGGGAACGGGCCGATGCCGAGCAGGCCGTTTTCCGACTGCAGCCACACTTCCATGCCCGCGGGTACATGGTTGGCCACGAGCGTGGGCAGCCCGATGCCGAGGTTCACGTAGAAGCCGTCCTGCAGTTCCTTCGCCGCGCGCGCGGCCATTTCGTCACGATTCCAAGCCATGGTCGGTCTCCTTCCTCAGTTGCCCGCGGGTTTGCCAGCTGCGGCGCGCACGGTGCGTTGTTCGATGCGCTTTTCCGGGTGCGCGTTGAGCACGATGCGCTGCACGAAGATGCCCGGCGTATGAACGGCGTCCGGATCGAGTGCGCCGTTCTCGACGATCTCTTCCACTTCCGCCACGGTAATCTTGCCCGCCATCGCGCACATCGGGTTGAAGTTGCGCGCCGTGCGGCGGAACACCAGGTTACCCGACTTGTCGGCCTTCCATGCCTTCACGAGCGCGACGTCTGCCGTGAGCGAATGCTCGAGCACATAGTGCTTGTCGCCGAACTGGCGCGTTTCCTTACCTTCGGCGATCAGCGTGCCGAAGCCGGTATTCGTGAAGAACGCCGGGATGCCGGCGCCGCCCGCGCGCAGCTTTTCAGCCAGCGTGCCTTGCGGCGTGAATTCGAGTTCGAGTTCGCCCGACAGATACTGGCGCTCGAATTCCTTGTTCTCGCCCACGTAGGAGGAGATCATTTTCTTGATCTGGCGCGTCTCCAGCAGCAGGCCGAGGCCGAAGCCGTCCACGCCTGCGTTGTTGCTGATGCAGGTGATGCCCTTCACGCCCGTATCGCGCAGTGCGGCGATCAGGGCTTCGGGAATGCCGCACAGCCCAAAACCGCCAACCGCGAATGTCTGGCCGTCCTTGACGATGCCCTCGAGCGCGGCAGCCGCGCTTTTATAGACCTTGTTCATCAGTGTGTCCCTTCCTCGAATGGAAATCCGCCAATCCGGTTTGTCGCGCGGACGTCTGGCGCGTCCGGATGTTCAATTCTAGTCATGCCCCGGCGGCGCTGCCGTGAAGCCGGCAGCCCGGCCGGGCCGTGCGCACGGGCCCAAACGAGCCGCGCGAGCCTGGAAAACTGCCCCTCCGATGGGTGCAAAGCGTACGCTGGCCCCCTGTTGCGGCACAATACGCAAAACTACATAAAGCAATACCCGCACCGTCCGCCATGGCTGCTCCCACCCAATCCGTCGAACGCTCCGCGCTCGACTACCAGACCGCGTTCCATCTCGCGCCCATCGGCCTCGTACTGGCGCGCGAGCGCACCATCGTCGACTGCAACGACCAGGTCGCCGCAATCTTCTGCTGCGTACGCGAGGCGCTGATCGGCCAGTCGTTCCAGGTGCTCTACCCTTCCGCGGACGAGTTCGAGCGCATTGGCGCACGCATCCCGCCGATCATGACGGCGCAAGGCAGCTATGCCGACGACCGCATCATGAAGCGCGCCAACGGCGAACTCTTCTGGTGCCACGTCACGGGGCGCTCTCTCGATCGCGCCGAGCCGCACGCGGCGGGCGTCTGGACGTTTGAAGACCTGAGCGCGACGCGCCGCGTGGCCATCGAGCTCACGCCGCGCGAGCGCGAGATCGCCGCGCAGCTCGTTACGGGCAAGACCAGCAAGCAGATCGGGCGCGTGCTCGATATCAGCCCGCGCACCGTGGATGTCTATCGCGCGCGTCTCATGCGCAAGTACGACACCGGCAACGCCACCGAGCTGCTGCAGCGGCTGCTCGGCCAGTAAGGACGCCAGGGCCGCGCACTGCGGGGCAGCGCGCGACATCGGGGCGCTCAGCCTATCCGGTCGGACTTCACCAGTCCGGCATGCTCGATGGTGGCGCGCAACATATCGGGAATCGGCACCGATTTGCCTGCCGCGTAGTCGATCCACACACAGCGCGCGTTCCCGCGTGCGTAGAGCGTGTCCGGCTCGTCGGCGCGGCGCAGCTCGAAACCGGTGTCGAAGCTGCTGCGGCCGGGCTGGCCGACCGTCATCGTGCAGACGATGTCGCCGGGGTAATGCAGTTGCTTGAGAAATTCCATCGAAGCATTGACGATCACGGGGCCCTGTCCGTCGCCGCTCTCGGAGGCCACGCCCAGATGCTCGAACCAGGAAATGCGCACCTGCTCCATGTAGCGGAAATAGACCGTGTTGTTCACATGGCCGAACGCATCCATGTCGCCCCAACGGATCGGCATGGTCATTTCAAATACGGGGTGGTAGTCACTCATTGCACTTCAACTTCGTGTTGTTGCGGAAAACAGAATGCCGGGCGCCGACCGGACTCGCCTCAGTTCAGGTGAGCCCGAAGCCGTCGTCGGCGGTGATGATCGAACCGTTGATGAACGACGACTCGTCGGCGGCGAGCAGCAGCAGCAGGCCGTCCAGGTCTTCGGGTTTGCCGACGCGGTGGCGCGGCAGCATCGAAACGAGCTTTTGCCCCTGCTCGGTCGACCAGTGGTGGTGGTTGATCTCCGTGTCGATGTAGCCCGGGCAGATCGCGTTCACGTTGATGCCGTGGCGGCCCCACTCGAGCGCCATCGCCTTCGTCATGTGGACGACCGCGGCCTTGCTGATCGCGTACAGGCCGATTTGCGGCAGCACACGCAGTCCCGCCACCGAAGCGATATTGATGATGCGGTAGGCCGGCTTCGGGCCGCCGCCGTTGCCGCGCATGATCATGCGCTTGGCCACTTCCTGGGCCACGAAGAAGGCGCCGCGCGTGTTGGTGTCGAACACGTATTCGAAGTCGGCGGGCGTGACGTCGGCGAGCTTTTGCGTCGTGGAGACGCCCGAGTTGTTGACGAGGATGTCGATGGTCCCCGCCTCGGTTTCCGCGTGCGCGACCGCCGAGCGTATGCTCTGGTAGTCGGTCACGTCGAGCGAAACGACGTGCGCGGCGCCCCCGCTCGCCTCGATTTCGGCGCGCAGTTCCTTGAGCCGCTCCACACGACGGCTCGCCAGCACGACCTTTGCACCCGCCTGCGAGAGCACCTGCGCGAAACGCTTGCCGAGCCCGCTGGAGGCCCCCGTGATCATCGCGACCTTGCCTTCCAGATTGATCGAACGGCCCATTTCCGGTTCCTGTTCAGAAGTAAATAAGCGCCAGAACGCGGCGGGGTCGGCCCGCCAAATCTGACGCCAAAGAATAGAACGGTCGTGCTAATGTTAGCCTGTTGGGTTGCGGCACGGGGAACGTTACCCGACAATACGAACCCGAAAAAAGCATTCTAATGGCAAGAGGAGCATTGATGACCCCCGCAAGTCTTTTAGAGCAATACGGTCCACGCGAGTCGATGGAATACGACGTGGTGATCGTCGGTGGCGGTCCCGCCGGGCTGTCTGCCGCGATCCGCCTGAAGCAGCTGGCCGCGGAAAAAGGCACTGAGATCGGCGTCTGCGTGCTGGAGAAAGGCTCGGAAATCGGGGCGCATATCCTCTCGGGCGCGGTCATGGATCCGCGTGCCCTGAACGAACTGATGCCGGACTGGAAGGAGCAAGGCGCACCGCTGAACGTGCCCGTGACCGAGGACAAGTTCCTTTTTCTTTCCGAAACGGGGGCTAAGGCTGTGCCGAACTGGGCGCTGCCCGACAACTTCAAGAACCACGGCAACTACGTCATCAGCCTCGCGAACGTCACGCGCTGGCTGGGCCAGCAGGCCGAAGCCCTGGGCGTGGAAATCTTCCCCGGCTTTCCGGCTGCCGAAGTGCTCTACAACGACGACGGTTCCGTGAAGGGCGTCGCCACCGGCAACATGGGTGTCGGCAAGGACGGCGAGCCCACCGAAAACTTCCAGCTCGGCATGGAGCTGCACGCCAAGTACA
>NZ_JBFRCN010000028.1:0-104070 GCF_040965835.1 Paraburkholderia sp. BR10872
TCGAGCACGCTGCGCGTGTCCTGGAAGACGTCCTTGATCGCGGCGCAAAGGGCGTCCGTATCGACCGTGAGCACTTCGTCGAGATACTGGTGGCACAGGCGGAAGGTTTCCTCGCCCACGAGCTTGACGGCCGTGCCGTCGGAGAACAGCCCGACTTCGGCGAGTTCCACGCGCTTGCCGGCCTTGATCGACTGCGCCATCGCGCAGGAATCGTCGGTCTGCACGCCGATCACCCTGATCTCGGGGCGCACGGCTTTTACGTACGCCGCCACGCCCGCAGCCAGGCCGCCGCCGCCGATCGGCACGAAGATCGCGTGAATCGGGGCCTGATGCTGGCTCAGCACCTCCATGGCCACGGTGCCCTGGCCGGCGATCACGTGGGGATCGTCGAACGGATGCACGAAGGTCAGGCCGCGTTCTTCCTGCAGGCGCACGGCGTGGGCGTAGGCGTCGCTGTACGACTCGCCGGCCTGCACGACCTCGACGGTGGCGCCGCCGTGGGCGCGCACGGCATCGACCTTCACCTGCGGCGTGGTCACCGGCACGCAGATCACGGCCTTCACGCCGAGCTTCGCCGCCGACAGCGCGACGCCCTGCGCGTGATTGCCCGCCGAGGCGGTGATCACGCCGCGCTCGAGCTGCGCGGGCGAGAGATGCGCCATCTTGTTGTAGGCGCCGCGCAGCTTGAAGGAGAACACCGGCTGGTTGTCCTCGCGCTTGAGGAACACGGCGTTGCGCAGACGTGCCGAGAGGTTCGGGGCGCGCTCGAGTTCGGTTTCGCGGGCGACATCGTACACGCGGGCGGTGAGGATCTTCTTCAGGTATTCGTCGTGGGAGGCCATGCGAGGGCGCGCCGGGCGCGGGTTTAGGGCAGGAAAGCGTAAATGATAGCGCCAACCGCTTCAGCGCTGGCGGCGCGGCCTGGCGGCTGGCGCCGGATGCGGCGGCGCGATTCGCCGACCGTCCGGAAGGCAAATCATCGTCAAAGCGCGCGCAATCGGGCGCGAATCGCCCGTCAACGCAAGTGAATCTTGCGTGTTCACCGGGTTCCCACGCAGCGTCAGCGCGGGTGCGGATCATGCGGTAAAATCCTTTTTCGAAACAAGGATCGGATGATGCACTGGCAACCTCGGACAGCCCACTTGATGCCCGCACGGCGCGTAACCCGCCCGGCGGCGCAGCGGCACGCCCGCCACGCACGATCGTGTCGCTAAATCCGAGCGCCGGGGAACCATCGGCGTGAGCGTTGCCGCCATGTGCCTCCCCACCCTTTTCGTCCGCAGCCTGCCACAGGCGGACACGATTTCAGAATAGCGCCCCACGCGCCCCGTCAGTATCCGTCGCAGCGGCCGCGAGCCGTGCACGGGACTGGCCCAAAGAGTCGTCCAACCATGAACGCACCTCAAGTTTTCGATCCTCACGGCGCCGCCGCCGCCGTGGCCGCCGACATCGAACCGCGCCTGCGCGAGATTCCCTATAACTACACGTCGTTTTCGGACCGCGAAATCGTCATCCGCCTGCTCGGCGAAGACGCATGGAACGCGCTCGCCGAGCTGCGCGCGGAGCGCCGCACCGGCCGCTCGGCGCGCATGCTGTACGAGGTGCTGGGCGACATCTGGGTCGTGCGCCGCAACCCGTATCTGCAGGATGATCTGCTCGACAATCCGAAGCGCCGCGCGCTCCTGATCGAGGCGTTGAACCACCGCCTCGCCGAAATCGAGAAGCGCCGCCGCGCCGATCTGCAGGAGCACACGGACAAGGAAGGCGTGGATCGCGCCGCGCGCGTCGAAAAACTGGTCGGCGCCACGCGCCGCGCCATCGACGCCTTCGCGGGCGAGTTCGAGAAGATGGCCGACCTGCGCCGCCGCGCGACGAAGGTGCTCGGCAAGCGCACGGCCAAGGACAACATCCGTTTCGACGGCCTCTCGCGCGTCTCGCACGTGACCGACGCGACCGACTGGCGCGTGGAATATCCGTTCGTCGTCCTCACGCCCGATACCGAAGCCGAAATCGCGGGCCTCATCAAGGCCTGTTTCGAACTCGGCCTCACCGTGATTCCGCGCGGAGGCGGCACGGGCTACACGGGCGGCGCGGTGCCGCTCACGCCGTTCTCGGCCGTCATCAATACCGAAAAGCTCGAGCAGCTCGGCCCCGTCGAGATGACCGACCTGCCGGGCGTGAACCGCAAGGTCGCGACGATTTTCTCGGGCGCGGGCGTGGTCACGCGCCGCGTAACCGAGGCCGCCGACGCGGCGGGCTTCGTCTTCGCCGTCGATCCGACTTCGCTCGATGCGTCCTGCATCGGCGGCAACGTTGCGATGAACGCGGGCGGCAAGAAGGCGGTGCTGTGGGGCACGGCGCTCGACAATCTCGCCTGGTGGCGCATGGTCGACCCGCAGGGCAACTGGCTCGAGGTCACGCGTCTTGACCACAACATGGGCAAGATCCACGACATTCCCGTGGCGCGCTTCGAGCTGAAGTGGTTCGACGGCGAATACGCGCCGGGCGAAAAGCTGCTGCGCGCTGAATCGCTCGATATCGAAGGCAAGCGCTTCCGCAAGGAAGGCCTCGGCAAGGACGTCACCGACAAATTCCTCGCGGGCCTGCCGGGCGTGCAGAAGGAAGGCTGCGACGGGCTCATCACGTCCGCGCGCTGGGTGCTGCACAAGATGCCCGCGCATACGCGCACGGTGTGCCTCGAGTTCTTCGGCCAGGCGCGCGAGGCGATTCCGAGCATCGTCGAGATCAAGGACTACCTGTTCGAGACGTCGAAGCAGGGCGGCGCGATTCTCGCGGGCCTCGAGCACCTCGACGAGCGCTATCTGCGCGCCGTGGGCTATGCGACCAAGAGCAAACGCAACGCGTTTCCGAAGATGGTGCTGATCGGCGACATCGTCGGCGACGACGCCGATGCCGTGGCCGCCGCGACCTCGGAAGTCATTCGCATGGCCAACGGCAAGAGCGGCGAAGGCTTCGTCGCGGTGTCCGCCGAGGCGCGCAAGCGCTTCTGGCTCGACCGCAGCCGCACGGCCGCGATTGCCAAGCACACCAACGCGTTCAAGATCAACGAAGACGTCGTGATCCCGCTCAACCGCATGGGCGAGTACACGGACGGCATCGAGCGCATCAACATCGAGCTGTCGATCAAGAACAAGCTGCAACTGGTCGACGCGCTCGAAGCGTTCTTCAAGGCGGGCAAGCTGCCGCTCGGCAAGACCGACGACGCGAACGAGATTCCCTCCGCGGAACTGCTCGAAGACCGCGTGCAGCAGGCGCTCGACCTGCTCAAGCGCGTGCGCGAACGCTGGACCTTCGTGGGCGAGAAGCTCGATCTGTCGCTGCGCGAGGCGCAGCACTATCTCGTGCAGCTGGGCTACGAGGCGCTGGCGGAGAAGTTCGCCGACCGCGTGGACGTGCAGCCCGACGCCAACGTCTTCCACGTGACTCAGGACCGCACGGTGCGGATTTCGTGGAAGCAGGAGATCCGCGCGGAACTGCGCAAGATCTTCAACGGCGGCGAATTCAAGCCGATCCTCGACGAGACGCAGGCGATCCACAAGAAGGTGCTGCGCGGGCGCGTATTCGTGGCGCTGCACATGCACGCCGGCGACGGCAACGTGCACACGAACCTGCCGGTCAACTCCGACAACTACGAGATGCTGCAGGACGCGCACCATGCGGTCGCGCGCATCATGAAGCTCGCGCGTTCGCTCGACGGCGTGATCTCGGGCGAGCACGGCATCGGCATCACGAAGCTCGAATTCCTCACGGACGAAGAGATCGCCGAGTTCCGCGCTTACAAGCAACGCGTCGATCCGCAAGGCCGCTTCAACGCGGGCAAGCTGCTCGAAGGCGCCGACCTGCGCAACGCCTACACGCCGTCGTTCGGCCTGATGGGCTACGAGTCGCTCATCATGCAGCAGTCCGACATTGGCGCGATTGCCGATTCGGTGAAGGACTGCCTGCGCTGCGGCAAGTGCAAGCCCGTGTGCGCGACGCACGTGCCGCGCGCGAACCTGCTCTACAGCCCGCGCAACAAGATTCTCGCGACTTCCTTGCTGGTCGAGGCGTTCCTGTACGAAGAGCAGACGCGCCGCGGCGTGTCGATCAAGCACTGGGACGAGTTCAACGACGTGGCCGACCACTGCACGGTCTGCCACAAATGCGTGACGCCGTGCCCGGTCAAGATCGACTTCGGCGATGTGACCATGAACATGCGCAATCTGCTGCGCAAGATGGGCAAGAAGAAGTTCAACGCGGGCAACGCGGCGGGCATGTTCTTCCTGAACGCCACCAACCCGCAGACCATCAACCTCGCGCGCACCGCGATGATGGGCGTGGGCTACAAGGCGCAGCGCCTTGGCAACGACGTGCTGAAGAAGTTCGTCAAGAAGCAGACGGCGCTGCCGCCCGCCACCACGGGCAAGCCGCCCGTGGTCGAGCAGGTGATCCACTTCGTCAACAAGAAGATGCCGGGCAACCTGCCGAAGAAGACGGCGCGCGCGTTGCTCGACATCGAAGACAACAAGATCGTGCCGATCATCCGCAACCCGAAGACGACGAACGTCGATTCGGAAGCGGTGTTCTACTTCCCCGGCTGCGGCTCGGAGCGTCTGTTCTCGCAAGTGGGCCTCGCCACCCAGGCGATGCTCTGGGAAGCGGGCGTGCAGACGGTGCTGCCGCCGGGCTACCTGTGCTGCGGCTATCCGCAGCGCGGCTCGGGCCAGTACGACAAGGCCGAGAAGATCGTCACCGACAACCGCGTGCTGTTCCATCGCGTCGCGAACACGCTGAACTACCTCGACATCAAGACCGTCGTGGTGTCGTGCGGTACGTGCTACGACCAGCTCGCGGGTTATGAATTCGACAAGATCTTCCCGGGATGCCGCATCATCGACATCCACGAGTTCCTGCTCGAGAAGGACATCAAGCTCGACGGCGTGACGGGCACGCGCTACATGTATCACGACCCGTGCCACACGCCGATCAAGACGATGGATCCGGTCAAGCTCGTCAATGAGCTGATGGGTGCTGAACACGACGGCTACAAGATCGAGAAGAACGATCGCTGCTGCGGCGAATCGGGCACGCTGGCCGTGACGCGCCCGGACGTTTCGACGCAGGTGCGTTTCCGCAAGGAAGAGGAAATCCGCAAGGGCGCGGCGAAGCTGCGCGGCATTCCGATCGTCGGCAACGGCGCGAACGGGGTGCAGCCGGCGACGCAGCAGGAAGCGGGCGGGCAGGGTACGACGCAGGACGTCAAGATTCTCACCTCTTGCCCGTCGTGCCTCCAGGGTCTGTCGCGGTACAACGAGGACGCCAACATCGAAGCCGATTACATCGTGGTGGAAATCGCCCGCCACATACTTGGCGAAAACTGGATGGCGGACTACGTTCAGAACGCGAACAATGGCGGAATCGAGCGCGTGCTGGTCTAATGGCTGCGCTCAATTTTCCGTGAACGGGTTCGAGGACGACGATGACATGCGTATTCTGCAGTGAGGAAGGCGGCGACGTGCTGTGGCAGGACGAGTGCATGCGCGTCGTGCTCGCGACTGCCGAGGCCGACTATCCCGGCTTCTGCCGGGTCATCTGGAATGCGCACGTCGCCGAATTCTCGGACCTGGGCGCGGCCGACCGGGAACATCTGATGCGCGCGGTGTACGCCGTCGAGCGTGCGCTGCGCCGCGTCATGCAGCCTTCGAAAGTGAATCTGGCGAGCCTCGGCAACCAGGTGCCGCACGTGCACTGGCACGTCATTCCGCGCTTCACGAACGATGCCCATTTCCCGCTGCCCGTCTGGGCACCGCGCCAGCGCACAGTGTCCGAGGCAATGCTGGGCCAGCGCCGCGCGCAGGCCACGCTGCTGCGCGACGCGGTGCGCCACGAAATGGAGCAGGCTTAAGGCCTGAGCGGGCGGGGGCGGTGAGCGTCCAATTGCGTCCAATACGCGTCCAACACGCATCCAACAGCGGGAACGATCATGAGTGGACTGAAATCCGATACGCCGGTGCCAAGCGGCGTCGTGGTGCACGCCGTCTCGCGCGTGCTGGAACTCCAGTATGCGAACGGGGAGAGCTACCGCGTGCCCTTCGAGCTGATGCGCGTGTATTCGCCCTCGGCGGAGGTGCGCGGGCACGGCGCCGGCCAGGAAACGCTGCAGACGGGCAAGCGCGAGGTGACGATTACGGCGCTGGAAGGTATCGGCAACTACGCGCTGCAGCCCACGTTCTCCGACGGCCACAACACCGGCATCTACTCGTGGGACCAGCTCTATGAGCTCGCCACACGCCAGGACGAGCTCTGGGCGGAATATTTCGCCAGACTGAAGGCAGCGGGCGTCGAGCGCGACGCTCCGATGGCGGCGCCTCCTGCCGCGCATGGCCACTGCCACTGACGCTTCCTGTTACGATCCAGCCCCGCTGCATCTCTGACAGACGCGGCGCAGCACACCAATAGAACACCCTTCCGCGAAAGGACGAGCGCGATGAGCAAAACCCACTTCGGCTATCAGACAGTCGACGAACAGGACAAGGCGAAGAAAGTGGCCGGCGTGTTTCACTCGGTCGCCTCGAACTACGACCTGATGAACGATCTGATGTCGGGCGGGCTGCACCGCGCGTGGAAGGCGTTCACGATCGCGCAGGCGAACATCCGGCCCGGTGCGAAGGTGCTCGACATCGCGGGCGGCACCGGCGACCTTTCCATGGCGTTCGCGAAGAAAGCGGGCCCGACGGGCGAGGTCTGGCACACCGACATCAACGAGTCGATGCTGCGCGTGGGCCGCGACCGCCTCATCGACAACGGCGTGATCACGCCGGCGCTCCTTTGCGACGCCGAGAAAATCCCCTTTCCGGACAACTATTTCGATGTGGTGACCGTGGCTTTCGGGCTGCGCAACATGACGCACAAGGACGCTGCGCTCGCCGAGATGCGCCGTGTGCTCAAGCCGGGCGGTCGCGTGCTCGTGCTCGAATTCTCGAAGGTCTGGGAGCCGCTCAAGAAGGCGTACGACGTCTATTCGTTCAAGGTGCTGCCGTGGCTTGGCCGGCGCTTCGCCCAGGACGCGGACAGCTACCAGTACCTCGCGGAATCGATCCGCATGCATCCGGACCAGGAAACACTCAAGACGATGATGGAACAAGTCGGCCTCGACGCCGTCAAATATTACAATTTGTCAGCTGGCGTGGTAGCCTTACACGTCGGCACAAAGTATTAGTGTTCCCAACTCACTGTCTTTAAAGGAATTTTCGCCATGTCTGAGCCCTGCAACGTTGCTTCCAAAAAGCTTTCATCGTCATGGGCCAGACGAATCGGCGTCCTGGCCCTTGCCGGCGTGATGGTTGCCGGCAGCCTCGCATCGTTCGACGCAGAGGCTCGCCGCATGGGTGGCGGCCGCAGTTTCGGCAAGCAGTCGTCCACGGCTACGCAGCGCAGCACCACGCCGCCGCCGGCCCAGCCCACCCCCGCGAATCCCGCGCAGCAGGCCGGCGCCCAGCGCGCTCCCGGCACGCCGGCTCCCACGCCCGCGCCCGCACCGGCGCGCAATCGCTGGCTTGGGCCGATCGCGGGCCTCGCAGCGGGTCTCGGCATCGCCGCGCTGCTTTCTCACTTCGGTCTTGGCGAGGCGTTTGCCGGCATGATGGCCAACATGATCGTCATTGCGATCATCGCCTTTATCGCCGTCTGGCTGATCCGCAAGTTCATGAGCCGCCGCCGTGCCGCGGAACCCGCGTACCAGGGCGGGTATGCGTCGAACAGCATGAACCCGTCGTCGGGCGGGTATCAGCCGCAGGAGCCGCGCTACACCGCGCCGCCCACGGGGCAGTACCTCGCGCCTGAAGCCAATCCGCTGAGCACGCCGCAAATCGATACGCCGGCAGCGGCGTCGATTCCGGCCGGCTTCGACACGGAAGCCTTCGTACGCAATGCCAAGGTTTACTTCGTGCGCCTGCAGGCCGCATGGGACGCGGGCAACATGGACGACATCCGCGAATTCACGACGCCCGAGATGTTCGCCGAAATCCGCGTCGATCTCGCGGGCCGCGGCGCGCAGCCCAACCAGACCGACGTCGTGCAGCTCAACGCGGACCTGCTCGGCGTGGAAGACCGCGGCAGCGAATACCTTGCGAGCGTGCGCTTCTCCGGCCTGATTCGCGAAGCCATGGGTGAGCCGGCCGCGCCGTTCGTCGAGGTATGGAATCTCTCGAAGTCGCGCACGTCGGGCGAAGGCTGGCTGCTCGCGGGCATCCAGCAGGTCGAATCTCACTGAGCCGGTAGCCGGGCCGAGCGTCTCGTGACTTGATCCAGATCGCAGTGCGGTGCCTTCCAGGCGCCCCGCCGCATTCGACAGGGCAGGGCGGCGGCGCGATCCTGTGGCTCGAACGTTACAATAGGAACCCGCCCGGGCTTGTGCCCGTGCGGGTTTTCTTATTCCAAGCCGATGACTCTTGCCGCCAAGCCCTTCGCTGCCGCCGTCAATCACCTGCTCGCCCGCGAAACGTGGGCACGCGAGCGTCTCGCCCCCTATGCCGGCAAGACGGCCCGTCTCACCTGTGCGCCCATCGTGCTCACGCTGCTCGTGCAGCCGGACGGCTATCTGGGCGCGGTCGAGGACCACGATGCGGGCGACGTCGATGTGACGCTCTCGCTGCCCGCAGGCGCGCTCTCGTCGTTCATGCAGGGCGGCCAGGCGGCCGTGATGAAGCACGTGAAGATCGAGGGCGATGCCGAGTTTGCGCAGGTCATCGGCAAGCTCGCCGAGCATCTGCGCTGGGAGCCCGAAGAGGACCTCGCGAAGCTGATCGGCGACGCCCCGGCTTCACGCATCGCCACGCTCGCGCGCGCCGCGAGCGAGCAGGCCCTGCGCACCGGGCGCAACGTGCTCGGCTCGGTCACGGAATATCTGCTCGATGAAAATCCGCAGCTCGTGCGGCGCGCCGAGCTCGACGGCTTCAATGAAGAGCTGTCGCGCGCACGCGACGCGCTGGCGCGCGTGGAAAAGCGCATCGAGCGGCTCGAACAAAAATCACAGGCCGGCGGCGGGAGCCAAAGCGCTGCGCCGCGCGGCTCGCGCTAGTCAACAGGCCCCCCAGACATGCGTTTTCTGCGTTTCCTCAAGATTTTCTTCACCGTCATCCGCTTCGGCCTGGACGAGATGATGTTGAGCCGGATCAACGACCGGCGTGTCGCGCTGCTTCTGCGCATCACCACGATCGGCCGTCGCTTCGACGATCCGCCCGGTTTGCGTCTGCGTCTCGCGCTGGAAAGCCTCGGCCCGATCTTCGTGAAATTCGGCCAGGTGCTGTCCACGCGCCGCGATCTGCTGCCGCCCGATATCGCAAACGAACTGGCGAAGCTGCAGGACCAGGTGCCGCCGTTCGATTCGAACGTGGCGATCGGCCTGATCGAGAAGTCGCTGGGCGCACCGGTCGACACGATCTTCGACGAGTTCGAGCGCGTGCCGGTGGCGAGCGCATCGATTGCCCAGGTGCACTTCGCCAAGGTGAAGTCGGGCCAGCACGCGGGCAAGCCGGTGGCGGTGAAGGTGCTGCGCCCGAACATGCGTCCGGTGATCGACTCCGACCTCGCGTTGCTGCGCGACATCGCCGTGTGGGCCGAGCGCCTGTGGGCCGACGGCAAGCGTCTGAAGCCGCGCGAAGTGGTGGCCGAATTCGACAAGTACCTGCACGACGAGCTCGACCTCATGCGCGAGGCCGCGAACGGCAGCCAGTTGCGCCGCAATTTCGCGGGCCTCGACCTGCTGCTCGTGCCGGAAATGTACTGGGAATTCAGCACGGCCAACGTGCTGGTGATGGAGCGCATGGTCGGCGTGCCGATCAGCCAGGTGGACAAGCTGCGGGCGGCAGGCGTGGACATTCCGAAGCTCGCGCGCGAGGGCGTCGAGATCTTCTTCACGCAGGTGTTCCGCGACGGCTTCTTTCACGCCGACATGCACCCCGGCAACATTCAGGTGAGTCTCGATCCCGCGCATTTCGGCCGCTATATTGCGCTCGATTTCGGCATCGTCGGCGCGTTGTCCGACTTCGACAAGAATTATCTCGCGCAGAACTTTCTCGCGTTCTTCAAGCGCGACTATCATCGCGTGGCGACGCTGCATATCGAATCGGGGTGGGTACCGCCCAACACGCGCGTGGAGGAGCTCGAAAGCGCGATTCGCGCCGTGTGCGAACCGTATTTCGACCGGGCGTTGAAGGACATCTCGCTCGGCCAGGTGCTGCTGCGCCTCTTCCAGACCTCGCGGCGCTTCAACGTGGAAATCCAGCCGCAGCTCGTGCTGCTGCAAAAGACCATGCTCAACGTCGAAGGTCTCGGGCGCTCGCTCGATCCGGAGCTCGATCTCTGGAAAACAGCGAAGCCGTATCTCGAGCGCTGGATGACCGAGCAGATCGGCCTGCGCGGCTGGTACGAGCGCTTCAAGATCGAAGCGCCGCAATGGAGCAAGACGCTGCCGCAATTGCCGCGCCTCGTGCACCAGGCGCTCCTGCATCGCCAGGAACCGGGCGGTTTCGCGAACGACGAGACGATCCGCGCGATGCTCGCCGAGCAACGCCGCACGAACCGCCTGCTGCAGGGCCTGCTCCTGTTCGGCGTTGCCGTGGGCGTGGGCATGGTGGCCGCGCGCGTGTGGCTCGTGTTTGCCTACGGCGGCTGACGGACCACGTGAACAAGGAGTGAGACGATGAGCGACCCGACCCTGCCGCCGCAACCGGGCGAAGTGCCCGAGTTCGAAACCCGCGACCCGGCGTCGCCCTCGTTCTGGAATGAGCGCTTTGCGCGCGGCTTCACGCCGTGGGATCAGGCGGGCGTGCAGCGCCAGTTCGAAGCCTTCGCCACGGCGCACCCTGGCGCCGCGGTGCTGATTCCGGGCTGTGGTAACGCCTGGGAAGCACGTTGGCTCGCCGAGCGCGGCCGTACGGTGCGTGCCATCGACTTCGCGCCGGCCGCGGTCGCGAGCGCGCGCACGGCGCTGGGGCAGTACGCCGGTGTCGTCGAAGAGGCGGACTTCTACGCCTACACGCCGCCGTTCATGCCGGCCTGGGTGTTCGAGCGCGCGTTCCTGTGCGCGCTGCCCAAAACGCAGCGCGCGAGCTACGCCACCCGCATGGCCCAGCTGTTGCAGCCCGGCGCATTGCTCGCGGGCTATTTCTTCATCGGCGAGACGCCCAAGGGCCCGCCGTTCGCCATCGCGCGCGACGAACTCGACGCCTTGCTCACGCCATACTTCACGTTGGCCGACGAGCAGCCCGTGGCCGACTCGCTGCCCGTGTTCGTCGGGCGCGAGCGCTGGCTCGTGTGGCGCCGCAACGACGTCGCGCCGGCGCCCGTTTGAGCGGGGTTGGAGCTGTCTCGGGCCGGCGCGCCGTGCGCTTGCCGCCTTGCATGGCCGCGCACGCTCTTGATGTGCGCGCAACCTGCCCTCATCTAAGCCGAGGCGGCCGCAACCCTCCGACTTTCCCCGCTGGACACCCAACCCCGGTAAATGCCAGGGGCGATCCCGGTTTGCGGCTATAATTCAAGGCTTTGCAAGCAATTATCAGATTTTCATCAGGATAGAGATCATGCCGATCTACGCTTATCGCTGCGAGTCGTGCGGCTTCGACAAGGACGTGCTCCAAAAGATGAGCGATGCGCCCCTGACGCAGTGCCCGAGCTGCGGTGCGGACACGTTTCGCAAGCAGGTGACCGCAGCGGGCTTTCAGCTGAAGGGTTCGGGCTGGTACGTCACCGATTTCCGCGGCGGCAACGGCAGCAAGAGCGCGGCGGCGACCGGCGCGAAGGAGGCTGGCGAAAACGCGCCGTCGTCGGAAGCCGGCAAGCCGGCCGGCGAGGGCGCCGCGAGTGCTTCCAGCGATTCGGGCGCAGCCGCGCCCGCCGCGAGCACCCCAGCGAGTACGCCCAGCCCGGCAGCCTCGACCTGACAACCTGCGGCGCGATTCCTCTATTTCCGGGGACACGCGCCGCGCCGTAGCCGCGCCGGCAGCCCGTTTGCTGCGCACGGCCCGCATGGCGGTGTACATGACGATCAAGAAAGCGACGTTCAAATCGGTATTCCTGACCGGCCTGCTGGTGCTGGTGCCGTTGGCCATCACGCTGTGGGTGCTGAACCTCGTCATCGGTACGATGGATCAGACGCTGCTGCTGCTGCCCGAATCGTGGCGGCCGGAGCGCATGTTCGGCGTGCGCCTGCCGGGACTCGGCGCGGTGCTCACGCTCGCGTTCATCTTCGGGGTCGGTTTGCTCACCCACAACTTCATCGGGCAGAAGCTGGTGGAGTGGTGGAACGCGCTGGTGCGCCGCATTCCGATCATCGGACCGCTGTACGGCAGCATCCAGCAGGTTTCCGATACACTGCTTTCGAGCAACGGCAATGCATTTCGCAAAGCGCTCCTGATCGAATACCCGCGCAAGGGTTCGTGGACGATCGCGTTTCTCACCGGCATTCCCGGCGGCGACGTGGTCAACCACCTGCAGGAAGATCACGTGAGTGTCTATGTCCCGACTACGCCGAATCCGACGTCGGGCTTTTTCCTGATGGTGCCAAAGAGCGAGGTGGTCGAGCTGGACATGACCGTCGACGCCGCGCTCAAGTATATTGTTTCGATGGGCGTGGTCGCGCCGGCAACCTCACCACGCCGCCCCATCGATCCTCCGCTTTAATACCGGACGACGCGCTGCTGCGCGCCGCTCCCGTTCATTCATGCATAACGAAAGACGAACATCATGTCGATGAGATCTGAATACTGCGGTCTGGTGACCGAACAGCTGCTGGGCCAAACTGTTTCGCTGTGCGGATGGGTGCAGCGCCGCCGCGACCATGGCGGCGTCATCTTCATCGACCTGCGCGACCGCGAGGGCCTCGTTCAGGTCGTGTGCGACCCGGACCGCGCGGAGATGTTCAAGATCGCCGAAGGCGTGCGCAACGAGTTCTGCGTGCAGGTCAAGGGTCTCGTTCGCAATCGTCCGGAAGGCACGGTCAACGCGAACCTCACGAGCGGCAAGATCGAAGTGCTGTGCCACGAAATCGTGGTGCTCAACGCGTCGGTCACGCCGCCGTTCCAGCTCGACGACGACAACCTCTCGGAAACCACGCGCCTCACGCATCGCGTGCTCGACCTGCGCCGTCCGCAGATGCAGCACAACCTGCGTTTGCGCTACCGCGTGACGATGGCCGTGCGCAAGTATCTCGACGCGCTCGGCTTCATCGACATCGAAACGCCGATGCTCACGAAGAGCACGCCGGAAGGCGCGCGCGACTACCTCGTGCCGTCGCGCGTGAACGCAGGCCAGTTCTTCGCACTGCCGCAGTCGCCGCAGCTCTTCAAGCAGCTCCTGATGGTGGCGAACTTCGATCGCTACTACCAGATCGTCAAGTGCTTCCGCGACGAAGACCTGCGCGCCGACCGTCAGCCCGAATTCACGCAGATCGACTGCGAAACGTCCTTCCTCGGCGAGCAGGAAATCCGCGACCTGTTCGAAGACATGGCGCGCCACGTGTTCAAGGAAACGATCGATGTCGAGCTCGACGCGAAGTTCCCGATCATGCCGTATGCGGAAGCCATGAGCCGCTTCGGTTCGGACAAGCCGGACCTGCGCGTGAAGCTCGAATTCACCGAACTGACCGACGCCATGAAGGACGTCGACTTCAAGGTATTCAGCGCACCGGCCAACACGAAGGACGGCCGCGTCGCGGCGCTGCGCGTGCCGAAGGGCGGCGAGCTGTCGCGTGGCGACATCGACGGCTACACGGAATTCGTGCGTATCTACGGCGCGAAGGGTCTCGCGTGGATCAAGGTCAACGAAGCCGCGAAGGGCCGTGACGGTCTGCAAAGCCCGATCGTCAAGAACCTGCACGACGCCGCGATCGCCGCGATCCTCGAGCGCACCGGCGCGCAAGACGGCGACATCATTTTCTTCGCGGCAGACCGCGCGAAGGTCGTGAACGACAGCCTCGGTGCACTGCGCCTGAAGATCGGCCACTCGGAGTTCGGCCGTGCCAACGGCCTCGTCGAGAAGGGCTGGAAGCCGCTGTGGGTGATCGACTTCCCGATGTTCGAGTACGACGAGGAAGAAAACCGCTACGTGGCCGCGCACCACCCGTTCACGAGCCCGAAGGACGAGCACCTGGAATACCTCGAAACGGATCCGGGCCGCTGCCTCGCCAAGGCTTACGACATGGTGCTCAACGGCTGGGAAATCGGCGGCGGCTCGGTGCGTATCTATCAGGAAGACGTGCAGAGCAAGGTGTTCCGCGCGCTCAAGATCAATGCGGAAGAAGCGCGCGCGAAGTTCGGCTTCCTCCTCGACGCGCTGCAATACGGCGCGCCGCCGCACGGCGGTATCGCGTTCGGTCTGGACCGCATCGTCACGATGATGGCCGGCGCCGATTCGATTCGCGACGTGATCGCGTTCCCGAAGACGCAACGCGCGCAGGACCTGCTTACGCAGGCCCCGAGCCCGGTGGACGAGCGCCAGCTGCGCGAACTGCACATCCGTCTGCGTCAGCCCGAGCAGAAGACGGCGCAGTAAGCCGCACTCCGGCTGCGAAGGCCCGTCCGGCTTTTGCACCGCAACAACAAAGAAGGCGCATCGTGCGCCTTTTTTGCTTTTTGCGTTAAATTACCTTTAGACGCGCCGCAGGCGCGCAGCGCGCGTTCCTCCCCACGCTCCATCACCATGCAGAAGCCGCCGAAGATTCCGGAATCCGTACTCGTCGTCATCCATACGCCGCAACTGGAGGTCCTGATCATCGAACGCGCCGACCGGCCGGGTTTCTGGCAGTCGGTCACCGGCTCGAAAGATCGCCCAGGCGAGCCGTTCACCGAAACCGCCGTGCGCGAGGTGGGCGAGGAGACGGGTATTGCTGTCGGCGCGGTGGGCGTTCCGCAGGCGGCGTTGCTCGACTGGCACCACGAGATCGAGTACGAAATCTATCCCGTTTGGCGCCATCGCTATGCGCCCGGCGTCACGCGCAACACCGAGCACTGGTTCAGCCTGGAAGTGCCAACGGGCACAGTCGTCACGCTCGCGCCGCGCGAGCATACGGCTTATCTGTGGCTGCCTTACGAGCAGGCGGCGGCGAAGTGCTTCTC
Organism: Paraburkholderia sp. BR10872; assembly: GCF_040965835.1. Lineage (NCBI taxonomy): Bacteria > Pseudomonadati > Pseudomonadota > Betaproteobacteria > Burkholderiales > Burkholderiaceae > Paraburkholderia > Paraburkholderia sp. BR10872. Next base: position 15,114 of record NZ_JBFRCN010000028.1, read on the forward strand.
GTGGTCGAACCGCGAAGCCATTCTGCAACTGCCCATGCGGCTACGCGAAGGGCGTGGGTGAACGCGACATGAGCGAAACCAGTACCGATCCCGGCATTGAATCGCAGCGCGTGGTGCGGCTACGCGAGGCGCTGCTTGGCCGGCGCTATCGTTCGCGCTATCGCTTCACGAGCGGCAACGACGTGCGCCTGTTCGGCTCGAGCGCCGGTCTGTTCGGCGCGATGATCGAGCGCATCGACGCCGCCGAGCGGGACGTCGCGCTCGAAACCTATATCTTCTGCGACGACGACATTGGCCGCGCGCTCTCCGATGCGCTCATGCGCGCGGCGTCGCGCGGCGTGCGCGTGCGCGTCATCACCGACGGCATCGGCTCGCCGCGCATTGCGCTGTTCGAGACCTGGCCGGGCGCGGGGGTGGAGCACCGCGTCTACAACCCGCATATCTTCGGGCGCTTCGGTTTTTCGCGCACGCACCGCAAGCTCGCCGTGATCGACGACCAGTTCGCCTTCTGCGGCGGCATCAACGTGATCGACGATTTCGAGCAGGACGGCCACAGGCTGCCCTACGCGCGCTGGGATTTCGCCGTCGAGCTGTACGGTCCCGTGGTCGTGGACGTGCGCCTTGCGATCGAGCAGCAGTGGCGGCGTATCCGGCTCGGCTACCGGCCGCCGCTGCCCCAGCAACTCTCGCCAGGCGTGCCCGCGAGCGCGGGGTTCATGTCGCCGCATCCCACCGGCCACACGGTGGGGCGCCCCACGCAGATCGTCGACGACGCGCTGCGCGCGCTTGCACCCACTGTGAGCTCGCCGCGGGCGAAACGCTTCTTCACGCGTCTGCGCGAGCGCCTGCGCGCGAGCGTGCGCGACCCGCGCGCGGCGCAGGTGCCCTGCGTGGCGTTCGTCGCGCGCGACAACGTGGTGAACCGGCGTGCGATCGAAAAAGCTTATCTCGACGCCATCGGCGAGGCGCGCAAGGAAGTGTTGCTCGCCAATCCGTATTTCATGCCGGGCCGGCGGCTGCGTCGCGCGCTCGTGAGCGCCGCGGAGCGCGGCGTGGCGGTCAAGCTTCTGGTCGGACGAAAGGAATTCAAGGTACTCGACTACGGGGTGCCGTTCCTCTATCACCAGCTTCTCAGCGCGGGCGTGCAGATTGCGGAGTACGAGAAAACGATGCTCCACGGCAAGGTGGCCGTCGTCGATTCGAGCTGGGGCACCGTGGGTTCCTCGAACCTCGACGCGCTCAGCCTCGTGCTCAATAACGAGGCCAACGTGCTGCTCGTGCAGCATCCGCAGATCGAACAGCTGCGCTGCGAGATCCTCGCGGCGTTCGGCGACGCCGCACAGATCGACCGTGCGCGCTACGAGGCGCGGCCGTGGCACGTACGCGCCGTGAACTGGCTCGCCTGGGCGTTCTATCGTGCGCTCATGAAGCTCATCACCGTGGGCGGCTACGACTAGAAACAGAAAGCTGCCATACGAATCCCCGCTCGTGCAATCGAGAGAATGTCGGCTTGCGCGCGGCGCACGAACCTCGAAAATTAGAGTACCGGTTAGAAATCGGTTTCTAATAAAGTCCTTGTTTCGCGGACGGCCGTCCCCAACAATAGTACGGCCGTTCGATTTAATTCGGGCCCAGATGTAAGCAGTTAATGAGCAGTTGACAGCGACATCGAGGCCACATCGTTACGGTAAAGAAAGCTATGCGAAAAGGCGAACAGACACGAGCCGCCATTCTGGATGCAGCACTCGACCTCGCAGGTCGCGATGGCCTTGAAGGCTTGACCATCGGCCTGCTCGCCGAGCGCATGCAGATGAGCAAGAGTGGCGTCTTCGCTCACTTCGGGTCTCGGGAAGACCTGCAGGTCGAGGTGGTGCGCGAGTACCACCGTCGATTCGAGGAAGAAGTCTTCTTTCCGAGTTTGCGTGAGCCACGCGGTTTGCCGCGTCTGCGTGCGATGCTGTCGCGATGGTTCGAGAAGCGCATTCACGAAGTCACGACCGGCTGCATCTACATCAGCGGCGCCGTCGAGTACGACGACCGCGCGGACAGCCAGGTGCGCGAGACGCTGGTCGCGAGCGTGTCGATGTGGCGCGCGGCGCTCCTGAGGGCCATTTCGCAGGCAATCGAAGAAGGCCATTTGCGCAAGGAGACCGATCCCGCGCTGATGCTCTTCGAACTGTATAGCGTGACGCTCGGCCTGCATCATGACGGCCGCTTCCTGCATCTGCCGGACGCGGTCGAGCATACGTGGGCTGCGTTCGAGAAGCTGATTGTTTCGTATCAGAGCGAGACCCAGTAGCGGCCGGCCGCAACATCGAAGTCGCGGCGGCGCGCGAGGGACCCGAAGCTCAAATTTTGGAGAGAAGACATGGGACAGTACACCGCGCCGCTGCGCGACATGCAGTTCGTTCTGCACGAACTGCTGAACGTGGAAGGCGAAGTGAAGCAGATGCCGAAGCACGCCGACCTCGACGCCGACACCATCAACCAGGTGCTCGAAGAAGCCGGAAAATTCTGCTCCGAGGTGCTGTTTCCGCTGAACCAGGTCGGCGACCGTGAAGGCTGCACGTACGCCGGCGACGGCGTCGTCACCACGCCTGCTGGTTTCAAGGAAGCGTACAAGCAATACGTCGAAGCGGGCTGGCCCGCGCTCGGCTGCGATCCCGAATACGGCGGCCAGGGCCTGCCCGCGTTCGTGAACAACGCGCTCTACGAAATGCTGAACTCGGCGAACCAGGCGTGGACCATGTATCCGGGTCTCTCGCATGGCGCCTACGAGTGTCTGCATGCACACGGCACGCCCGAGCTCCAGAAGGCTTATCTGCCGAAGCTCGTCCAAGGCGTATGGACCGGCACGATGTGCCTGACCGAGCCGCACTGCGGCACCGACCTCGGCATCCTGCGCACGAAGGCCGAGCCGAACGGCGACGGCTCGTACGCGATCACCGGCACGAAGATTTTCATCTCGAGCGGTGAGCACGACATGGCCGAGAACATCATCCACCTCGTGCTCGCTCGACTGCCCGATGCGCCGCCGGGAACCAAGGGCATCTCGCTGTTCGTCGTGCCGAAGTTCATCCCCACGGCAGCGGGCGAAGTGGGCGAGCGCAACGGCATCAAATGCGGCTCGATCGAGCACAAGATGGGCATTCACGGCAACGCGACCTGCGTGATGAACCTCGACGGCGCGAAGGGCTGGCTCGTCGGCGAACCGAACAAGGGCTTGAACGCCATGTTCGTGATGATGAACGCGGCGCGTCTGGGCGTCGGCATGCAAGGTCTCGGCCTCACCGAAGTCGCGTACCAGAACTCGCTCGTCTATGCGAAGGAGCGCCTGCAGATGCGCTCGCTGACGGGCCCGAAGGCGCCCGAAAAGGCCGCTGACCCGATCATCGTGCATCCGGACGTGCGCCGCATGCTGCTCACGCAGAAGGCCTGGGCCGAAGGCGCGCGCGCCTTCACGTACTGGTCCGCGCTGCAGATCGACAAGGAGCTCTCGCACGGCGACGAAGGCGAGCGCAAGGAAGCGGCCGACCTCGTCGCGCTGCTCACGCCGATCATCAAGGCCTTCCTCACCGACAACGCGTTCGAGAGCACCAACCTCGGCATGCAGGTGTTCGGCGGCCACGGCTTCATCTCCGAGTGGGGCATGGAGCAGTACGTGCGCGACGCGCGTATCAACCAGATCTACGAAGGCACGAACACGATCCAGTCGCTCGACCTGCTGGGCCGCAAGGTGCTGGGCGATATGGGCGCGAAGCTCAAGAAGTTCGGCAAGCTCGTGACGGATTTCGTCGAAGCCGAAGGCGTCAAGCCGGAAATGCAGGAGTTCGTGAATCCGCTCGCCGACATCGGCGACAAGATGCAGAAGCTCACGATGGAAATCGGCATGAAGGCGATGCAGAACCCGGACGAAGTGGGCGCGGCCGCGGTGCCGTATCTGCGCACGGCGGGCCACCTCGTGTTCGCCTACTTCTGGGCACGCATGGCGCGCATCGCGCTCGACAAGGAAAGCTCGGGCGATCCGTTCTACAAGTCGAAGCTGGCCACGGCGCGTTTCTATTTCGCGAAGCTGTTGCCCGAAACGGCCACGTCGATCCGCCAGGCGCGCGCGGGTTCGAAGACGCTGATGGAAGTCGACGAAGCGCTGTTCTAAAAGCCAACGGGCGCGCGCTTTTCAAAGGCGCGCGCGCCGTCAACACGATGTCCGGAGGCGGCCCACGTTGAAACGCGCCGCCCTCACACCTCAATCCGCTCGACATTGCATACCCGCTGGAGGAACAACGTGAGCAACCTCAATATTCGCAAGGTGGCCGTGCTCGGCGCCGGCGTGATGGGCGCGCAGATCGCCGCGCACCTGATCAACGCCCGCGTGCCCGTGCTGCTGTTCGATTTGCCCGCGAAAGAAGGCCCGAAGAACGCCATCGCGCTGAAGGCGATCGAGACGCTCAAGAAGCTCTCGCCCGCGCCCTTCGGCGTGAAGGACGACGCGCAATACATCACGCCCGCGAACTACGAAGACGACATCGCAAAGCTCGCGGAATGCGACGTGGTGATCGAGGCGATCGCCGAGCGCATGGACTGGAAGCACGACCTCTACAAGAAGGTCGCGCCGCACCTCGGCCCGAACGCGATTTTCGCGACCAACACCTCGGGCCTGTCGATCACCGAACTCTCGCATGGCTTCGACGATGCGTTGAAGGCGCGCTTCTGCGGCGTGCACTTCTTCAACCCGCCACGCTACATGCACCTCGTCGAGCTGATCCCGACGACGCAGACGAAGCCCGAAATCCTCGACCAGCTCGAATCGTTCCTCACGAGCGTGGTAGGCAAGGGCGTGGTGCGCGCGAAGGACACGCCCAACTTCATCGCGAACCGCGTGGGTGTGTTCTCGATCCTCGCGGTGATCGCCGAGGCGAAGAAGTTCGGTCTGCGTTTCGACGAAGTCGATGACCTCACGGGCGCGCGCCTTGGCCGCGCGAAGTCGGCGACGTTCCGCACGGCCGACGTCGTGGGTCTCGACACGATGGCGCACGTCATCAAGACGATGCAGGACAACCTGAAGGACGACCCGTTCTTCCCGGTCTACGAGACGCCGGCTGTGCTCGCAGGTCTCGTGGCGAAGGGCGCGCTCGGCCAGAAGACGGGCGGCGGTTTCTATCGCAAGGAAGGCAAGGCGATCAAGGTGCTCGACGCCAACACCGGCGAGTACGTCGACGGCGGCGGCAAGGCCGACGAGCTGGTGGGCCGCATCCTCAAGCGTCCGCCCGCCGAACGTCTGAAGCTGCTGCGCGAAACGCAGCATCCGCAGGCGCAGTTCCTGTGGTCGATCTTCCGCGACGTGTTCCACTACATCGGCGTGCATCTGCAGTCGATTGCGGACAACGCGCGCGACGTCGATCTCGCGATCCGCTGGGGCTTCGGCTGGAACGAAGGTCCGTTCGAAGGCTGGCAGGCCGCGGGCTGGAAACAGGTCGCAGAGTGGGTAAAGGAAGACATCGATGCAGGCAAGGCGCTGTCGAATGCACCGCTGCCCGCCTGGGTGTTCGAAGGCGCGGTCGCCGCGAACGGCGGCGTGCACGGCGCGGAAGGTTCGTGGTCGCCCGCCGAAGCGCGCTTCGTGCCGCGCTCGACGCTGCCGGTGTACGAGCGCCAGGTGTTCCGTGCGGCGCTGTTCGGTGAAACGAGCGCACGCGATCCGAAGACCTACGGCAAGACGCTGTTCGAGAACGACAACCTGCGCGCCTGGGTGGACGACCGCGCGGGCGAGGACGACGTCGTCATCGTCTCGTACAAGAGCAAGATGAACACGATGGGCCCGGGCCTGCTCGACTCGCTCGTGAAGGCCATCGACATCGCGGAAGACGGCTACAAGGGCCTCGTGATCTGGCAACCGACGTCGCTCAAGCTCGGCGCGCCGGGCGGCCCGTTCTCGGCAGGCGCGAACCTCGAAGAGGCGATGCCCGCGTTCATGATGGGCGGGGCGAAGGGCATCGAGCCGTTCGTGAAGAAGTTCCAGGACACGATGCTGCGCGTGAAGTATGCGAACGTGCCGGTGATCACGGCGGTGTCGGGCATCGCGCTCGGCGGCGGCTGCGAAATCATGCTGCAAAGCGCGAAGCGCGTGGCGCACGTCGAGAGCTACGTCGGCCTCGTGGAAGTGGGCGTGGGTCTCGTGCCTGCCGGCGGCGGCCTGAAGGAAGCGGCGATTCGCGCGGCCGAAGGCGCGGCGGCGATCGGCGCGGCCCCGAGCGATCTGCTCCGGTTCCTGCAGAAGTCGTTCGAAAACGCAGCGATGGCGAAGGTTTCGGCCTCGGCGCACGAAGCCCGCGCAATGGGCTATCTGAAGCCGTCGGACACGATCGTCTTCAACGTGTTCGAACTGCTCGACACGGCGAAGAAGGAAGCGCGCGCACTCTCCGCTGCGGGCTACCGCCCGCCGCTGCGCGCCACGCAGATTCCGGTGGCGGGCCGCTCGGCGATCTCGACCATCAAGGCATCGCTCGTGAACATGCGCGACGGCCGCTTCATCAGCGATCACGACTTCCTGATCGCGAGCCGCATCGCGGAAGCGGTATGCGGCGGCGACGTCGAGGCGGGCAGCCTCGTCGACGAAGAATGGCTGCTCAAGCTCGAGCGCCGCGCCTTCGTCGATCTGCTCGGCACGCAGAAGACGCAGGAACGCATCATGGGCATGCTGCAAACCGGCAAGCCGGTGCGCAACTAAGCGGCACGACGCACACCAGATACTGGAGTAAGAGATGAGCAAACAGTTGCAGGACGCATACATCGTCGCCGCGAGCCGCACGCCCATCGGCAAGGCGCCGCGCGGCGTGTTCAGGAATACCCGCCCGGACGAGCTGCTGGTTCACGCGATCAGGTCGGCCGTGGCGCAGGTGCCCGGCCTCGACACGAGCGTGATCGAAGACGCCATCGTCGGCTGCGCGATTCCCGAAGCCGAGCAGGGCCTGAACGTGGCGCGTATCGGCGCGCTGCTCGCGGGTCTGCCGCAAAGCGTAGGCGGCGTGACCGTCAACCGCTTCTGCGCATCGGGCCTCACGGCGCTCGCCATGGCCGCGGACCGCATCCGCGTGGGCGAGTCCGACGCGATGATCGCGGGCGGCTGCGAGTCGATGAGCATGGTGCCGATGATGGGCAACAAGCCGTCGCTTTCGCCGCATATCTTCGATCGCAATGAAGACGTCGGCATCGCCTACGGCATGGGCCTCACGGCCGAGAAAGTGGCGGAGCGCTGGAAGGTGAGCCGCGAGGCGCAGGACGCATTCTCGGTCGAATCGCATCGCCGCGCGCTCGCCGCGCAGCAGGCCGGCGAGTTCAAGGACGAAATCGCGCCGTACACGATCGTCGAGCGTTCCCCCGATCTCGCTTCGGGCGAAGTGAAGGTGAAGGAGCGCCTGATCGAGCTGGACGAAGGCCCGCGTGCGGATACCACGCTCGAAGGCCTGGCGAAGCTGCGCGCGGTGTTCGCCAACAAGGGCTCGGTCACGGCCGGCAACAGCTCGCAGACGTCGGACGGCGCGGGCGCGTTGATCGTCGTCTCCGAGAAGATCCTCAAGCAGTTCAACCTCACGCCGCTCGCGCGTTTCGTGAGCTTCGCGGTGCGCGGCGTGCCGCCGGAGATCATGGGCATCGGTCCGAAGGAAGCGATTCCGGCGGCGCTGAAGGCTGCGGGCCTGAAGCAGGACGATCTCGACTGGATCGAGCTGAACGAGGCGTTCGCCGCACAGTCGCTGGCGGTGATCCAGGACCTCGGCCTCGATCCTGCGAAGATCAACCCGCTTGGCGGCGCGATTGCGCTGGGCCACCCGCTCGGCGCGACGGGCGCGATCCGCGCCTCGACGGTCGTGCACGGCCTGCGCCGCCGCAACTACAAGTACGGCATGGTGACGATGTGTGTCGGCACCGGCATGGGCGCGGCGGGCATCATCGAGCGGCTGTAAGCGTTCATCCGACTGACGCATTGGCGTTATCGACACGGTTCGCAGACTTCGCGGTCTGCGAACCGTTTTTCGTATCACGATTGGGATGCGAGGAGACAGGTTTATGAGCAACGAAATCTTGGTAGCGCACGAAAACGGCGTGCTCACGATCACCATCGACCGGCCCGCGCGCAAGAACGCGCTGACGCCCGCGATGTATCAGGCGATGGCCGACGCGCTCACCGGCGCGAACAGAGACACCTCGGTGCGCGCGGCGCTGCTGCGCGGCCACGCCGAGATCTTCACGGCCGGCAACGACATCGAAGACTTTCTGAAGGGGCCGCCCGCGGGCGCCGATTCGCCCGTGATCCGCTTTCTCGATGCCATCGCGGCGTTCGAAAAACCGCTCGTCGCCGCGGTGAAGGGGCTGGCGATCGGCGTGGGCACGACGCTGCTCCTGCATTGCGACATGGTCTATGCCGCCGACAACGCGCGTTTCGCTGTGCCGTTCTCGCAACTCGGGCTGTGCCCCGAAGCGGCTTCGTCGCTGCTGCTGCCGCGCATTGCGGGCCACCAGGGCGCGGCGGAAAAGCTGCTGCTCGGCGAGACCTTCGACGCGGCGGAAGCGCACCGCATGGGCTTCGTGAACCGCGTGCTGCCGGTGGCCGAACTCGACGCGTTCGTTAGCGCGCAACTGGCGAAGCTCGTGGCGCTGCCCGCGTCGTCGCTGCGCGTGACGAAGTCGCTCATGAAGCGCGCGGACACGCACGAGGTCAAGACGCGCATGAGCGAAGAGTTCGTGCACTTCGGCAAGATGCTGCTCGCGCCCGAAGCGCGCGAGGCGTTCACGGCGTTCCTCGAAAAGCGCAAGCCGGATTTCCGGCAGTTCGATTAAGCGCTAACGGTGCTTCAGGCCGTTTCGTAATCGACGTACCCGGACTCGCGGCAAAAGCTCACGAGCCGCAGTCCGGCGCGCCTGGCGATGGCGATGGCAAGCGAGGAGGGCGCCGAGATCGTCGCGACCATCGGAATGCCCACGCGCGCGGCCTTGCGCACCAGTTCGTAGCTCGCGCGGCTCGAGAGGAAGACGAAGCCCTGCTGCGTGTCGGCGCGCTCCATCACGAGCTGGCCGATGAGCTTGTCGAGCGCGTTGTGGCGTCCCACGTCTTCGAAGGCGCGCAGGATCGCGCCGTTTTCGTCGCACCACGCGGCCGCGTGCAGGCCTCCGGTGAGCTTCGTGAGCGCCTGATGCTGCGGCAGTTCGCGTGCGGCGCGCGCGATGGCGTCGGGAGCCAGGCGCGCAACGAAGCCCGTATCGGGCACCCGTTCGGGCTCGAGATCGAGCAGGTCGATGCTCTCGATGCCGCACACGCCGCAGCCGCTGCGCCCGGCGAGCGCGCGGCGCTTTTCCTTGAGCTCGACGAACGCCTGTTGCACCACGGTCAAGTGGACTTCGGCGTGCGGCAGGTCCGCATCCTCGTGCCAGTACACCTCGATGTCCTGAATGTCGGCATTGCGCCCGACGATGCCTTCGGAGATCGCAAAGCCCACGGCGAACGCTTCGAGGTCGCGCGGCGTGCACATCATGACGGCGTGCGAAATACCGTTGAAGACGAGCGCGACGGGCCATTCCTGGCCCACGTGGTCCTCACGCATTTGCACGGCGCCGCCGCGGTGCCGATGCACGCGCAATTCGATGGCGCCGGGCTGGCCTTCGGTTTCGAGGGGATGCGTCGTCGCGATCTGCGGCCGGTCTGCGGTGCTCATTGGCGTGCGGGTAGGGGTGCGAGTTGAGGGGGACAAGCGAAAAACTCCATCGGTCCTTGTGCGGCGCGGTACCGCAGCGCCGCCGGGGGACAGCGGGGCCGCGCCGCGCGCGGAAGGTTCTAAAATACCTCAAGCGGGCCGCCCGCGCTTATGCCCGCCTCGCGAGGACACCGTCATGGCATTGAACGAAGCTCCGCTGCTTTTCCGGTTCGAGGTCGACTCGTCGGAAAACCTCACCTTTATCCCGATGTGCGTGCGCTTCAACCTGGATCGCTTTGGTCTGCGCATTTCGCTCGCGCAATGGCAACTGCTGCCCTACGAGGACCGCCGGCTGCTGGCGTGTTTCCCCGTGGACGAAGACACGCAAATCGAGCCCAATTTCGACCACGCGCTCTTCGAGATGATGCGCACGCACGCGAACGTCGAACCCGAATGGTTCGCGCCCGAAGAAGCGCCGGCCTGGCGCGACGTGAACGCGGTGCCCGGCGGCGTTGCGCTGCAGTCCGAGCTTGCCAGTCTGCAGGCGCCCGACCTCGAAGACTGGGCGCAGCTCGACCCGTTCCAGCGCTACGTGCTGGCAAAGCTCGCGCGCAAGCCCGAGAGCAACCACGACTTCGCGCCGGCGATGCACGAGTTCGGGCTGGCGGTGCCGCGGTGATTTTGACCCGCTGTTTCCCGCCGCGCCTGCCCGCCACGATTCATCGCCGATCCCTACCCGATTCCCGCTGACCGCGGCAGCCTCGCGCCGCCGCGGGCCGTTTTCCGCTTCTTTCTCCACATTGACCCTCAAGACCCGGCCGGCCCTGCCGTTATTTCGGGTTGGCGCGTCAGGCGCCGACCGGTCGCGCGCAGTCGTGACCCATCATCCCGCGCTCACGGCGCGGGCGCGAACGACGCTCGGCATTCATGAACCTTCTTTTTTCGAAGCGCCAACTCATCAATCTGGCCGTCGTCGCGGCGGCCGTTGGCGCGAACGCTTTTGTCGCGTGGACGCAGATCGACGGTCAGCGCGAGATCGACCAGCGCGCGAGCCAGGCGGCGACGATCCGTCACGACCTCGACCGCTATCGCGATGCGCTTGGCAGCGGCGTGAGCGCGCTGGGCCGTTTCGCCGTGCAGGGCCAGCCGGAGTCGGCCGCCGCGCACGACGCGCGCGCCGCGATGCTCGACGAAACCACCCGCGCCCTGCGCGCTGAGCTGGCCGGCAACGCCGACCTCGCAGCCCGTTTCGACGCGCTGGCGCGGCAGGCGAGTGTCATTGTGGGCGAGATCGACGTGACGCTTGCGCGTGCCGAGCAGCGCGTTGCCGACGAGCGCGGGCAGGCTGCCGTGGCGGCGGGGGCAAGCGGGACCGTGGCAACGCAGGCTGTGCCGGCCGACGGTGCGGCCAGCCAGGAATTCGGCACCGCAACGCCCGCAAATGCCGCGCGTTCGCCCGCAGCGCCGTGGGGCGACCGCGTGGCGCTCGCCCGCAACGTCGCGGCAGCGAAGACGATGCAACCCGGGAACCCCGCCGACGCGCGCATGGCCGGTCATGTCGTGACCGGCACCATCTTGCCGCTGCACGCCGCGGCGGACGAGGCGGCGAGCGCCGTGACGCTGGATCCGCTAACAGTCGCACCGGCTGTCACGAACGGCGCCCAGAACCCCATCACGCCGACCGCTGCGCTGCCTGACACGGCAATGCCGTCGCCCGCCACTGCCGCGTGGCTCGCCGGCGAATACATCCGCATCGACAACCTCGTGGACCAGCTCGACGGGCAGCTCGCGGCGCTGCAACGCGCCCAGGATCTGGCGCTCGCCGCCGCGCTCGCCGACTCGGCGCGCTCGGGCGGCCGCGCGCTGTTGCTGCTGATCGTGACGATGCTCGCGGGCGGGACGCTCCTCATCTACACGTTCGGCGCGCGCGAGAGCGCGGCCCGCGAGAAGCTGCGCGCCGTGAGCGGCATGCGCCTGCGCAGCGAGCGCTTTCAGGGTCTGTTCGACGCGCATCCGGTGCCGATGTACGTGTTCGACCGCGAGACGCTGCGTTTTCTCGCCGTGAACGCCGCCGCGATCCAGCAGTACGGCTACAGCGAGGAGGAATTCCTCACGATGACGATCCGCGAAATCCGTCCCGCCGAGGACGTCTCGCGGCTCGAGCAGCACCTCACGCGCTCGGACATGGTCACGCAGAACGTGCGCATGATGGCCGGCATCTGGCACCATCGCCGCCGCGACGGCTCGATCATCAGCGCCGATATCTCGCATCACTCGCTCACCTTCCTCGGCCGCGACGCCGTGTTCGTGCTCGCCGACGACGTGACCGAGCAGATCAAGGCCGAAGCGGAGGCGCAGCGCTCGAACCAGATGCTCGAGTCGGTGATCGACAACATCCCGCAGCGCATCTTCTGGAAAGACGCGCAGTCGCGCTATCTGGGCTGCAACATGACCTTCGCGCGCGACGCGGGCCTCGCGTATCCCGAGCAGATCATCGGCAAGTCCGACGACGACCTGCCGTGGCGCGCCTACGCCGACGGCATGCGCGAGCAGGACCGCGAAGTCATCGAGTCGGGGCTGCCGCGCATCAACTACGAGGACAACCACACGATCGACGGCCTGCACCGCACGACGCTCACGAGCAAGCTGCCGCTGCTCGACGGCGACGGCCGCGTGATCGGCGTGCTCGGCTCGTACTCGGACACCACCGAAAGCAAGCGCGCCGACCTCGCGCTGCGCCTGCAAAGCCGCGCGCTCGACGCGTGCGTGAACGCCATCCTGATCACCGCGCCGGGCCCGGGCGGCAGCAATCTGATCGAGTACGCGAACCCGGCGTTTCGCCGCATCACGGGCTTCGATCCGGCCGAGGTGATCGGCCAGGACTGCCGCCTCCTGCAGCGCGACGACCGCGATCAGGACGGACTCATCGCGGTGCGCAAGGCGCTGCTTTCCAATCGCGAAGTGAGCGCCGTGCTGCGCAACTACCGCAAGGACGGCGCGCTCTTCTGGAACCAGCTGCTGATCGCGCCGGTGCCCGATCTCGATGGGCGCATCACGCATCACATCGGCATCATCAACGACGTGACCGAGCTGATCCGCTATCAGGAGCAGCTCGAATACCAGGCGAACTACGACAGCCTCACGCTGCTGCCCAACCGCAACCTGCTGCGCGACCGTCTCCAGCACGCGCTGCTCGCGGCGCAGCGGCACGACACGGGCGTGGCCGTGGTCTTCATCGACCTCGACGGCTTCAAGAACGTGAACGACAGTCTCGGCCACAGCGTGGGCGACCGGCTGCTGGGCGTGGTGGCCGAGCGGCTCCAGCGCTGCACGCGCACGACCGATACGGTCGCGCGCCACGGCGGCGACGAGTTCGTGATCGTGCTTACCGACACCATCGACGAGAAGTCGCTGATCGGCTGGATGGAGCGGGCGCGTTCGCTGATCTCGGAGCCCGTGTGGATCGACGGCACCGAGCTGTATGTGGGTTGCAGCATGGGCGCGAGCGTCTACCCGCAGGACGGCAACGACGCCGAAACGCTCATGAAGAAGGCCGACGTCGCGATGTACCGCGCGAAGGACATGGGCCGCAACACGTTCCAGTTCTTCGAGCCCGAAATGAACGCCAATGTGGGCGCGCGCCTGAATCTCGAGCGGCGCCTGCGCCGTGCGCTGCGCGACAGCGAGTTCCTGCTGCACTACCAGCCGCAGGTGGAGATCGAGGGCGGGCGCATCATCGGCATGGAGGCGCTCGTGCGCTGGCGCGATCCGGAGGTGGGGCTCGTCTCGCCCGCGCAGTTCATTCCCGTGGCCGAGGAGAGCGGCCTGATCGGCCCGCTTTCCGACTGGGTGCTACGCGAGGCCTGCCGGCAGAATCGCGCGTGGCAGCTCGCGGGGCTGCCGCCCGTGCGCGTGTCCGTGAACTTCTCGGCGAAGACGTTCCACCAGCGCGACATTGCCCAGCTCGTGAAGGACGTGCTGCAGGAAACCGGCCTGGAAGCCTGCTGGCTCGAAATCGAGCTGACCGAGAGCACGCTCATGCGCAACGCCGAAGAAGCCGTGTCGATGTTGAATGAGCTGCACGCGCTGGGCATCGGCATTGCCATCGACGACTTCGGCACCGGCTATTCGAGCCTGAGCTACCTGAAGCGTCTGCCTGTGGACCGGCTCAAGATCGACCGCTCGTTCGTGGCCGACATCGGCACGAGCGGCGACGACGAAACGATCACGGCAGCCATCATCGCGCTTGCGCACGAGCTGCAGTTGCAGGTGATCGCGGAAGGGGTGGAGACCTCGGCGCAGTTCGCCTTCCTGCGCGAGCGCGCGTGCGACGAGCTGCAAGGCTACTTTTTCGCGCCGCCGCTGCCTGGCGACGAGGCGGCGGCGCTGTTGCGCGCGAGCGCGACCTACGAGGAAACGCCCGGTCTCGCGTGGACGGATTGAGCCCGGCGCCACGACCGGGCGTTCGTGCTTGCGCTGGTTGTTGCCGTTATTCGATCGGCGGCAGCTGACGCGGGCGTCGGTCAGCGCCGGTGGCGACATAGGTGAGCGTGGCTTCCGTCACCTTGACGACTTCCTCCTGGAGGCGCATGCGCTGCGCGTACACCTCGACCTCGACGGTCACCGAGGTGTTGCCGGTCTTGACGATGTCGGCGTAGAAGCTCAGCAGATCGCCTACGAACACCGGTTGCTTGAACACGAACGAGTTCACCGCGACGGTCGCGACGCGTCCGTTGGCGCGGCGGCTCGCCGGAATCGAGCCGGCGATGTCGACCTGCGCCATGATCCAGCCGCCGAAGACGTCGCCGTGAACGTTGGCGTCCGAGGGCTGCGGCACGACGCGCAGCGCAGGCGATTTTTGGGGGAGCGGGAAGGAGTCGGTCATCGGGCTTCCATGAAAAGGGATCGAACGGCGCAAGGCGTTGCGGCGCGGGGCGCCCAGCGGCGCGTGCCGCCTTCTGCGACAATACGTTGATCAGGAATTGTACGGGAAAGCCTGAGGCGCGGCGGGCGGTCGATTAGAGCCCTCCACCTTCGCGAAACCCGTCGCCAGGAACCTCACATTCGCCCCACATGACTCGCCGGGCCGTTTGCGCCGCGCCAGCTTCCGGTCCCCGAACCGGCCTTGGCGCGCCGCACGGCGCTGGCATCTCGCCGCTCGCCCCATGCGCCGCTTTCCCGCTTCCAACGAACCCGCGCTGCCCGCCACCGGGCCGCGCAACGACTGGCAGACGATCGTTTCGCTGCTGCCTTACCTCACGGCCTACAAATGGCGCGTGGCGTTCGCGCTCACCTGCCTGATCGGCGCGAAGGTGGCCAACCTCGGCGTGCCGATCGTGATGAAGCACATCGTCGACGGTCTCGCCTCGGTGCGTCATCTCACGGCGCTCGGGCGTGCGGAGCACGCACCCGGCATCGTGCTCGCGGGCGGCATCGGACTGCTCGTGGTGGCGTACGCCATCGTGCGTCTGTCGACGTCGCTGTTCACCGAACTGCGCGAAATCCTCTTTTCGAAGGTGACCGAGAGCGCCGTGCGCCAGCTCGCGCTCAAGGTGTTCCGCCATCTGCATGCACTCTCGCTGCGCTTTCACCTCGAGCGGCAGACGGGCGGCATGTCGCGCGACATCGAGCGCGGCACGCGCGGCATCACGCAGCTCATTTCATACTCGCTCTACAGCATCCTGCCGACGCTCGTGGAAGTGGGCCTCGTGCTCGGCTTCTTCGTGGTGAAGTACGAGGCGTACTACGCGATCGTCACGCTCATCGCGCTCGTCGCGTACATCGTGTTCACGGTGAAGGTAACCGAGTGGCGCACGCATTTTCGCCGCACGATGAACGAGCTCGATTCGCGCGCCAATGCACGCGCGATCGATTCGCTCATCAACTACGAGACCGTGAAGTACTTCGGCAACGAAGAGTGGGAGACGAAGCGTTACGACGAAAACCTGCACCGCTACCGCCAGGCCGCGATCAAGTCGCAGCACTCGCTTTCGGCGCTCAACTTCGGACAGCAGGCGATCATCGGCACCGGGCTCGTGTTCATCCTCTGGCGCGCCACCCAGGGCGTGATGGCGGGGCGGCTCACGCTCGGCGACCTCGTGCTCATCAATACCTTCATGCTGCAGCTCTACATTCCGCTGAATTTTCTCGGCGTGGTGTATCGGGAGCTCAAGCAAAGCCTCACCGACATGGACCGCATGTTCACGCTGCTCACCGTCGAGCGCGAAGTGGCCGACGTGCCCGGCGCGCAGGCGCTTGCGGTGCGCGGCGGCGAGGTGCGCTTTTCTCACGTGAACTTCGCGTATGAACCGTCGCGCCAGATTCTGCACGACCTGAGCTTCACGATTGCTGCGGGCACGACGACGGCCGTGGTGGGGCATAGCGGCTCGGGCAAGTCCACGCTCGCACGGCTCCTGTTCCGCTTCTACGATCTCGACCGCTCCGATCCTGGCAAAAGCGGCGGTGCGATCACCATCGACGGCCAGGATATCCGCGACGTCACGCAGGATTCGTTGCGCGCCTCGATCGGCATCGTGCCGCAGGACACGGTGCTGTTCAACGACTCGATCTACTACAACATCGCCTATGGACGGCCCACGGCAAGCCGCGAGGAAGTAATCGCCGCGGCGCGCGCGGCACACATTCACGCGTTCATCGAGAGCCTGCCCAAGGGCTACGACACGTCCGTGGGCGAGCGCGGCCTCAAGCTTTCGGGCGGTGAGAAGCAGCGCGTGGCGATCGCGCGTACGCTGCTCAAGAATCCGCCGATCCTGCTGTTCGACGAGGCGACGTCAGCGCTCGATTCGCGCTCGGAGCGCGCCATCCAGCACGAGCTCGACCAGATCGCGCGCGAGCGCACCACACTCGTGATCGCGCACCGGCTGTCGACCGTCGTGCGCGCGCAGCAGATCATCGTGATGGATCATGGGCGCATCGTCGAGCGCGGCACGCATGCGCAATTGCTGCAAGCGGGCGGACACTATGCGCAGATGTGGGCGCTTCAGCAGCAGAAGGCGGGTGAAGCGCCCCAGTCGCAGTCACAGTCCCAGGCACAACAGGGGCAGGTGGAGTTGCCGGCGGCGGGAGAAAACTGAAGAAGCGCGCCGCGCCGGCGTTGCCGCGGCGCTTTGCGTTGCCGGTCTCAGCCGTGGTGCGCGCTCGTCGAATCTCGCAGCGCGGCGTCGAGCGCCTCGAGCTGCGCGGGCGTGCCGACGTTTTCCCAGACGCCTTCGTATAGCTCGGCGCTCACGCGTCCTTGCGCGATCGCCTCGCGATAGTACGGCGTGAGCGCGCGCTTCGTGCCGGGCGCGAGATCGCGGAACATACGCGTGTCATAGAGGCCGATATTGCCGAACGTGTAGCGCGGCGCGCCGTCGAGCGCGAGCCGGCCGTCGGCGCCCAGCGCGAAGTCGCCCTTCGGGTGGAACGGCGGATTCGGCACCATCACGAGATGCATGCCCGGCTGTTCTTGCGCCGCAAGCGCTTGCGCGTGCGTGTTCAGGCGCGCGAAATCGTAGGCGCTGTAGACGTCGCCGCTCACCGCGAGGAACACCTCGGGCGCGCCCGTCGACTCGATGAGCGGCAGCGCCTGGGCAATGCCGCCCGCCGTTTCGAGCGCGTCGTGCTCGGGCGAATAGTGGAGCGTGACGCCGAAGCGCGCGCCGTCGCCGAGCGCGGCTTCGATCTGCGCGCCAAGCCATGCGTGATTGATGACGATGCGCGTGTAGCCCGCCGCGGCGAGCCGCTCGATCTGCCACACGACGAGCGGTTTGCCGCCCACGGCGAGGAGCGGCTTCGGGCAGGTGTCGGTGAGCGGACGCATGCGTTCGCCGCGTCCGGCGGCGAAGATCATGGCGGTGCGGCCGTGGCTCGCCCTGGCCGGCGTGTGATTCGATTGGGTCATGACGGCCCGTTTCAGAAGGTGTAAGCGACTTCGACGGCGCTGCCCTGCAGCTCGTCGATGAGCCGCGCGAACGGCGCGAGCGGGCGGTAGCGGTGCGCGACCTTGCTCGCGTAGGCGAGAAAGCGCGGCAGGTCGGCCATGTAATGCGGTTTGGCGTCGCGATAGTTGATGCGGCAGAACAGGCCAAGCACCTTGATGTGGCGCTGCAGGCCCATCCACTCGAGCTGGCGGTAGAACTCGCCGAAGTCGGCATCGACGGGCAGCCCCGCCTTCTTGGCGCGCTCCCAGTAGTGCGCGAAGCAGTCGAGCTCGAACGCCTCGTCCCAGCTCAGGAACGCGTCGCGCAGCAGCGAGACGACGTCGTACGTGATCGGGCCGTACACGGCGTCCTGGAAGTCGAGCACGCCGGGGTTGGGCGTGGCGATCATCAGGTTGCGGGGCATGAAGTCGCGCAGCATGAAGCTTTGCGGCTGCGCGCGCGCGCTCGCCACGAGCAGGGCGAAGGTGCGATCGAGCACGCCGCGCGTGGCTTCGTCGACCTTGCGGCCCAGATGGCGCTCCAGATACCACTCGGGCATCAGCTCCATCTCGCGGCGCATGAAGGCTTCGTCGAAGTCCGGCAGCACGCCCGGCCGCGAGCTGAGTTGCCAGCGGATCAGCGCGTCGATGGCGTCGCGCATCAGCTCGCGCGAGCGCGTGCCGGGGCCGGCTTCCTGCAGCGCATTCAGGTAGGGCGCGGTGCCGAGATCGGTCACGAGCATGAAGCCCGCGTCGAAATCGGCCTCGAGCACGCGCGGCACATGCACGCCGGCCGCCTCGAGCAACTGCGCGATCTGGGCGAATTCGCGGCTCTTTTCGGGCGGCGGGGCGTCGACGGCGATCAGCGACGCGCCGTGCGCGCCCGCGCTCGCGAGGCGGAAATAGCGCCGAAAGCTCGCGTCGGCCGAGGCCGGGGCGAGCGTCGCGAGGTCGAGGGCGTACTGGCCGGCGTGGCTGCCGAGCCAGGCGGCGAGCAGGTCGCGGCGATTGTCGGTCGGAGCGGCGCCAGGGGAAGCGGCGGGAGAATGCGCGGCAGAAAAGGTCATGAAAGCCAGAGGCAAAATCAGTGGATCAACGTCTTGCCATATAATACCCCACGACTTTTTTGACGCGACTCGCGCCAAAGCCCGCATGACGGTTCGCTCGCCGCATTCATCGTCGCTCCAGGGGGGCGATGAATTGTAATTATTTGTTTGCAGCCCGGCCTCGATCCGGTTCATCGGGAGGCGGGTGCCCAGGCGGGCCACCATCATGGAGAGGGCAGGCGGCCCGGGCCGATTCGCCAAAACCATACATGCCGCCCAGACAGTTTTTCCAGACGATCTCCCCTAGTGACGACGGCGTGCCGGGCAAGCGGCGGCTCATCGCGGCACTCCTGGCCGTACCGGGTCTGGTGCCCGCGCTCGCGCACGCCCAGCTCTCGGGCGCGGCCGCGCAGCCCGAGCAGCTCGACGGCCCGTGGAGCCTGCGGCTCGCGCCGCAACTCGAGGATCACCCCAATGCGTCGGGCCAGCACCCGGCAACGTTCGTGCTCGGCGATTCGACGACCGGCACGGTGGATACCGACCTCGCCGTGAAAGGGGCGGGGGAGTTGCGTCAGGGTTCGAACGTGGTGAAGGGCGACGCCCTGCATTACGACCAGGACACCGACATGGCCAATGCCTACGGCAATGTCACGGTCGTGCAGAACGGCACGACGTTCTCGGGGCCCGAGGCGCATTTGAAGGTCGAGGCGAACGAGGGCTTCATGCCCGCGCCGAAGTACCATTTCACGCTCACGGGCGGCTCGGGCAGCGCCGCGCGCGCCGACCTGCTGGACAGCGAGCGCTCGGTGCTCACGACCGGCACCTACACCGCGTGCCACTGCTCGACCAATCCGGCGTGGTACATCAAGGGCAGCGAGTTCGATTTCGACACCGGCAGCGACGAAGGTGTCGCGCACAACGCCGTGCTGTTCTTCCAGGACGTGCCGATCTTCGCGAGCCCGTGGCTGTCGTTCCCGCTTTCGGGTGACCGTCGCAGCGGCCTGTTGCCGCCGACGTTCTCGGTCAGTTCGACGAACGGCTACGAAATCTCGCTGCCGTACTACTTCAACATCGCGCCGAACCGCGACTTCACGTTCACGCCCGAGATCATCTCGAAGCGGGGCGTGTTCCTGCAGGGCAACTACCGGTATCTCTCGACGAATTACTCGGGTTCGATCACCGGAACGTTCCTGCCGGACGACGCGATCACGAAGACGAACCGCTACGCGCTGTTCATCCAGCACAACCAGAACTTCGGCAACGGCTTCGGCGGTTACGTCTACTACAACAAGGTCTCGGACAACACCTATCCGTCGGACCTGTCGTCGCCGGCCAACCAGTTCCTGAACGGCACGCAGACGCTGTACCAGCAGGAAGCCGGCCTCACGTACAACAACGGGCCGTGGTCCGTGCTGGGCCGCTACCAGCACTGGCAGACGGTCGAGTCGTCGACGCCGCCGTATGGCCGCGAGCCGCAGTTGAACGTGAAGTACGCGAAGTACAACGTCGGCGGCTTCGACTACGGCATGGAAGCCGACTACTCGCGCTTCCGCATCACGGAAGACAATGCGACCGAAGGCGACCGCGTCGTCTTCAATCCGTACGTGTCGTACTCCCTGATGGGGCCGGGTTACTTCGTCACGCCGAAGGTTCAGTGGCACTTCGCGTCGTACAACCTGAGCAACATCGGCCCGGCGGGCACGACCTTCGGCTCGCCTGTGGGCACGCCGAAGAGCTTCACCGAATCGATCCCGACCTTCAGCTTCGACACGGGCCTCGTGTTCGACCGCTCGGTCCGTCTGTTCGGTCAGGACTACATCCAGACGCTGGAACCGCGCCTGTACTACGTGTACACGCCATATCGCAACCAGCAGTTCGCGCCCCTGTTCGATACCGCCGAGTCGGACTTCGGCCTCGCGGAAATCTTCACGCCGAACACCTTCGTCGGCAACGACCGCATTGCCGATGCGAACCGCCTGACGGCCGCGCTCACCACGCGCTTCATCGACCCGGCTTCGGGCGACGAACGCGCGCGCTTCGTGATCGCGCAGCAGTACTACTTCCAGGATCAGCGCGTCACGCTCAACTCGGGCGAAAGCACGAGTCAGGCGACGCATTCGGACCTGATTGCGGGCGCTGCACTGAAAATCGGGGCCGGTTTCGCTTCGGAAACGGCGTTCCAATATAATGCCGACAGCAACCAGCTCACCAAGGCGAGCATCGGTTTCGGGTACAGCCCGGGAACGAGCCGCGTGCTGAACGTGGCTTACCGCTACACGCGCGCGAACACGACGCTCGACTTCCAGCCGATCAATCAGGTCCTGATCTCGGCTCAATGGCCGTTCTCGCACCGGGTGTACGCCGTGGGCCGCTTCAACTACGATCTGAACGGTCATCGGATCGTCGACGGCCTGGTCGGCATGCAGTACGACGCCGACTGCTGGGTGCTCGGGGTCGGCCTGCAGCGTTACGCGAACGGGCTCAATACGTCGGGCACGCCGAATTCGTCAACGCGGTTTCTCGCGCAGCTTACGCTCAAGGGACTGTCGAACGTCGACAACGGGCTGGTGGCGGCGTTCCGCACGGCAGTGCCGGGGTACACGCAGCTGCCGGCTCAGTCGCCGCCGGACTCGCGCTTCACTGATTATCAATAACGCGTGATCCGGAGCGCATTGCTTGCGCATCGGGGCAACGCGGTGTCGGTTGCATAGAGACGGGCGAAGCGTGCCCGCCAACATTGGAGTATCTGTGGGAATCATGAAAAAGCTTCGCCTGGCAGCGTACGCTGCGAGTCTCTTCGCCGTTGCAGGCGTGTTGCCGGCCGCGCCGGCGCAAGCTCAAGGTCTCCCGGCCGGCAACGGCCAGACGGTCGATACGATCGCCGCAGTCGTCAATGACGGCGTGATCACGCAGCGCGAGCTCGACAGCCGCGCCGAAATGATCGCTCACCGGCTGCAGCAGCAAAACGCGCCGGTTCCGCCCGATGAGCAGTTGCGCGCGCAGGTACTCAACCAGATGGTGCTCGAGCGCATTCAGCTGCAGAAGGCCAAGGAAGACGGCATCACCGTAGACGACGCCGCCGTGCAACGCACGCTGGAGCGCCTCGCCCAGGCCAACGGCATGGATCTCGCGACCTATCGCGCGCGCATCGAGGCGGCTGGGGTGCCCTGGACCACGTTCCAACGCGACGCGCGCACCGAACTCACGCTCTCGAAGCTGCGCGAGAAGGAAGTGGACAGCAAGGTCACGGTGACGGACGCCGAAGTCGCGAACTACATCGCGAGCCAGCGCGGACCGAACGCGGGCCAGTCGAACGACCTGCATTTCCAGCACATCTTCATCAAGGCGCCGCTGAACGCTTCGGAAACCGACATCGAAGCGGCGCAGGCGAAGGCCAATGCGCTGCTCAAGGAAGCCCAGTCGGGTAGCAAGTTCGAGAGCCTCGCGAAGTCGAACTCGCAGGCGAGCGACGCGGGCAAGGGCGGCGACATGGGCTTCCTGCCGCAGTCGAAGCTGCCGCCCGAATTCGTGACCGCCGCTGCCACGCTGCGTCCGGGCGAGGTGAACCCCTCGGTGATCCGCACCAACGACGGCTTCGAGATCGTGCGCCTCGTCGAGCGCCGCCAGGGCCAGGGCACGGCCGCCGACGCGCCCAAGCTCGTGCAAACGCACGTGCGCCACATCCTGCTGCGCGTGGGCGACGGCATGTCCGAGCCCCAGGCGCGCCAGAAGCTGCTCGAGATCCGCCAGGAAATCGCAGCGGGCGGCGACTTCGCCAAGTTCGCGCGCACGTACTCGCAAGACGGCTCGGCTTCGCAGGGCGGCGACCTCGGCTGGATCAGCCCGGGTGAAACCGTGCCTGAATTCGAGCGCGCCATGAATACGCTGCAGGACGGCCAGCTGAGCGAGCCGGTACGCACCGAGTACGGCTACCACCTGATCCAGGTGCTGGGCCGCCGCGACGCCGAAGGCTCGATCGCGCAGCAAATGGAACTGGCGCGCCAGGCCATCGGCCAGCGCAAGGCGGAGCAGGCCTACGCCGACTGGCTGCGTCAGCTGCGCGACAGTGCCTACGTCGATTACAAGATCGCGGGCATGACGCCGCCGCACAACTAAGCGTCACCAGGGGATCGAGCCATGAACGCCTCCGCATCGTCGTCGCCGGCTCCGCGGAGGGCGGGGCCGATCCGCATTGCCATCACCACGGGTGAGCCGGCCGGCGTCGGCCCCGAGCTGACCGCCGCTGCACTGGCGGGTGCCTCGGCGCACTGGCCCGACGCGCAGTTCGTCGTGCTCGGCGACAGTGCGCTACTCGAAGCGCGCGCGCAGGCCGCGAGCGTCGACTGGGCCGCCGTGCTGGCGAACCAGCCCGTGCAGGTCGAGCATGTGGCGCTGGCTACGCCCGCGAAGCCAGGCAAACTCGACGCCGCCAACGGTCGCTATGTGCTGGCGCTGCTCGACCGTGCCATCGACGGCGCACTGGCAGGCGAATTCGACGCCATCGTCACTGCGCCGCTGCAAAAGAGCACGATCAACGACGCCGGCGTCCCCTTCACCGGCCACACCGAATACCTCGCCGAACGCACGCACACGCCGCGCGTGGTCATGATGCTGGCGGGCACGGGCGCTCGCCCGCTGCGCGTGGCGCTCGCCACGACGCATTTGCCGCTCAAGGACGTGTCGGCGGCGCTCACGGTCGAGGGGCTCGTCGAAACCCTGAGCATCATCGACCATGACCTGCGCCATCATTTCGGCGTGCCCCTGCCGCGCATCCTCGTGACCGGCCTCAACCCGCATGCGGGCGAGAACGGCTACCTGGGGCGCGAGGAAATCGACACGATTTCGCCGGCACTGGCCGCCGCCGCCGCGCAAGGCATCGACGCGCGCGGCCCGCACCCCGCCGACACGCTGTTCCAGCCGCGCTACCTCAAGGACGCCGACTGCGTGCTGGCGATGTTCCACGACCAGGGCCTGCCGGTCCTGAAATACGCGACGTTCGGCGAAGGCATCAACGTCACGCTCGGCTTGCCGATCGTGCGCACCTCGGTCGATCATGGCACCGCGCTCGACCTCGCCGGCACTGGCCGCGCGGACGCGGGCAGCCTGATCGCCGCCCTCGACACCGCCGTTTCGATGGCGCGCCACCGGCGCGCCATCTGATTGATTCCAGAGAAGATGTCCAACAGCAGCAGACAGCACCAGGGCCACTTCGCGCGCAAGCGCTTCGGCCAGAACTTCCTCGTCGATACGGGCGTGATCGATTCGATCGTCGACGTCATCCGCCCGCAGCGCGGCGAGCGCATGGTCGAGATCGGGCCGGGTCTCGGCGCGCTCACCGAGCCGCTCGTCGAACGGCTCGCCACGCCCGAATCGCCGCTGCACGCGGTCGAGCTGGACCGCGACCTGATCGCGCGCCTCACGAAGAAGTTCGGCCCGCTGCTCGAACTCCACGCGGGCGACGCGCTCGCGTTCGACTTCGGCTCGCTCGCGGCGCCGGGCGAGAATCCCTCGCTGCGCATCGTCGGCAACTTGCCGTACAACATTTCGAGCCCGCTGCTGTTTCACCTCACCACGTTCGCCGAGCGCGTGATCGACCAGCACTTCATGCTGCAGAACGAAGTCGTCGAGCGCATGGTGGCGGAGCCGGGCAGCAAGGCGTTCGGCCGTCTCACGGTGATGCTCCAGTACCGCTATGTGATCGACAAGCTGATCGACGTGCCGCCCGAATCGTTCCAGCCGCCGCCCAAGGTGGATTCGGCGATCGTGCGCATGATTCCCTACGCGCCGCACGAACTGCCGAAGGTCAACGACGCCGTGCTCGGCGAACTCGTGACGGCCGCCTTCTCGCAGCGCCGCAAGATGCTGCGCAATACGCTCGGCGATTACCGCGAGCGCCTCGACTTCGACGCGCTGGGCTTCGATCTGGCGCGCCGCGCCGAGGAAGTGCCCGTCGAGGAGTATGTGAGCCTCGCGCAGGCGCTGGAAGCGGCTGGCGGCGCGTGATATGCGCGTGGCACGCCGCCGCCTTGCCGGTGCACTAAGCGTCGTCGCTCAGGCAGCCTCGGCGCGCTGCGCCTCGTAGGCCTTGAGCTGGCTGTAGACGACGCGCAGCACCGAAAGCTCGGCCGACGCGTGCTGCGCCGCGCCGCCGCGCTGGATGAGGTCGCCGAGCACGTGATCGGCCTCGATGCGCGAACCGTTCTGCACGTCGCGCAACATCGAGGCGGTGAGCGACGATCCCTTGGCGAACAGCATCGCGCGCGAGCGCTCGAGGAAGCTGTCGCGCACGGCATGGCCGTGTGCGGCTGCGATCGCGCGGCATTCGGCGAAGAGTCGCTCGATGATCGTGGCGCCGTCGGGCGTGGCGAGAATCACGCCAATGGGCGCGCGGAAAAGGCACGTGCTGCCCGCGAGCGACGCGAGGAACACCCACTTCTCCCACATCTCCTGAAGGATGTGATCGCTCGCCTTCACGTGAAAGCCGGCATTGCCGAACTGATCCGCCACGGCTTGCACGCGCGCCGAGACGCCGCCGCCGAGTTCGCCGAACGTGATGGCCTGCACGTCGTTCAGATGGACGATTTCGCGCTTGTCGTTGAGCGTGGACGCGATCAGGCAGACACCGCCCAGCACCGCCTGCGTACCGAAGCGCGCCTGCAGGACTTCGAGATGATGCATGCCGTTGAGCAGCGGCAGGATCAACGTGTTGGGACCGACGGCCGCGGCGAACGAATCGATGGCATTGTCGAGGTCGTAGGCCTTGCAGCTCAGCAGGACGAGATCGAACGGCTGGCCGCCTTGTGATTCGAGCGCTTCGCGCGTGACGGTCTTGACGTCGCGCAGCGTGAGATCGCCCGCCGGACTGCGGATGACGAGGCCCGCTTCGCGCAGTTGCGCGGCGCGCGCCTCGCGTACCAGAAACGTCACGTCACGTCCCGCAGCGGCGAGCCTGCCGCCGAAATAGCCGCCCGTCGCACCCGCACCGACTACCAGAATTCGCATGTCTACTCCTCGGTTCTCTCGTTCATTGCTCGCACGCTGTGCTTGCGCGTGGCTGGGGAAATTGCCGCGGCAATTTCGCGATGGCGTCCATGCTAGAGCAAATCGGCGTATCTTGCCGGCGCCGGCAGGGCTGGCCCGTTTTTGGTACAGTCCGTTTTTTGACGACGGCAAAACGGAGTACACCATGCGCCTGCTGCACACGATGATCCGGGTCGGCGACCTCGATCGCTCGATCAAGTTCTATACCGAACTGCTCGGCATGAAACTGCTGCGCCGCGAAGACTACCCCGATGGCAAGTTCACGCTGGCCTTCGTCGGGTACACGGACGAGCGCGACGGCACCGTGATCGAACTGACGCATAACTGGGATACGGCTTCCTACGATCCTGGAACGGGCTTCGGCCATCTGGCGGTCGAGGTGGAGGATGCCTACGCCGCCTGCGCGAAGATCAAGGAACAGGGCGGGACGGTGGTGCGCGAAGCCGGCCCGATGAAGCACGGGAGCACGGTGATCGCGTTCGTGACCGATCCGGACGGATACAAGATCGAGTTCATTCAGCGCAAGAAGTAAGGGCGTTGGTAGTACAGGCTGGCAATCCAGCCTGTTTCTTCGGTGAATTGTTTCGAACTGCGAATGGATTGAAATTCGACTTCAATTCGCGAACTTGCAACGGGGATATCACATCCCCGGCACCATCTCCGGCGGATGCTGCTTAAGCTGCTTTCTCGCCTCGCGAAACTCCGGAAAAATCGACTCCACCGTCTGCCAGAACCTTGGGCTGTGATTCATCTCGCGCAAATGCGCGAGCTCATGCGCCACCACATAGTCCACGACGGAGAGCGGAAAATGAATCAGCCGCCAGTTCAGGCGAATTCTCCCTTCGCTTGAACAGCTGCCCCATCGCGTCGCTGCCGAAGAAAGCGCATAAGACCGGAACGAGACGCCGAGCTTCTCGGCATACACCTCGAGCCGCTCGCCGAAAATCCGCGTCGCTTCGCCCTGCAGCCACCCCGTCACGCGGTCCTTGATCTGCTGCGCGTCGGCATGCGGCGGCAGCGGCAACGCAAGCACGCGCGTCTCCTGATCGAACGCGAGCAAGGAAGCCCCCAGCTTCACCGTGATCGGCTTGCCAAGATAAGGCAGCTCGGCCCCATCGCTCCATTCCACGCGCGGCAAGGCGCGCTGCTCCGTGCGCGTCTGCCATTCGGCGAGCTTGGCGAAGATCCACCGCTGCTTCTCGGCGATAGCGGTCTCGATATCGGCGATCGCGACCCACCTGGGCGCCGTGATGCTGAGCCCGGTGCCGTCGATCACGAACCCGATCGATTTGCGCGACGAGCGCTTGAGCCGGTAATGCAGCGTACGCGCGCCAAGCGCGACAGAACGCAGCCGCGTGCCATCGGGTGCAAGCGGCGCCTTGCCGGGCTTTTCAGGCGAGGGCGGAGTCCCGCGCTGCGGTGTGAGGGAGGGAGAGGATGCATCGGGCGCCACGACAGGCGCCGGTTCAGCAAAGAGCGGCAAGTCGAGTTGCCGGTTGTCGAGTGCCGCGGCTGGGCGCGGCGCGGGGGACTTCTGCATCGTCAGGCCTGGTGCGGATGGGCGTGCGCGGCGTGGACGTGTGCCGTTCGCGGGGCGTTTGCGCGGAGCTTCTGGCGCAGTGTTGCGCGGCGCGCCCAGCCGTGCAGCGAGCAGCGCCCACATCCGCGCCACCACGCTTCGCGCGGCGTGAGCGAGCCCGCTCTGTGCCTCAAATCCGTGCCGCCTTCGCCGCTGCGCCATCCGTTCCGCGATAAGCCTCAGGATCGATCCGCCGCATTTCCGTTTCGATCCACGTTTGCACGCGCGTGTTCACTTCGTCGGGCGTGAGTCCGGTCGTCTCGATCGGCTTGCCGATCGACACCGTGACTATACCCGGATATTTGATGAACGAGTTTCGGGGCCAGACGTGGCCCGCGTTGTGCGCGATCGGCACCACGGGCGCGCCCGTTTCGATGGCGAAGCGCGGGCCGCCGGTCTTGTACTTGCCTGTCTTGCCCACCGGTATGCGCGTGCCTTCGGGGAACATGATCACCCAAGCGCCTTCGGCCATGCGCTGCTTGCCCTGGCGGATCACCGAGGTGAATGCGTTCTTGCCTTCCTTGCGGTTGATGTGAACCATCTTCAGCATGCCCAGCGCCCAGCCGAAGAACGGCACGAACAGCAGCTCGCGCTTGAACACGTAGCACATGGGCCGCGGCATGAGCGCGGGGAACGCCAGCGTCTCCCATGCGGACTGGTGCTTCGAAAGCAGCACAGCCGGCCCGTCGGGCAGGTTCTCCATGCCCTCGATGCGGTAGCGAATGCCACAGAGGTGGCGCGCAACGAAGAGCGTGGAGCGGCACCAGCCCACGGCCATCCAGTAGCGCCGCGTCGCGTTCAAGAATGGGAACGCGATAAAGCACGCCGTGGCGTACGGCATCGTGTAGACGATGAAATAGATGAACAGCAGCAGGGAGCGGAGAAAGCGCATCGGTCGAGCCGGTTTAAAGTTCGCGTAAGCCGCCTGCGCCTCTACGCAGTGACGTTCGCGAGAAAGTCGAGCGCGAAAGCGCGCAGGTCGTCGTGGATCAGCGTGCCTTCGGGCAGGCCGCCGGCGGCGAGCGTTTTCTCGCCCTTGCCCGAACGCACGAGGTGCGTGCGAAAGCCGAGCGCCGCGCCTGCCTGCAGGTCACGCAGCGAGTCGCCTACCACCGGGGTGCCGGCCGGATCGATCTCGAAGCGTTCCGCAATCATCTTGAGCAGGCCCGGTTGCGGCTTGCGGCACTCGCAGTGGTCCTGCGCCGTGTGCGGGCAGAAGAACACGGCGTCGATGCGGCCGCCCACGGCTGCCGCCTGGCGGTGCATCTTCGCGTGCATGGCGTTGAGCGCGGCCATGTCGAACAGTCCGCGCCCGATGCCCGACTGGTTCGACGCCACCGCGACGCGATAGCCCGCCTGGTTCAGGCGTGCGATCGCTTCGAGGCTGCCGGGTATCGCGACCCATTCGTCCGGCGACTTGATGAACGCGTCGGAGTCGACGTTGATCACGCCGTCGCGGTCGAGGATCACGAGTCTTCTGGTGGTGCTGGTCGGCATGGCGTTTCGCTCAGTTCCCCTTGTTTCCGCTTGTTTCCGCTTCTTTGCGCTTATGCAGCGAGTCGCGAGATGTCCGCGACGCTGTTCATCTGGCGATGCAGCGCCTTGAGCAGCGCGAGACGGTTCGCACGCAGCGCCGGGTCTTCGGCGTTGACCATCACGTCGTTGAAGAACGTGTCCACGGTTTCGCGCAGCGCCGCGAGCGCGGTGAGCGCGCCCGTGTACTCGCGTGCGGCGAGTTGCGTTTCCACGCGCGGCGCGACCTGTTCGAGCTGCGCGAACAGCGCCTTCTCGGCGGATTCGACGAAAAGGGCGATCTGCACGTCGGCGTCTTGCGCACCCTCGGACTTCTTGAGGATGTTCGAGATGCGCTTGTTGGCCGCCGCGAGCGAGGCCGCTTCCGCGAGCGCAGCGAATTCGCGCACCGCGTCCAGACGCGAGACGATGTCGTCGAAGCGCGTGGGGTTCAGTGCGAGTACCGCGTCCACTTCGGTGGCCGCGAAGCCGCGTTCGCGCAGCATGCCGCGCAGGCGGTCCATGCAGAACTCGTAGATGGCCTGGGTCGACTCCGTCACGGCCTCGATGCCGGCAAATTGCGCGGAGGTAGCGCGCAGCAGCTCGACGAGGTCGAGCGGCAGCTGCTTCTCGACGAGAATACGCAGCACACCCAGCGCGTGACGGCGCAGCGCGAACGGATCCTTTTCGCCCGTGGGCGCGAGGCCGATGCCCCAGATGCCGACGAGCGTTTCCAGCTTGTCCGCGAGCGCGACGATCGTGCCCGTCGTGGTGGCGGGCAGGGCGTCGCCGGAGAAGCGCGGCTGGTAGTGCTCGGAGCAGGCGATCGCCACGTCTTCGGGCTCGCCGTCGTGGCGCGCGTAGTAGGTGCCCATCGTGCCTTGCAGCTCGGGGAATTCGCCCACCATGTCGGTCAGCAGGTCGGCCTTCGCGAGGCGCGCGCCGCGTTCCGCGAGCGCGATATCGGCGCTGCACATCAGGGCGATTCGACCGGCGAGCGCTTCGAGGCGCTCCACGCGTTGCAGCTGCGAGCCGAGCTTGTTGTGATACACCACGTTCGCGAGCAGCGGCACACGGTCGGCCAGCGGCTTCTTCTTGTCCTGCTCGAAGAAGAACTTCGCGTCGGCCAGACGCGGGCGCACCACGCGCTCGTTGCCCTCGACGATCTCGTCGGGCGCTTGTGTCGCGATGTTCGAGACGATCAGGAAGCGCGAGCGCAGCCGGCCCTGGTCGTCGGTGAGCGCGAAGTACTTCTGGTTCGTCTGCATCGTGAGGATCAGGCATTCCTGCGGCACTTGCAGGAATTCGTCCTCGAACTTGCATGCGTACACGACCGGCCATTCGACGAGCGAATTCACTTCGTCGAGCAGCGACTCGGGCATGACGACCCTGTCGCTGCCAGCCTGTTCGATCAGTTGCGCGCGGATCGACTCGCGGCGGTCGGCGTAGCTCGCGATCACGAAGCCCTTGTGCTGGAGCGTGTGCGCGTACTCGTCGGCGTGCTGGATGGCGATCAGGCCTTCCGAGAGGAAGCGGTGGCCGCGCGTGGTGTCGTCGGCGTCGACGCCGAATGCCGTGACCGGCACGATCTGGTCGCCGTGCAGCACCGTAAGGCGATGCACCGGGCGCACGAACTGCACGTTGCTGCCGTCCGGGCGCTGGTAGGTCATGACCTTCGGGATCGGCAGCTTGCCGAGCGCTTCGTCGAGCACGGCCTGAAGCCCGTCGGCGAGCATGGCGCCCGGCGCCGAGTAGCGCAGGAAGAACGCTTCGTTCTTGCCGTCGCTCGCGCGTTCGAGGTCGCTCACGGGGAAATCGGGGAAGCCAAGCGCCGCGAGCTTCTTCGCGAGCGGCGCAGTGGGCTGGCCGTTGGCGTCGAGGGCGACCGAAACGGGCAGCACTTTTTCGCGCACCTGCTTTTCGGGCGCGACGCTGCGCACGTTCCTGATCGCGACGGCGAGGCGGCGCGGCGTCGCGTAACGTTCGAACGAGAGATCGCCTTCGATCAGGTCGCGCGCGGCGAGGCGCTGCGCGATGCCTTCGGCGAACGCGTCGCCCAGGCGCGCGAGGGCCTTCGGCGGCAGTTCCTCGGTCAGCAGTTCGACGAGGAGAGTGGCGTGATGAGCTTGCGTCATTGTTCTTGAGATCCGGTCATGCCTCGTCGAACTTGCGTTCGACCTTCAGCGGCGGCGCCCAGGCGGGCATCGCGGCGTCCTGTTCGTCGGTGGTCAGGCCCGGCACGCCGTGCACGGGGTTGCCGAGCATCGGGAAGCCGAGCTTCTCGCGCGACTCGTAGTACGACTGCGCCACGCTGCGCGACAGCGCGCGAATGCGGCCGATGTACGCTGCGCGCTCCGTCACGGAGATCGCGCCGCGCGCGTCGAGCAGGTTGAACGTGTGGCCGGCCTTGAGCACGAGTTCGTACGCGGGCAGCGCGAGCTGCAGATCGATCATGCGCTTCGCTTCGCTTTCGTACGCGTTGAAGAACGTGAACAGCAGGTCGACGTTCGCGTGCTCGAAGTTGTAGGTCGATTGCTCGACTTCGTTCTGGTGGTAGACGTCGCCATACGTGAGGCGGCGCATTTCCGGGCCGTTCGGGCCCGGCTCTTCCCACTCGGTCCAGACGAGGTCGTAGACGTTCTCGACCTTCTGCAGATACATCGCGAGACGCTCGAGACCGTAGGTGATTTCGCCGAGCACCGGCTTGCAGTCGATGCCGCCCACCTGCTGGAAGTAGGTGAACTGCGTGACTTCCATGCCGTTGAGCCACACTTCCCAGCCGAGGCCCCAGGCGCCGAGCGTGGGATTCTCCCAGTCGTCTTCGACGAAGCGCACGTCGTTCTGCTTCAGGTCGAAGCCGAGCGCCTCGAGCGAGCCGAGGTACAGGTCGAGAATGTTCTCCGGCGCGGGCTTGAGCACCACCTGGTACTGGTAGTAGTGCTGCAGACGGTTCGGGTTCTCGCCGTAGCGGCCGTCCTTCGGGCGGCGCGAGGGCTGCACATAGGCCGCGCGCCACGGCTCGGGGCCGATTGCGCGCAGGAAGGTGTGGACGTGCGAGGTGCCGGCGCCGACTTCCATGTCGATCGGCTGGAGCAGTGCGCAGCCCTGCTTGTCCCAGTAAGACTGGAGCGTCAGGATGATTTGCTGAAACGTGAGCATGTGTGCCTGCAGTGTCTTTCGGGCTTTCGGGGGCGGAATGCGGCGGCCGGAGCCAGGCGAGCGCGCCGGCGGGGCGGCGATGCTCCGCTTTGCCCCTTCCCCTTGCGTGGCCCGGGCCGGGAGGCGGCCAGGTGCTAAAACGTTGAATTTTACCGGATTGCCGGAGCCTTGAGACCTGGACGGGGTTCGGGCGGCCGGCAGCGGTATGGTTGCGTCTTCAGCGCGAGGTTTCGTGTGCTTTGCGCGGCTTATTTTCCGTTGGTCGGCTTGCGTTCCTTCGCGCTCTTGAAAGCCGGTCCGAACGCAAAGCCGAGCGCCAGCAGCAGCAACGAAATGGCGATCACCGTGTTGTTGCCGCTCGTCACGTAAGGCGTGAAGCCGCTCGTGCCTTCAACCTTCACGTCGAGCGAACCGACCGTGAACGTCGGCAGGCGTGCGATCACGCGGCCTTTTGCGTCGATGGCGGCGGTGGCGCCCGTGTTGGTCGCGCGCAGCATCGGGCGGCCGGTTTCGAGCGAACGCATGCGCGCGATCTGCAGGTGCTGGTCGAGCGCGATGGTGTCGCCGAACCACGCCAGGTTCGTCGAATTGATCAGGATGCCCGGCGAGGTCGGGCTCTCGCGCACGGTGCGCGCGATCTCCTCGCCGAAGATGTCCTCGTAGCAGATGTTCACGGCCACGAGCTCACCGTGCACATGGAAGGGCGGCTGCACGGGCGCCCCGCGCGCGAAGTCGCCGAGCGGGATGTTCATGAGATTGACGAACCAGCGGAAGCCCCAGGGCACGAATTCGCCGAAGGGCACGAGGTGATGTTTGTCGTAGCGATAGAGGCCGTTCTGGCCCGGCGTGATGCCGAAGAGGCTGTTGGTGTAGTCGATCACGCGCCCGTCGGACGTGATCGTGCCGCCCACGGCGCCGAACAGGATGGCCGTGTTGGTGCCGTCGGCGAAGGCGCGAACATCGCGGCCGAACTTCTGGGGAATTTCCTGCACGAGTACCGGCACCGCGGTTTCGGGCGTGACGACGAGATCGGCGGCCTTTTCGGTAATCAACTTCTGGAATTCGTTGAGGGCGTCGATCGTGCCCTGCTCGGAGAACTTCATGTCCTGCTTGACGTTGCCTTGCAGCAGCCGCACGTTGAGCGGCGTGCCGGAGGGTTGCGTCCACGAAACGAGCGAGAGCAGCAGGCCGGCGGCGATCACGGCGAGTGCAAGCAGCGCCGGCGTCGCCACCGCGCCGCGCCGGGGCGCCGTGCCGCCTTGGCCTTTTACGTCGCTCGCACGCAAAACCGCCTGCGCGATGAGCGCCGCGACGAGCGCGAGCACCCAGCCCACGCCAAACACGCCCACGATCGGCGCAAAACCGGCAAGCGGACCGTCCACTTGCGCGTAGCCGCTCGAAAGCCAGGGAAAACCGGTGAACACATAGCCGCGCGCCCATTCGCCGAGCGCCCATGCACTCGCGAACGCGAACGCGCCGTGCCAGGTGGGCGAGAACGGCAACTCGCCGCTGCGGCCGTTCTTCGCATGCCCCGCGCAAAACGACCAGACGAGCGAGGCGAGCGCCGGATATAGACCGAGGTAAAGCGAGAACAGCACGAGCGCGGCGCCCGCGAGCACCGCGGGCATGCCGCCGTAGAAGTGCATGCTCACGTAGAGCCACCACACGCCGCTCACGAAGTTGCCGAAGCCGAACGCCCAGCCCGTGAAGAGCGCGCTTTTCCAGCCGGTGGTGCGCGTGAGCCAGAAGTAGAACAGCGCAAAGATCGCAATGGCGAGCCAGCCGCCGTGCGGCGTGGGCGCGAACGACAGCGTGTTGAGCGCGCCCAGCGCGGCGGCGGCGAGATAGTGCCAGAAGGGCAGCGCGCGGCGCGCGGCGCCGTTGGTGGTTTCGCTCGCGCGCGTCTCGGTGTGCGTGCGGGTATCGATCGGTTCGGCCATGCGGTGCGTGGAATGCGATGGAAAGCGCGCTGAAAAGCGCGAGCGCGGATTGCGCGACGAGCGCAACGATAGCACTTTCGTGCGACGGTACCGGGACGGCCTCCAGGGGACGGATCGGAGCGTCGGCGCGGCTGAAGCAAAAACGCCAGCCGCAAGGCTGGCGTCGTCTAAGCGTAGGCCGCGCGCTCGCGCTTCCTCAGGTACCCGGCGGCTGCAGCGCGGCTTCGCGCTGTCCTGCCATTGGGTCGCGCCGCACCAGCAGCATGTGAACCTGACGTGCGTCGGCGCGCAGCACCTCGAAGATCAGGTCGTCGATGCGCACCTTCTCCCCGCGATGCGGCACGTGCCCGAAGTGATTCGTGACGAAGCCGCCGATCGTATCGACTTCTTCATCCGGGTAATGGGTGCCGAACGCCTCGTTGAACTGCTCGATTTCGGTGAGCGCGCGCACGCGGAACCGCCCGTCGGGCGAGGCGATGATGTTGCCGCTTTCCTCGTCGAAGTCGTACTCGTCCTCGATGTCGCCCACGATCTGCTCCAGCACGTCCTCGATCGTGATGAGACCGGCCACGCCGCCGTATTCGTCCACGACGATGGCGATGTGATTGCGGTTCTGGCGAAAGTCGTGCAGCAGCACGTTCAGGCGCTTGGACTCGGGGATGAACACGGCCGGGCGCAGCATGCCGCGCACGTCGAATTCCTCTTCGGCGTAATAGCGCAGCAGGTCTTTCGCGAGCAGCACGCCGATCACGTTGTCGCGGTTGCCGTCGTACACGGGGTAGCGCGAGTGCGCTTTCTCCAGCACGTACGGAATGAATTCGTCAGGACTGTCGGCGATGTTGATCGCGTCCATCTGGGCGCGCGGGATCATGATGTCGCGCGCGCAAAGCTCGGACACCTGGAACACGCCTTCGATCATCGAAAGCGAATCGGCGTCGATCAGGTTGCGCGCGTGCGCGTCCTGGAGGATTTCGAGAAGCTCGCTGCGAGAGTCGGGCTCGGGCGAGATGAAGTCGGTCAGCCGCTCGAGTAGCGAGCGCTTTTCCTGCGGTTTGTCGGTCTGGCGTCGACTGGGATAAGAGTCGTTCATGGTGGTGCGCCCTTTGCCGCGGGGGGCAGGGCGCGCTGTTGCGGAGGGTTAAGGATACAACATGCCTATGGCGCGACCGTGTAATGCCACACATTGGACACACACCGGCAGATCCATCCTAACGCAGATGCGGCGTGGCCGCCCGGTGGACGAAAAAGCGGCGCGCCGTGACGTCACCCGTGACGCCGACCTCAAGCGCAGCGCGCGAGCAGCCGCTCCAGGGCGCGGTCGCGCATGCCGCTCTCGCGCAGCGCATCGACGGTGCGGCGCACGTAGTCGAGTGTTGTGCCATAGCGCCCCGACGCGCAGCCGAACACGGTGCGCACCGTGGCTTCGGAAAGCTTGCCGGTGTAAGTCGCCACATCACGGCGCATGACGAAGGCGAGCGCGTCGACGCGGCGGCCGTCTGCGAGCACACAGGGCAGCCAGGCGGGGCGGTACGAGCCCATCGGCATCTCGCGGCGCCAGAGCGCTTCGAGGTGCGGCATCACGCCCTCGGCGGCGAGGCGGAACGCGACGCCCGCGCACGAGCCGCCGCGGTCGAGCGCGAGGACGAGGCCGGGCTGCTCGGGCGTGCCGCGGTTCACGCGCGACCACAGGTACAGCCCGCGATGGTAGCCGTGCACGCGCGAACGCACGTTCTCGACGGTGGGCAGCCCTGGGTTCCAGATCAGCGAGCCATAGCCGAACAGCCAGATGTCGCTCGCGCCGTCCCAGCCTTGCGCCTTTAGCGTGCAGTCGAGCGAGGCGCTCAACTCGTCTTCGCTCAGGAGCCGTGACTCGCCGAGCGCCGGCGGGTAGCCGGGGCAGGGCACGCTCGCATCGCCCGCCTCGGGCAGTGCTGAGGGTTCGGCGAAATCGGGCGTGCGTTTGTCGTTCATGGCGGGGGCTTACTTGTACGGATCAGGAAAGCCTAGCGAGTTGAGCACCTCGGTCTCGATGCCTTCCATCTCTTCGGCTTCGGTCTCGACTTCGTGATCGTAACCCTGCGCGTGCAGCGCGCCATGCACGAGCAGATGCGCGTAGTGCGCGGCGAGCGGCTTGCCCTGCTCGGCGGCTTCCTTTTCCACCACGGGGCAGCACAGGATCAGATCGCCCGTGACCGGGTCGTCCTCGCTCTCCGCGTACGCGAAGGTGAGCACGTTGGTCGCGTAGTCCTTGCCGCGATACGTGCGGTTCAGCGTGCGGCCTTCCTCGGCGTCGACGAAGCGCACGGCCAGTTCCGCGTCCGCGAAGAGCGCGGCCTTGAGCCACGCCGCCACGGTGGCGCGCGGCAGCGCGGCCTTGTGCTCGGGGAACGCCTTCGCGGCGGGGAACTGCACGGTCAGTTTGAGTTTTGGTGCGCGGGGCATGGGGCTCGAGCTATGAAGCGACGCAGGCGGCGGCGTTAGCGCGCGTCGCCAACGCCTTCGTCCTTTTTCGAATGCGCGTCATACGCCTCGACGATACGCGCGACGAGCGGATGGCGCACGACGTCCGCACTCGTGAAGTGCGTGACGGCGATGCCGCGCACGTCCTTGAGCACATGCTGCGCTTCGATCAGGCCGCTCTTGTGGCCGCGCGGCAAGTCGATCTGCGTGGTGTCGCCGGTCACGACCGCCTTCGAGCCGAAGCCGATACGCGTGAGGAACATCTTCATCTGCTCGGGCGTGGTGTTCTGCGCCTCGTCGAGAATGATGAACGCGTGATTGAGCGTGCGCCCGCGCATGTAGGCGAGCGGCGCGATTTCGATCATCTGGCGCTCGAACATCTTCGCGGTCTTGTCGAAGCCGAGCAGATCGTAAAGCGCGTCGTAGAGCGGACGCAGATACGGATCGACCTTCTGCGACAGATCGCCGGGCAGGAAGCCGAGACGCTCGCCCGCTTCCACGGCCGGACGCGTGAGCACGATGCGCTTGACCTGGTCGCGCTCGAGCGCGTCCACGGCGCAGGCCACGGCGAGATAGGTCTTGCCGGTGCCCGCGGGCCCGATGCCGAACGTCACGTCGTGCGAGATGATCTGCTTCAGATATTCGCGCTGCGCAGGCGTGCGGCCGCGCAGGTCGGCACGGCGCGTGTAGAGCTTCGGGCCCAGTTCCTCGACGTCGACGCCTTCGCTCGCGGGCTCGTCGAACGGATGATCGGGGTCGCCGCGAAAACGCGGGTCGATCTCGGAAGCGTCGTTGCCGCCGCTATTGCCGCCATTCACATTGCCGCGCATGCCGCCGCTGCCGTTGCCGCGCGGATCGTTCGCCGAGTTGCTGCCGAAGTTCGCAGGGTGCCGGGCTTCGACGAGCGCGAGCTGAATGTCGTCGACGGAGAGCGGATCGCGCGCCTGGTTGTAGAAGTTTTCGAGCGCCGCGAGCGCCAGCTTGGCGCCACGCCCGCGAATCGTGATGCGATGGCCGCGCCGCGCGAGCGTCACGTCGAGCGCTTGCTCGATCTGCCGCAGGTTTTCGTCGAGCGGGCCGCAGAGGTTGGCGAGCCGCGCGTTGTCGTCGCGCGGCGCGGTGAATTCCAGATGCTGCTGATTGGGCTTCAAGGTGTCTCTGAACTCCTGAATTCCTGGCTGGGTGCGCCGAGCCGATTAGTGCGCGAGCGTCGAAGCGTCTTCGTGCGCGAGCACGAGTTCGCCGCGCAGCGAGTGGGGGTAGGCGTGGTTGATCTTCACGTCGATCATCTGGCCGATCAGGCGCGCGTGCGAAGCGAGCGGCGCCGGGAAGTTCACCACGCGGTTGTTCTGCGTGCGGCCCGAGAGTTCGCTCGGGTCCTTGCGCGAAGGGCCTTCCACGAGAATGCGTTCGACATTGCCGACCATCGACTGGCTGATGCGCGCCACGTTCTCTTCGATCGTGGCCTGCAGGTGCTGCAGGCGCTTGAGCTTCACCTCGCGCGGCGTGTCGTCTTCGAGATTCGCGGCGGGCGTGCCCGGGCGCGGGCTGTAGATGAACGAGAAGCTCGTGTCGTAGCTCATCTCCTCGACGAGCGCCATCATCTTCTGGAAGTCCTCTTCGGTCTCGCCGGGGAAGCCGACGATGAAGTCCGTGGAGAGCGACAGGTCCGGGCGGATCGCGCGCAGCTTGCGGATGATCGACTTGTACTCGAGCACGGTGTAGCCGCGCTTCATCGCCATGAGCACGCGGTCCGAGCCGTGCTGAACCGGCAGATGCAGGTGGCTCACGAGCTTGGGCACCTTCGCGTAGGTGTCGATCAGGCGCTGCGTGAATTCCTTCGGGTGCGAAGTCGTGTAGCGGATGCGCTCGATGCCGGGGATTTCGGCGACGTATTCGATGAGCGTCGCGAAGTCGGCGACGTCGTGCGCGCCATTCGTGAGCGCGCCACGATAGGCGTTGACGTTCTGGCCGAGCAGCGTGACTTCACGCACGCCCTGGTCGGCGAGGCCCGCGATTTCGGTGAGCACGTCGTCGAGCGGGCGCGAGACTTCCTCGCCGCGCGTGTAGGGCACGACGCAGTAGCTGCAGTATTTCGAGCAGCCTTCCATGATCGAGACGAACGCGCTCGGGCCTTCCACGCGCGCGGGCGGCAGATGGTCGAACTTCTCGATTTCGGGGAAGCTGATGTCCACCTGCGCGCGGCCCGAGGCGCGGCGCGCGTCGATCATCTGCGGCAGGCGGTGCAGCGTTTGCGGGCCGAACACGAGGTCCACATACGGAGCGCGCGCGACGATCGCCGCGCCTTCCTGGCTCGCCACACAGCCGCCTACGCCGATCAGCAGGTTCGGGTTCGCTTCCTTGAGCTCGCGCACGCGGCCCAGGTCGGAGAAGACCTTCTCCTGCGCCTTTTCGCGCACCGAACAGGTGTTGAAGAGGATGACGTCCGCGTCTTCGGGGGTGTCGGTCTTCACGAGACCTTCGGCGGCGCCGAGTACGTCGACCATCTTGTCGGAGTCGTACTCGTTCATCTGGCAGCCAAAGGTCTTTACATAAACTTTCTTGGTCATCGGGTTTCGCCGTTCGCAGTGGTTGACCTGGGGGCGTCGTCCGCTTGATGCACGCGCGTGATGCACGGTCTGCACGTCAGGACTACGGTGTTTTATGAGGGCCGAATCGGGATGCGAGGAGACCGGCTAGGTGGCCGGCGTTGGCATCCTGCTTCTGGCAATGCGTTGGGGACG
The DNA here is from genome assembly GCF_040965835.1 of Paraburkholderia sp. BR10872. Taxonomy (NCBI): domain Bacteria; kingdom Pseudomonadati; phylum Pseudomonadota; class Betaproteobacteria; order Burkholderiales; family Burkholderiaceae; genus Paraburkholderia; species Paraburkholderia sp. BR10872. The sequence goes on from NZ_JBFRCN010000028.1 coordinate 54,202, forward strand.
ATCCGCGTTGCTTTTCACTTCTTTTTCGCTTTTTTGCCGGCACCGCCGCATTGGCCAATATTTGCAATATGGGTCAATGCGTATGCGGCTGCGGATCGCTTTCTGCGCAATCCAACATTATATCCGTTTGCGTCTGCGGCTTTGCGTCGCTTCGGCCGGATCCGTGCAGGGGACGAGCGCCTCCAGTTCGCCCGAAGTCTGCGCGAAACGCTCGGTGAGGAAATCGAGCAGCGCCCGCACGCGCGGCGCGAGAAAGCGGTTGCGGTGATAGAGCGCGTGCAGCGGCGCGTCGGGGTAGCGCCACTCGGGCATCACGGTCTTGAGCCGCCCGGCGCGCAGATCGTCCGCGACGTCCCAGATCGACTTCACCGCGAGGCCGTAGCCGCACAGCGCCCACTGGCGCGCCACTTCGCCATCCGTCGATTCGAGCGCGGCGTCGAGCGGCACGGTGTAGGTTTGCGTTTCCGTCTGCGATCCGCTGCCGCGCGTGAAGCGCCATTCGTTCACCGGCCCCGCCGCCGAGCCGATCACGATGCAGTCGAAACGGGCCAGATCGTTCGGCTCCCGCGGTTCGCCGCAGCGCGCGAGGTACTCGGGCGAGGCGCACAGCACACGGCGGTTCGGCGCGAGCCAGCGCGCCACGAGCGAGCTGTCCTGCGGCGTGCCGAAGCGGATCGCGAGATCGATGTCTTCGAGCACGAGATTCGAGAGCGAGTCGGTCAGCATCAGCGCGAAACGCACGTCGGGATAAAGAGCGCGGAACTCGTCGAGCCAGGTCATCAGCAGATTGCGGCCAAAATCCGAGGTCGCCGATATGCGCACCTTGCCGCGCACCGCGTTCTGGCCCTCCTGCAAGGCCGCTTTGGCGTCGTCGAGCGAGCGCAGCGCGTGCTCGCTGCAGGTGAGATAGACGCGGCCTTCGTCGGTGAGGCGCAGCTGGCGGGTGGTGCGGTCGAACAGACGCGCACGCAACTCCGCTTCGAGCCGCGCGAGCCGGGCACTGGCCGCCGCGGGCGTGAGGCCGAGCTTGCGGCCCGCCGCGGAAAGGCTGCCGAGGCGTGCCGCCTCCACGAACAGGCGCACGTCGCCGAGGTTGTCCATCGCGATTATTAGAAATGAATTGAAAATGATTCAAATGCTACGCCAATTATCAAATTCGAGTGTAGCCGCGACAATGCGCGTGTTTTCAGGACAACGGCCTCGGCTCGCACGCCATGCAACTCGATCACGTCACCCTCGTCACGCCCGACCTCGAAGGCACATGCCGCTTCTTTCGCGACATCGTCGGCCTCGAAGACGGCACCCGTCCGCCGTTTCGCGTGGGCGGCCACTGGCTCTACGCGAACGGCCGCCCGGTCACCCATCTGGTCGAGGCGACCGAGGCCGCCCGGTTGCCAGGCGGATCGTCTGCGCTCGTGGCGCCGCGCATCGACCACGTGGCGTTTCGCGTGGCCCCCGGTGTTGAATGGCGCGCACTCGTCGAACGGCTGGCCGCGCGCCGCGTGCAGTACCAGCTGGCGGAGGTGCCCGCGAGTGCGGAAGTGCAGCTGTTCGTTGCGCTCGCGCCCGGTGTCGTCGTCGAGTTCGTGACGTCGCTGGCGGCTGGCGCGGCGGCTTGATGGCCGCGCGTTGCCGCTGAAGCCCATTTGAATCCAGGCTGATTTTCGGAGATTTCGATGCCTATCCCCTTGCTCGCACTGGCCATCAGCGCCTTTGCCATCGGTACCACCGAGTTCCTCATCATGGGCCTGTTGCCGGATGTGGCGCGCGATCTGCACGTGACGATTCCCGCCGCGGGTCTGCTCGTGACCGGCTATGCGCTCGGCGTGGCGGCCGGCGCGCCGCTGCTCGCCGCGCTGACGAGCCGCATGCCGCGCAAGCTCGCGCTGCAACTGCTGATGGGCGTGTTCATCGTCGGCAACGTGATGTGCGCGGTCGCGTCGAACTATTCGCTCTTGATGGTCGCGCGCGTCGTCGCTTCGTTCGCGCACGGCTCGTTCTTCGGCATCGGCGCCGTGGTGGCCGCCTCGCTCGTGCCGCAGGAAAAGCGCGCGAGCGCCATCGCGCTGATGTTCACGGGGCTCACACTCGCCACCGTGCTGGGCGTGCCGTTCGGCACCGCCATTGGCCAGCAGTTCGGCTGGCGCGTGGCGTTCTGGATCGTGAGCGGTTTTGGCGTGATTTCGCTCGCCGGCGTGACGGCTCTGGTGCCCAACCATCACGACAGCGGCCCGGCCGGGCTCGGCCACGAAGTGCGCGTGCTGCGCGACCCGCAGGTGTGGCTCGCCCTCGGCATGACGGTGCTCGGCTTTGGCGGCGTGTTCGTCGTGTTCACGTATATCGCGCCGATCCTCGAACAGGTGGGCGGTTTCTCGCCGCGCGGCGTGACGCTGATGCTCGTGCTGTTCGGCGTGGGCCTCACGCTTGGCAACACACTGGGCGGCAAGCTTGCGGACCGCGCGCTGATGCCTTCGCTCATGGGCATTCTCGTGGTGCTCGCCGTGGTCATGGCCATCTTCACGAAGACGAGCCACGCCATGTGGCCGGCCGCGATCACCGTCTTCGTGTGGGGCATCGCCGCGTTCGCGACCGTGCCGCCGTTGCAGATGCGCGTGGTCGCGAAGGCCGCGGCGGCGCCGAATCTCGCCTCGACGCTGAACATCGGCGCGTTCAACGTGGGTAACGCAATGGGCGCGTGGATGGGCGGGCTCGCCATTGCGCACGGCGTGGCGCTCGACTCGCTGCCGTGGGTGGCTGCGGCCGTCTCGGTGGCGGCGCTCGTGCTCACATGGGCGGCGGCGCGGCTCGATACGCGTGCCGTAACGCTGCGCGACGCGCACGTGGCGGCGCGGCAGAATACGTGAGCGCCTGACGAGGGCAAGGCGCAACGCCGTGCAGATGGCAATGCGCCTTATGCGCAGGGCGCGAAAGCAATCCACGATTTGCGCTCTGCAATGCTGATAACAGTGTGAAGATAACTTCGTTGGGCGCGGCAAATCGCGATGCTAGTCTTGCCTCCATTCATGCTCTTGCGCCGCAATGACGCGGCGCTGCCTGGAGGCAGCCATGCATTCACCCCTCGCGCTCGTACGCGATGCACAACCCGATATTGCGCACACCGAAGGATCTTACGAGACGCTTGAACATCTCGTGGGCATCAACCTCGCCCGGCTGCGCGCCGAACGCCAGCTTTCGCTCGATGCGCTCGCACGCGCCTCCGGTGTCTCGCGCGCTATGCTCGCTCAAGTCGAGTCGGCGCGCAGCGTGCCGTCGATCAAGGTGCTGTGCAAGGTGGCGGCGGCGCTCAAGGTCTCGGTTTCGGCGTTCCTGCGGCGGCATGCCGTGAACGGTTTCGAGCATTTGCCCGCCGAGCGGGCATCGCGCCTCGTTTCCGCCGACGGCCGTTATTCGGCGCGCGCGCTCTATCCGGAAGGCGAGCCCGCCGCCGCCGAATTCCACGAACTGCGCATCGCGCCGCTGCATACCGAGTCCGGCGTGCGCCGCCCGCCCGGCACGACGGTGAACCTCGTGGTGAGCGAGGGCACGCTCGAAGTGAGCGTGCACGATCGGCGCCAGCTGCTCGCCACCGGCGACGCGATCGTCTTCGACGCCGACCAACCGCACAGCCTGCGCAACCCGGGCGACACCGAGGCGCGCGTGTTTCGCGTGACGCTCAACGCCGAGACGCCGCCGCGCTGGGACGTGCCTGCCGGGACGGCGCAGCCGGCATGAGCCGCGTCGCGCCTTCGAGAACATCGTCTAGTCGCAAGTTTTCGCGCTGCACAGTTGCGCAGCCTGTTGTATCCTTTGCCCGCCGGTTAAGTCAGGTAACAAGCCGGTAATCAGTGCGTCTTCAGGGCGGGGTGAAATTCCCCACCGGCGGTATGCCGGCCGCGCCGCAAGGCAAGGTCGACGAGCCCGCGAGCGCCTGCGCGAGCTTCAGTGTGTCGTGCGCAGGGTCAGCAGATCTGGTGCGAAGCCAGAGCCGACGGTCATAGTCCGGATGAAAGAAGATGTGCAGATGGTCATGTTTGCCCATCCGCCGCGGCGTTTCGGCCGGTGCGTGTGCGTCTCCGTTTTCGAGGCGCGCCACGTCACTGCCGAATCACGCGTGCCGGGGATTCCTGCCTGTTTGCAATGCCCTGAAACGTTTTTCGCCTAACTCTCGCGAGGAGCGTTTCACATGTCCCTTACTGCCAGTACCCCTCTCGCTTCATCCCAGGGCGCGCCGCTCGACGCCGCCGCCGATCTCCCGTTCATCGATTCAGAGCCGGTGCCGCCGCGCATTGCCGCCGCGTTGCAAGCCATGCGCGAAGGCCGCCCGGTCGTGCTGCAGGACGACCACGACCGCGAGGATGAGGCCGACCTGATCGTCGCCGCCGAACGCCTCACGCCCGAAACGATGGCGCTCTTCATCCGCGAATGCAGCGGCATCGTATGCCTGTGTCTCTCAGACGAAAAAGTGCGCGCGCTCGAACTGCCGCCGATGGTGGCCCACAACGAGAGCCGCAACCGCACCGCGTTCACGGTCTCGATCGAAGCGCGTGACGGGGTGAGCACGGGCGTGTCGGCCGCCGACCGCGTGACGACGATCCGCGCCGCGATCGCCCCGGACGCCAAGCCTGCCGATATCGTGCGCCCCGGCCACGTGTTCCCGCTGCGCGCGCAGAGGGGCGGCGTGCTGGCGCGCCGCGGCCATACTGAAGGTACCGTCGATCTGGCGGTGCTCGCGGGCCTCGCGCCCGCCGGCGTGCTGTGCGAGCTGATGAACCCGGATGGCACGATGGCGCGCGGCAAGCAGGTCGACGACTTCGCCAGGCTGCACAATCTGCCGGTGCTTTCGATTGCCGAGCTGGTGGCGTTTCGCGAGTCGCTCGCCGTGGCGCGCGAGCGCTGCGCCGAGCCGGCCTGAGGCGCGCAGTCTTACGACTGCACGTCGCCGAATTCGCCGCGCACGCCGGCCTCGACGAGCGCCGGCAGTTCTTCCATGTGGGCCATGATGCGCGTGATGCCCATCTCGCGCAGCACGTCGGCGTAGCCCGAAGGAATGTGGCTCGCGCCCACGAAAGCAATCGTCTTCATGCCTGCCGCGCGCGCGGCGTTCAAACCCGAAATGCTGTCTTCGACGACGATGCAGCGCGCCGGCTCCACGCCGAGCTGCTTCGCCGCATGCAGGTACACGTCCGGATAAGGCTTGGGCCGCGCAACCTGCTCGGCGCTGAAGATGCGCTCGCCGAAGATCGTGTCGAGGCCGGCGCGCCGCACCGAAGCGTGCACGCGCGTGAGCCGGCTGTTCGAGACGACGGCAGCAGGCAGCGCCACCCGGCGCAAGGCCTCGCGCACGCCGTTGATCGGGCTCACCGATTCGGCAATGGCGGCTTCGCAACGATGTTCGATGGTCTCGAGAAAGTCCTCGGGCATCGTGAGGTCGAAGCGCGCGGCGACGTCGGCGAGAAAGCGCGAGGTCTGCTGGCCGAACGCCGCATTCACGGCGGCGTGAAAATCGATGCCGGGAAAGGTGCTGCTGAGCGTATCGAACAGAACGCGGTCGGCGATGACTTCGCTGTCGACGAGCACGCCGTCACAGTCGCAGATGAGATGGTCGATCATGCGTGAAACGAGAGGCCGGGCAGCGCGCGGCCAGCGGTCGGCGGCCGGTGCATGCGCCTGAGCCAGGCAGGGGACAAGGTGGAAACCCCAATCATACGTGCTTTTGCTTTTTGAAAGCAGCGCACACGCGGCCTGGGATGCTCAGCCGTCGTCTGCTGCGTTTGCCTCGCGGGTGTCGGCCCACGCTTTTGCTGCCCCAATCGCGCGCTGCCAGCCGGCGAGGCACCTTGCCGCCTCGTCGCGCTGCAACGAGGGCGTGAAGCGGCGCTCGAGGCTCCAGTGCCGCTGGAGTTCCTCGATATCGCGCCAGAACCCCACCGCGAGCCCGGCCAGATATCCCGCGCCCAGCGCGGTGCTTTCGCTGGAGCGCGGCCGCAACACATCCACGCCCAGCAGATCGGCCTGGAACTGCATGAGCAGATCGTTCGCGCTGGCGCCGCCATCCACGCGCAGCTCGTTCACGCGCATACCGGAGTCGGCCTCCACGGCGGCGAGCACGTCGAACGACTGATAGGCAATCGAATCGAGCGCCGCGCGTGCGATATGCGCCGCGGTCGTGCCGCGCGTGAGCCCGAACAGCGTGCCGCGCGCATGCGCGTTCCAGTGCGGCGCGCCGAGGCCGGCGAACGCAGGCACTAGGTACACGCCGTCGCTGTGCGGCACGCTGGCCGCGAGCGGTTCGATTTCCGCTGCACTGCGAATGATGCCGAGTCCGTCGCGCAGCCATTGCACCACCGCGCCCGCGATAAAGATGCTGCCCTCAAGCGCGTATTGCGTTTGCCCGAGCGCTTGCCACGCGATGGTCGTGACGAGGTTGTGGCTCGATTCGACAGGCTGCGCGCCGGTATTCATCACGAGAAAACAGCCGGTGCCGTAGGTGTTCTTCACCATGCCGGGGCGCATGCACATTTGCCCGAAGAGCGCCGCATGCTGGTCCCCGGCCACGCCGGCAAGCGGGATTTCGGCCGCGAAAAGCGACGCCGCCGTGCGCGCATAGACCTCCGACGACGAACGCACCTCCGGCAGCATGCTGCGCGGAATCTCGAAGAGCGCGAGCAGGTCGTCGTCCCAGCGCAGCGTGTGGATGTCGAAGAGCATGGTGCGCGCGGCATTGGTGACGTCGGTGGCGTGCAGCGCGCCGCGCGTGAAGTGCCACAGCAGCCAGCTGTCCACGGTGCCGAACGCGAGACGGCCTGCGCGCGCCTTATCGCGCGCGCCCTCGACATGATCGAGAATCCAGCGGATTTTCGTGGCCGAAAAGTACGCGTCGATCGGCAGGCCGGTTTTCGTGCGCACCGTCGGCTCGAGGCCGCGCGCTTTCAGCTCGTCGCAATAGCCGGCCGTGCGGCGGTCCTGCCAGACGATCGCGTTGTACACGGGCTGACCCGTTGCACGGTCCCACACGAGGGTCGTTTCGCGCTGGTTCGTGATGCCGATGCCCGCAATCGCGGCGGCCCCGACGCCCGCGCGCGTGAGCGCTTGCGCCGCGACGCCTGCCTGGCTCGACCAGATGTCGCGCGGGTCATGCTCGACCCAGCCGGGTCGCGGGTAGCGTTGCGCGAACTCCTTCTGGGCGAGCGCGACGATTGCACCGCTGCGCTCGAGCAGCAAGGCGCGCGAACTCGTCGTGCCCTGGTCCAGTGCGAGGATGTACGACTCGGCGTGCGACTGAGGCATCGTGCAGTCTCCCTGGAGGGTGCGCGGGGGTACGCGCGTCGACCGGCGCGCAACGAGGCGCGTGCCATCGAACCCAGCATAGCCCGAAAGCGATTTGTGTTCGATTCGGCGCAAGGGAACGGTCAGGGTGTCGCTCGCACGGCGCGGTGCGACAATATTCGAGTCGGGATGCAGTCGTTCCAACCCGTCGAAAACGATAACGAGGCAATCATGCGTGCAATTGCAATGATCGGTGCAGCCGTGCTGCTCACGGGGTGCGTGGGCGCGCCGCCGGGCCCGGAAGGCGGGGGGCGCGCGCCGTCGCTCGCCGCTTTGCAGCAGATGTGCGGCGGCCAGGCGGTCGATTTCGGTGCCTATGCGCCGGGCGTCTACGCGGCCATTTTCGACGCGTGGGTCGCCAATCGCCGCGGCAGGCTGCCCCTGGACCAGTTTTGCGGTTTCCAGGCTCAGCTCGCGCAGCAATACAGCACGCTCGGCAAGAGCGGCAACGGCGAGGCGCGGGGTGAGTGGGTGAACTTCCTCAACGCACAGCGCGCCCAGGCGCTGAGCTGGCGGTCGGCGGTCGACCCCACGTTGAGAGCCGGGTAGGCGAAGGGTGCGGCGGCAGGGTGCGCGCATCCGCGCGTGCAAGTAGTGCAAACAGGCATGCGCAAAAAAATGGTCACGCGGGCATGAAGCGCGCGGGTCCGCGTGACCATGCACTGCAGGCGCGTACGTCTACTGCCGTGCGCCTGCATCGGGGACGTGCCCGACAAGCCGGGCTGGCGGACGATCCATGCGTCCGCGCAAATCGATAAAGGGCAATGGAGCCTGTGGCTGCGCGGGTGCTCGGCCCGCGGGATCAGGCTACGAACACCGTTTGATGGCGCGCAACGCAGAGTCGCCGATTTCGGTTAGTCGCCATTGCTGAAGGCCGGATGCAAGGCGCTCCAGTTGGACGAGCTGTCGTTCGAGCAAGGCGTCCAGTTCTTCTCGCTCCATGTCGAGCTGGTTGGGGGCGTCCTGCACTAGCAGCAGGGTGGCGAATTCATGCGGACTCAGCATCGTTCTCTCCGTGTTGCCGCATCAGAGGTCGCCGGTTGCGGCCCGCAGGGCGGCGCAGCGACAGGAATGCGGTGGTATGAGCGAAAGCCTGCGACCGTGCAGATCGACTGGCTGGAGGGACACCGGCAGCCGGGGCCGCCTGTGCGCGGCCAAAACGGCCTCCAGCCCGGGATCTACCTCGGGGAACTGGAGTGTAGTCAACGCCGCTGCGTTGTACAAACCACGCCCCGAAAATTTTCCCTTTGACATTCGAGCCCGCACGCAGCGGTGCTGCGAGCCGCCTGGATTCGCGAAATCACTTGAAGTTCATGCCGCAGCGCGGCACGCAGCGAGCGACTGCGCTTCGATACGCTACGCATCAAACGCACGGTATGCCCGTGGGTATTGCGTTTGCGCGTCGGTTAGTGATCGTCACATGACGTAACGCGAAGACGTCGTCAATTTCCGGAACTGCGGGAACTGGGCCCGGTCTGTGCTTTGTGACTGCAGCTGCGCGAAAGTACAGCTAAGATGGAAATAGGGATGGCTGGTAACGTTCACTGCCCGTGACTGGCGCAGTTCGCCGGGCCTCGGGCCTCCGGCCGGACGCCGCGCGTCGTGAGCGTAAAACGCCGCTTCGGGAGTAGGACACAATGCGTAACGACAATGAGCCTCGCCATGTGATGCCCTGGCGCATCGAAGACATCGATCTCACCCGTATCGACCGTCAACGCGCCGCCGCCAACGAAGATCTGATGCTGCTCCTCGCCGCCTCTTCGTTCATTGAAAGCGGCTCCGACCTCTACACGAGCAACCTGAACGTGTTCTTCAAAGGCGACCCCGAGGTCTCCGAGTGGCTCAACGGCGAATGGGAGCCCGAGGAGCTTCAGCATGGACGCGCGCTGAAGACGTACATCCAGTACGTGTGGCCCGAGTTCGACTGGGACGCGGCGTTTCAGGCCTTCATCGAAGAGTATTCGAAGACCTGTTCGTTCGAGGAGTTCGAGAAAACGCGCGCGCTCGAAATGGTCGCGCGCTGCGTGGTCGAAACCGGCACCGCCACGCTCTATCGCGCGATCGGCGAGTATTCGGATGAGCCCGTGCTCAAGGAAATCACCGACAACATCCGCAGCGACGAAGTGCGCCACTACAAGCACTTTTTCCGCTATTTCAAGAAGTACAACCAGATAGAAGGGCACGGGCGTCTCGCCGTGCTCGGCGCGCTCATGCGCCGCGTGATGGAGATCAAGAACGAGGATTCCGAGATCGCGCTGCGCCATGTGTACGCAGGCCGCTACCCCGAGCGCGTGCGCGACGAGGCCTATAGCCGTGAACTGACCGCGCGCGTGAACAGGCTGGTACGCCACAATCTGTCCGCCGACATGTGCGTGAAGATGCTGCTCAAGCCGCTCAACCTGCCCGCGAAGATCCGGCCCGGCGTGCACTATCCGCTCGCGAAGATCACGCAACACGTGTTCTTCCGCTAGGACATCGGCGCACGAAAACAAAAAGCCCGCTGCTGGAGCGGGCTTTTTCGTTTCTGGACGCGAAGATCAGCGGTCGCGCTGGCCCTTGCCGTCGCGGCGCGAATTGCCGCCTGGGCGGCCGCCGAGCAGCGCGCCCGGGTTGCCTTGCGGCTTGCGTTGTTGCGGGCGGCCCAGTGCGCTCTCGTGCGAAACGCCGCGCTGGCTTTCGCGACGCGTATGCTCGCCGCGCGCGCCTTGTGCGCCGTGATTCGCGCCTTGCTGTTTCACGGGCTTGGCGGTGCGCACGCCGCCGTTCGAGGCCGGCTTGGCCGGGCGCTGACCGCCGTTGCCGCCGCCGTTGGCTGTTGCCTGCGCGCGGTTGCCGTCGCGGCCGCCTTCGCGCTTGCCTTCGCGGTTGCCTTCGCGATTACCGCCGCGCGATTCACGCGACTCACGCGGTTCACGCGGTTCACGCGCCTGCGCGGGCCGTCCGCCGTTCGTGGCATTGGCGCCATTCGACGCACCGCGGCCCTGGCCTTGCCCCTGGCGCGGCGAGCGCCCTTGGGGCTGGCTGCGGCGCTGGATCGGCTCCGGCTTCGCGTTCGGGTCTGGCTCGAAGCCCGCAATGACCTCCTGGGGCACCGCGCGCTTGATGAGCTTCTCGATGTCCTTGAGCAACTGATGCTCGTCCACGCAGACGAGCGACACGGCTTCACCCGTCGCGCCCGCGCGGCCGGTGCGGCCGATGCGGTGCACGTAGTCCTCGGGCACGTTCGGCAGATCGTAGTTGACGACGTGCGGAAGCTGGTCGATATCGATCCCGCGCGCGGCGATGTCGGTCGCGACGAGCACCTGGAGCGTGCCGTCCTTGAACTCGCTCAAAGCGCGCGTGCGCGCCGACTGGCTCTTGTTGCCGTGGATCGCGAGCGCGCTGATGCCGTCCTTCGTGAGCTGCTCGGCGAGGCGGTTCGCGCCGTGCTTGGTGCGCGTGAACACGAGCACCTGAAACCAGTTGTGCTGGCGGATCAGGTGCGTGAGCAGATCGCGCTTGCGGTCGCGGTCGACGGGATAGATCTTCTGCGCAACGGTTTCGGCCGTGGTGTTGCGGCGCGCGACTTCGATCAGCGCGGGCGAGTCGAGCAAGCTGTCGGCGAGCGCCTTGATCTCATCGGCGAAGGTGGCCGAGAAGAGCAGGTTCTGGCGCTTGGGCGGGAGCTTCGCGAGCACGCGCTTGATGTCGTGGATGAAGCCCATGTCAAGCATGCGGTCGGCTTCGTCGAGCACGAGAATCTCGAGCTGCGACAGATCGATCGTCTTTTGCTGCATGTGATCGAGCAGGCGACCCGGCGTCGCGACCACGATATCCACGCCGCGCCTGAGCGCGTCGATTTGCGGATTGATGCCCACGCCGCCGAACATCACCGTGGACTTGAGCTTCAGATACTTGCCGTAGGCGCGCACGCTCTCTTCGACCTGCGCGGCGAGTTCGCGCGTGGGCGTGAGGATCAGTGCGCGCACCACGCGCTTGCCGTTCGCTGCCGGCGGCATGTCCGTGAGGCGTTGCAGGATCGGCAGCGTGAAGCCGGCGGTCTTGCCGGTGCCGGTTTGCGCGCCGGCGAGTAGGTCGCCGCCGCCGAGCACGGCGGGAATCGCTTGCGCCTGGATGGGCGTGGGCGTGCTGTACCCCAGTTCGTTGACTGCGCGGACCAGCGGTTCGGACAAGCCGAGAGAATCGAAAGACATAAACACCTGTTGTATTGCAGTAGCGCGGGCGTCGCTTCGCGGCCCGAAGGCGCGCTGCGCAGCCAAAGCGGTGTTGCCGGGTTCGAATGCGCCCGGTGAAGCCGCCTTTTCGCGTTGTTCGGACGGCGCGCCAGTGCGCGCGCCGCGTTTTTTCTTCATGGAACGGACAAGTCTATCGAGACCCGTCGTCTGGCGTTAAGTTGCATCATGCGGCCGCGGACACTGCGGCGGCCGTACGATGTCTTCGCATTGACGCGTCACGCGACGTAGCGCGCGACGCTCACGAATTGACAGACGCTCCCGGCGAGCACGAACAGATGCCAGATTCCATGTCCGTGCCGGATGCGCTCGTCATTGACGAAAAAATAAATGCCGACGCTGTAAATGACGCCGCCGGCCAGCAGCCACGCCGTGCCCGCGGCCGGCAAGGCTTCGACGAGCGGGCGAACCGCCACCACCGCGAGCCAGCCCATCACCACGTAGAGCGCCATCGAAAGCATTCTCGTGCGCCGCCCGAGCGTGAGTTCCTGGACGATGCCAAGGGCCGCGAGCCCCCAGCTCACGCCGAAGAGCGACCAGCCCCAGGGTCCACGCAGCGTCACCAGCGTGAACGGAGTATAGCTGCCCGCGATGAGCAGATAGATCGCGGCATGGTCGCACTTTTGCAGCACGGCCTTCAGGCGGATGCCGCGCACGCCGTGATACAGCGTCGAGATCGTGTACAGCGCGCACAACATCGCCCCGTATACCGCAAAGCTCACGACCTTGTACGCGTCGTGATCCAGCGCCGCGAGCGTCACGAGCGAGACGAGCCCCGCTACCGACAACATCGCGCCCACGAGGTGAGTAATGCTGTTCAGACGCTCACCGGCGTGCATGACGACCACTCCTTGTTCTTCCTGAGCGCAGCGCGCGCCGGCGGAACAGTGTTCCACCGCGTGCGGCGCCGTGCTCGAGCGCAGCGTTCAAAACCAGGCCTGACGGGCCACGGAGCCGCTTTCACCGCACGGCCCCGGCGCCAAATAGCGAAGGGCGCAGCCCGCGCACCGCGGACTGCGCCCTTATCAGGCAACCGTCACTATAACAGTAACCACTTGCGTGGGACCGCCGTAAGGGCGGAGGCCCTTACGGCGGTGGGCTGCTTTGCGTCAGTCGAGCGGAGACGAGCGCAGGTCCGCGACCTGTTGCGGGGACACCGGCGTGCCCTTGTTGCCCCAGGACATGCGGATGAACGTCACCACCGCCGCGACCTCCTGGTTCGAGAGCGACTGCCCAAACGGCGGCATGCCGTACGGGCGCGGATTGCCCCCCGTGCTTGGCGGATAGCCGCCGTTGAGCACCATGCGGATCGGGTTCACGGCCGAATGCATCTGGATCGACTGGTTGTTCGCAAGCGGCGGGAAGTTCGGCGGCATGCCGAGACCGTTCTCCGCGTGGCACTTTGCACACTGGTCATGGTAGATCTTCTGACCTTGCTGCAAGAGTTCGCCGCCCAACGCTTCCGACGTCTCCATCTGCATCGTTTCGGGCGCTTCCTTCTTCTGCGGGATGGTCTTCAGATACGAGGCCATCGCGTGGATGTCGTCGTCCGAGAGGTATTGCAGGCTGTTGTGGATCACGTCCGCCATCGGGCCGAACACGGCGCCGCGCTCGGAAACGCCGGTCTTCAGGAGGCTTGCGATGTCCCTGATGTCCCAGTCGCCGAGGCCGCCTTCACTGCCCGTGAGCGACGGCGCGTACCAGTTCTGCAGCGGGATCAGGCCGCCGGCGAAGGCCGCCGAGTTGACCGGGCCGCCCACCGCGTTGATCGACGTGTGGCACATGCCGCAGTGGCCGAGGCCTTCCACGAGATACGCGCCGCGGTTCCATTCGACCGACTTGGTCGGATCGGGCTTGTATTCGCCTTCGCGGAAGAACAGCGTGCGCCAGCCGATCAGCAGGTTGCGGTTGTTGAACGGGAACTTGAGTTCGTGCGGGCGGCTGGGCACGTTGACCGGCGGGACCGAGCGCAGATAGGCGAAGATCGCGTCGGCGTCGGCGCGCGTGACCTTGGTGTAGCTCGCGAACGGGAACGCCGGATAGAGCAGGCTGCCGTCCTTCGAGCGGCCCGTGTGCATGGCGCGATAGAAGTCGTCGGCGCTCCACTTGCCAATGCCGTACTGGTCGTCGGGCGTGATGTTCGGGGTGTAGAGCGTGCCGAACGGCGTGGCCATCGGCAGGCCGCCCGCGAACATCTGGCCGCCGCGCACGGTATGGCAGGCGATACAGTCGCCGGCGCGCGCGAGGTACTCACCCTTCTTGATGAGATCGGCCTGGTCGACGGGCGTCGCGGCCAGCGCCGCAGCGTTGTGCAGATAGTGGGTGCCCGACCAGAGCACTGGTACGAGGGCCGCGGCGGCGGCCACGATCACGGCGGAAAGTGCGAACAGGGACTTGCGGTTCATATTGGCTGTCTCCCCCGGCGCCTTATTGCGGTTCGCTGCCGCAGGCAAGCGGCGTCTTGAGTGAGCCAGCCGGCGCCGGCACGGGGTTCTGCGGCGCGCTCTGCGTGGAGAGCCAGGCCGCGACCGCGTTCACGTCTTCGTCGGTGAGACGCGTGGCGATCTCATGCATGCAGTCGGGCGCCTTCGCGTGCCGCGAGCCCGAGCGCCAGGCGCCGATCTGCGCACTGATGTAATCCATGTGCAGACCGACCAGACCCGGAATGGCCGGCTCCATGCCGGTGAGCTTCGCGCCGTGGCAGGCCGCGCAGGCGGGCACCTGTTTGGCCGGGTCGCCGTGCAGGACGATCTGCTGACCGCGTGCGAGCGTGTCGCTGCCGACCGAAGGTTTCGCGGGCGGCGGGTAGGGCGGCCGCTGCTGCGAGAAGAACGTTGCGATCTCGTGCAGGTAGTCGTCGGAGAGATAGGTGACCAGATAATTCATCGGAGGGTACTTGCGGCGCCCCTCGCGAAAGTTCATTAGCTGGTTGAACAGGTACTCGGCCGGTTTGCCGGCAAGACGCGGGAAGTAGTCGTTGTCGGTGCCCTGCCCATGCGAGCCGTGGCACGCGGTGCAGCCCTGCACGCGTGCGGCGATCGTGTCCGGGGCTTTGGCCTGCGGCGCGGAGGCCGCCGTCTGGGCATGTGCAGCGCTGAGAACGCCTGTCGTCCCGAGCAAAAGTGCTGCTGCCAGAGGCGCGACGAGCGGAATGAGCGGTCGGAAGATACGTCTTGGGGACACGCGTAACTCCATCTTTATCGTGGACCTGACCAGGCTTCGAACGGCCCGGCTTCCAGGCTGCGCGCGATGAAAGCAGCAGACCGTGCGCGCTGCGGCGACGCAGCAGATTCTAGCATCGGGAACTCATAGTGACCATTTGCCGCATGCACCACAAACGCCCTCCGATGGCTTCGAGGCGCCACCGCGACGTGCTTGCGGCCGATCGTCGCGTCGGTGCCGGTTATGATTCTGCACCTGTTCGCCAATCGGTGACACGGGGTTGTCCCGCACCCGCGCCCCATTCGGCGAGCCGCTCGTTGCCCGGTGCATGCATGTCATCATGCCGGGCGCATGCCGCCGCCACTTCCGGTCTCGTGCCTCGGCTCGATGCTCGCGCATGGAATGCGCGTTGAAGCCGCATCGAGCCCGCATTGAACCGAATGGCGCGGCGGCTATCGAAGCAGGCACCCTTGCGGGTCACGCGACGTGATGCTTGCGCGTGCTGCTGTTGCCGTTTTCATGTTGTTTCCTTGCCACTTGTCTCGATGACTCCAATTGCACTTTCCCTATCGTTGCATCCAGCCGACCGATCCCCTTCGCGCGAAGTCCGTGCGACCCGCAACACGCGGGAGGGCGAGGTCCGATGAAAGCTGACTGGCTCTGGATCGGGCAGGTCGCCATGGCGGCCATCGTCAACATCGCCTACGCATTCGCGCTCGGCTCGGCGTTCTATGGCGCCTGGCTCGACAAGGACGGCCGCACGCACGTCGCGCCCGCACGCCTCGCGTGGCTGCGTGCGCAACGCTCGCTGCGCGCCGCGGCGTTCGTGCTCGTGGCGGCGCTCATCATGTGGATGCTCTACGAGAGCGCGTCGGTCAGCGGCGAACCGTTGCCCAGCGCGTTCGGCGTGGTCGGCACGGTGCTCTCGCAAACGCACGTCGGACACGCGTGGACCGTCGCGTTCGTCGGTGCGCTCGTGCTGCTCGGCTGCGCGTTCGCGGCTTCGAGCGTGGCGCGCGACGGTGTGCTGTGGCTCGCGCTCGTCGCCATCGCCGCGGGGCGCGCGGGGCTCGGACACGCCGCCGATGCGGGCTTCGCCTCGGCTGCGCTCGGGCTGCATACCCTCCACTTGCTCAGCGCGAGCGCGTGGAGCGGCATCGTCATGGCGGGAGGGCTTGCCGTGCTGCCGGCGCTCGGCGCATCGACGGCACGCGGCGTGCTGATCCGCACGGCGGGCCAGATTTCGAATGTGGCGTTCTTCGCGGTGGGCTTCGTGATCGCGACGGGCGTGTTCGATGCGCTGCGCGGCAGCGGCGGCTCGATCGACGCCATCGTCGGCAGCACCTGGGGCCGCGTGTTGATGCTCAAGGCTGTGCTCGTGCTGCTCGCGCTCGCGATGGGCGGCTTCAACCGGCTCGTGGCGATGCCCGAGTTGCGGCGCGCGGCGTCGACGGCGGCGGCGCGCCGGTTCGTCAACGTGATCCATCTCGAAGCCATCGTGATGATCGGCGTGCTGGTGGCCGCAGCCGCGCTCGCGCACAGCGTGCCGGCCTACGTGTTGCAGGGCTGAAACGTCGTCGCCGCAACTTATTCGTAGCCGAGCCGGTGACTGAGGATCGGTGAGAAGAAGAGGGCGAGGGCGCAGCCCGTGGCGTTGCCTTCGAGCTCCGCGAGCGCAGCCACGGAGGTTGGATTAGCGATCAGCGCGATCAACTGCGGCGCACACCATAGCGCCGCGGCGCCGATCGCGGCGTACTCGATCCAGCGAATGCGCCAGCCGCGCGTGAAGGCGATTGCGGCAGCGAGCACGCGCAGGAAGCCGAAGGCGACGAGTGCGCCGACGGCGGCTTGTTCGCGGATCAGATAGTCGGGAAGCGACGCGTCCATGGAGTCCTTTGCAACACCGAGGTTGGGTTGCAAAGGAATCTGCAAGGAGCAGGCCAGTGGGTGGCGTTCGCGCTCGGCGCGTGTCTTCGATGATGGCCGCGCCTTGCGCGGCGCGGCATTCCATGAACTGGCTGTGTGCGCAAACGACATAAGGCGTGCGCGCGTCTCGCGAGCGCGCGCGCCGAAGCCCGCAAAGCCACGCGAAATGTTACGTCGCCGAAACGCGCAGCATCGAGCGCGTCACTTCACGCTGCGCGCCGCGCGTTCGGCGTTCATCTGCGCATCACCATTCGGCGACGCTGCCATCTTCGTGACGCCACACCGGATTGCGCCAGCGGTGACCGGTCTTCGCCATCTCGCGCACCTTCTCCTCGTTCACGTCGATGCCGAGACCCGGGCCCTGCGGAATCGAGACGAAGCCGTCTTCGTACTTGAAGACTTCGGGATTCCTGATGTAGTCGAGCAGGTCGTTGCCCTTGTTGTAGTGGATGCCGAGGCTCTGCTCCTGGATGAACGCGTTGTAGCTCACGGCATCGATCTGCAGGCAGGTGGCGAGCGCGATCGGTCCGAGCGGGCAGTGCAGCGCGAGCGCGACGTCATAGGCTTCGGCCATCGCGGCGATCTTGCGGCACTCGGTGATGCCGCCCGCGTGCGAGGCGTCGGGCTGGATGATGTCCACGTAGCCGCCCGCGAGAATGTGCTTGAAATCCCAGCGCGAATACAGGCGCTCGCCCAGCGCGATCGGCGTGCTGGTCTGGTTGACGATGTCGCGCAGCGCCTCGACGTTCTCCGAGAGCACGGGCTCTTCGATGAACATCAGCTTGAACGGATCGAGTTCCTTCGCGAGCACCTTGGCCATCGGCTTGTGCACACGGCCATGGAAGTCCACGCCGATGCCGACGTTCGGGCCCACGGCCTCGCGCACGGCCGCGACGTTGTTGATGACGCCCTGCACCTTGTCGAAGGTGTCGATGATCTGCAGTTCTTCCGAGCCGTTCATCTTCACGGCCTTGAAGCCGCGCTCGACTACGGCGCGCGCGTTGTTGGCGACGTCGCTCGGACGGTCGCCGCCGATCCACGAATACACCTTGATCTTGTCGCGCACCTGGCCGCCGAGCAGCGCGTGAACGGGCACGCCATGATGCTTGCCCTTGATGTCCCAGAGCGCCTGATCGACGCCGGCAATGGCGCTCATCGAGATCGGGCCGCCGCGGTAGAAGCCCGCGCGATGCATCACCTGCCAGTGGTCTTCGATGAGGAGCGGGTCCTTGCCGATCAAATAGTCGGCGAGTTCATCGACGGCGGCGGCTACCGTATGCGCGCGCCCTTCGACGATCGGCTCGCCCCAGCCGACGATCCCCTCGTCCGTTTCGATCTTCAGAAAGAGCCAGCGCGGCGGGACGACGAAGGTTTCGAGCCTGGTGATTTTCATGCGGTGTCTCCATGACCTTGAGCGGTAGGGCGGCGCTCGCATCACGCGCGAGCGGCAACGTCTTCATCCGCCCATGCTACTGCAAAATTCGCCTTTAAGTGCTATTAATAGTATTATTTCGCAACGCTTCCCAATATCCAGGAGAACGGCGATTCAACGCGATCTGCACGGCACGGTGGCCTACGAACTCGGCAGCGCGATCCTGCGCGGCGACTACCCGCCCGCGACGGTCCTGCCGCGCGAAGCCGAACTCATGGCAACGTTCGATGTGAGCCGAACGGTGCTGCGCGAGGCGCTGCGCACGCTCACCTCGAAAGGGCTCGTGGAGTCGCGTCCGCGCGTGGGCACGCGGGTGCGTGCGCGCGAAGCGTGGAATCTGCTCGATGCCGACGTGCTCGACTGGTACGCGCGCGTGGCGCCGCCGCTTGCTTTTGCGCTCAAGCTCCAGGAAATGCGCGAGATGATCGAGCCGTTTGCGGCAGGGTTGGCCGCGAACGCGCATGATTCCGATGCGCTCGCGTCGATCGCCGCCGCGCACGAGGCCATGGCACAAGCGCGCAATGTGGACGAATGGGTGCGCGCCGACCTGCGCTTTCATCTCGCGGTGCTGGGCGCTTGCCGCAACGAATTGCTGGTGCCGCTCGGCACGCTGATCGAGCGCACGCTCGAAGGCCAGTTGCGCGTGAACGCAAAGCGCGCGGAGGTGTTCAACGCCGCGCTGCCCGACCACACCCTCGTGTACGAGGCGATCGTGCAACGCGACGCCTATGCGGCGAGCCGCGCAATGGCGGCGTTGCTGCGCCTCACGCGCGAGCGCATCGAGCGATGAACGCGTATGCCGAATGGGTGTCTTCGCAACGAATCGCGAAAAACGCAGCGAATTGCAGATGTAAAACGATTGCGCTGGCGCATGCAATGACGTTTGCTATGCTTTAGCTCGATCGAACGGCGCCGTGGCTTTCAGTGCCGTCAGCAAGTCAAAGGCAAGGCTAACGGTTAAGCGATGAAGAAGAGCGAAGCGAAAGACACGCAACTGGACAACGCAACCCTGCTGGAAATCATCAAGGCGCAGTCGGACATCGCGAAGCTCGGGCTCGATCTCGGCGGCGTGATGGCCTACGTAGCGGAGCGCACCGAGCAGCTCACGCGAGCCCAGGGTGCGGTCGTCGAACTCGCCGAGGGCGAGGACATGGTCTACCGCGCGGCCTCGGGCAACGTCGCGAACCTCCTCGGATTGCGCCTCGCGCGTGAAACGAGCCTGTCGGGCATGTGCGTGCGCGAGGGCGAGATCCTGCGCTGCGACGACTCCGAAACCGACCCGCGCGTGGACCGCGAAGCGTGCCGGCGCGCCGGCCTGCGCTCGATGATCGTCACGCCGCTCAAGCATCTCGAGACGACGGTCGGTGTTCTGAAAGTCACGAATTCGGAAGTCGACGCCTTCAAGGACGAGGACATCCGCACGCTCTCGCTGATGTCCGAACTCATCGCCGCAGCCATGTTCCACGCCGCGCGGCACGAGACGAGCGAGCTCTATCTGCGCGCGACGCATGACGCGCTCACCGGTTTGCCCAATCGCGCGCTCTTTTACGATCGCCTGCGCCAGTCGGTGGACCTCGCGCTGCGCTCGTCGGGCGGACTCGGCGTGCTCAATCTCGACATGGACGGCCTCAAGCCGATCAACGACCGCTACGGGCATCGCGCCGGCGACGCGGCGATTCGCGAGACCGCGACGCGCATTGCGCGCCACAGCCGCCGCGTGGACACGGCCGCGCGCGTGGGCGGCGACGAGTTCGCCGTGATCCTGCCCGGCATCGTGGGGCGCGGGGACGCCGAGGCGTATAGCCGCCGGCTCGTGGACACTGTGGGCGAGCCGTTCGAGTTCGAAGGACATCGCATCGATCTCGGCGTGAGCGTAGGCGTTGCCATCCTGCCCGACGACGGCACCGAGATGACGGCGCTGATCGAATACGCGGATCGTTCGATGTACGAAACGAAGCGGGAGCGCAAGCAGATCAGGTGAATGCCGTGCGGTCCGGCGGACTCCGGTTCGCCACGCACGCGGCAATGAAAAAAGCCGCTGTCCTTGTGGGACAGCGGCTTTCTTTTGCAACTGGTGGCGAATCAGGGATTCGAACCCCGGACCTGCGGATTATGATTCCGTCGCTCTAACCGGCTGAGCTAATTCGCCGAAGAAAAGAATTATCGCGGTACAGCCGGAGGCTGTCAACCCCCTTCGTCATCTTTTTTGCAGGGAAGGCGGCCGCCGGGCGAGAAGCCCCACCCGGCAGCGCTCACAGCCTCAATCCTGCGCGTAAATATCCGAGTCCTTGGTTTCCTTCACGAACAGCATGCCGATCACGAAGGTGCCCAGCGCGATGATGATCGGATACCAGAGGCCCGAGTAGATATCGCCGCGCGCCGCCACGATCGCGAAGGCGGTCGCCGGCAGGAAGCCGCCGAACCAGCCGTTGCCGATGTGATACGGCAGCGACATCGAGGTGTAGCGGATGCGCGTCGGGAACATCTCCACCAGCATCGCCGCGATCGGCCCGTACACCATGGTCACGAAGATCACGAGGATCGTGAGCATCACCACCGTCATCGGCCAGTTGAGCTGCGCGGGATCGGCCTTGAGCGGATAGCCCGCCGCTTTCAGCGTAGCCGCGAGCGTCTTCTCGAACAGCGCGCCGGCTTCCTTGGCGCCGGGCGCCCGGCCGTCAAACGTGTCGATGGTCGTGTCGCCCACCTTGATTTGCGCGAGCGTGCCTGCCGGGGCGGCCACGTTCTCGTAGTTCAGGCCGGCCTTTGAAAGTGCGCTCTTGGCGATGTCGCACGAGCTCGTGAATTTCGAGGTGCCGACCGGGTTGAACTGGAACGAGCATTCGGCCGGATCCGCGATCACGACGATGGGTGCGCGTGCGGTCGCGGCTTCGAGCGCGGGGTTCGCGTAGTGCGTGATCGCCTTGAAGATCGGGAAGTAGGTGAGCGCCGCGATCAGGCAGCCAGCCATGATGATCGGCTTGCGGCCGATCTTGTCGGAGAGCGCGCCGAAGAACAGGAAGAACGGCGTGCCGATCAAGAGCGCCACCGCGATCAGGATGTTGGCGCTGGCGCCGTCCACCTTGAGCGTCTGCGTCAGGAAGAAGAGCGCGTAGAACTGGCCCGTGTACCAGACCACGGCCTGGCCGGCCGTGACGCCGAAGAGCGCGAGCAGCACGACCTTGAGATTCTTCCACTGGCCGAACGCTTCCGTGAGCGGGGCCTTCGAGACCTTGCCCTCGGCCTTGATGCGCTTGAATGCCGGCGATTCGTCGAGTTGCAGGCGGATCCACACCGAAACCGCGAGCAGCAGGATCGAGGCGACGAACGGAATGCGCCATGCCCATGCGGCGAACTGCTCTTCGCCGGTGAAGGTGCGCACGCCGAGGATCACGAGCAGCGAGAGAAACAGGCCAAGCGTGGCGGTCGTCTGGATCCACGAGGTGTAGAAGCCACGTCGTCCGGCCGGCGCGTGTTCCGCGACGTAGGTCGCGGCGCCGCCGTACTCGCCGCCGAGCGCGAGGCCCTGCAGCAGACGCATGCCGATGAAGATCACCGGCGACGCAATGCCGATCGACGCATAGCCGGGCAGGAAGCCGACCACGAAGGTCGAGATACCCATGATGACGATCGTGACGAGGAACGTGTGCTTGCGGCCCACGAGGTCGCCGAGGCGCCCGAACACGATCGCGCCGAACGGACGCACGGCAAAGCCCGCAGCGAAGCCGAGCAGCGTGAAGATGAAGCCGGCAGTGGGATTGACGCCGGAAAAGAAGCTCTTGCTGATGAAGGCCGCGAGCGATCCGGCCAGGTAGAAGTCATACCACTCGAACACGGTGCCGAGCGACGACGCGAAGATCACGCGTTTTTCGTCGCTGGTCATCGGCGCGTGCGAGACTTGTCCGCCAACGGTTGCCATAGATGTCTCCAGTATTGATATGCGTGTGGTCCGTCGGGCAGGCGACTCGTAGACCCGCGGTCCTGCGGAGCATTATTGGAATGGAAACTTACGGGCTTCTGACGCGGGTGTGGGTTTCTGAGTGTAGCGTCGGCGTGGGCTGGAATCGGATAACTTCGCTGAATTCGCGAGCAAAATCAGGCATCGATCGGCAAGTATCTTCTAACGTGCAGATTTTGACTCGCCCGAAGCGTATCGGGTAAGGGTAAGTCCCATCCCGGTTTTCTGACGCAGTCCGTCAGTTTCGCGGTGGTTTCGCCGCCAAAGCGCCGGCAATGCCGCTCAGGCCTGCGTACGCAAGCGCAGCGTCACGCGCACGAGCGTGCCGGCGAGGCGCGGCGTGTCCTGATAGACGTGATCCTCGATAGCGAGCATGCCGCCGTGCATCGTGGCGATCTCGCGCACGATCGCGAGCCCGAGCCCGCTGCCTTCGCCGTCGCGCCCGAGAATGCGGTAGAAGCGCTCGAGCACGCGTTCGCGCTCGGCGCTCGGAATGCCTATGCCCGTATCTTCCACCTCGAGATGGACCATGCCCGCCGAGGGCTCGGGCCGCACGCGCACGGTGATGCGCCCGCCCGCGGGCGTGTAGCGGATCGCGTTGTCGATGAGGTTCGAGAGCATCTCGCGCAGCATCACCGGGTTGCCGTCCACTTCGATGCGCGCCCCCGCTTCGCCATCGTCTTCCTCACTGCCGCCGGCCGTTTCTGGGCCTTCGTAGCCGAGGTCCATCTGCTTGGCGAGCGCCGGCTGCACCCAGTCGCGCACGGCGTGGCGCGCCACGTCGGCCACGTCCACCGAGGTGAAGACCTGTCCGGACATGCGGTTCTCCGCGCGCGCGAGTGCGAGCAGCTGGGTGACGAGCCGTGCGGCGTGCTCGGAGCTCGTCGCGATCTGCTCGAGCGAGCGGTGCACTTCGGCGGGCGCGTCCTGGCGCAGCGCGAGCTCGGCCTGGGTGCGCAAGCCCGCGAGCGGCGTTTTCATCTGATGCGCGGCGTCGGCGATGAAGCGCTTTTGCAGTTCCATGTTCTGTTCGAGGCGCGTGAGCAGGTCGTTGAACGAGGTGACGAGCGGCTCGATTTCGGGCGGCGCGCGGCGCGCTTCGAGCGGCGAAAGATCGTCGGGGCGACGCATGCGGATGTTCGACTGCAGCGCGTGCAGGGGAGCGAGGCCCCGCGAGAGCCCGAACCACACGAGCAGGATCGCGAGCGGCAAGATCACGAACTGCGGCAGGATCACGCCCTTGATGATGTCGTTGGCGAGCTGGCGGCGCTTGTCGAGCGTTTCCGCGACCTGCACGAGCACGGGTTGACCTTGCCGATCGCCGACGCTCGGATGCGTCGGCTCCACGGTCGTATAGGCGACGCGGATGTCGATGCCATGCAGCGTGTCGTCGCGGAATTCGACGAGGCCCGGCGGCGGGCGGTCGTCATCGTGCGGCAGCGGCATGTCGCGATCGCCGCCGATCAGCTCGCCACGGCTGCCGAGCACCTGATAGAACACGCTGTCGACGTTATCGGCGCGCAGGAAGTCGCGCGTGGAGGCGGGCAGTGTCAGCTCGGCCACGCCGTTGACGGGCTGGATCTGGCGCGCGAGCACATAGGCGTCGGTTTCGAGCGCGCGGTCGAACGGGGCGTTGGCGATCGATTTCGCCACGAGATACGTGACCGCGATGCTCATCGGCCAGAGCAGCAGCAGGGGCGCGAGCATCCAGTCGAGAATCTCCCCGAAGAGCGAGCGCGGGCGGGCCTCGGCGGCGGCTTCGGCTTCGTCGGGCGGGGCGAACGGATTGGCGTAGCGGGCGTCGCGCGCGTCGTCGTCGAGGGCGTCGGCCGCGAATGCGGTCGCGCCCGAAACGCTGTCGCCGGCCGGGCCCGCAACGCCTGCGGCGCCCTTGGGCGGCACGGCGCGCGCGATGGGAGGACGCCCGGCCATCGTCGATCCTGCCTACTTGAAGTGGTGGCTGGCGGGCATCGCCGGCGCGGCGTCGGGCGTGCCGGCCTCGGTCCGGGCGGGCGTCTGGCCTGCGCCGGCCTGCGCTTCCTTCGCCTCCTTTTCGAGGCAGTAGCCGAGCCCGCGCACGGTCACGATGCGCACGCCGCCCGCTTCGATTTTCTTGCGCAGCCGGTGCACGTAGACTTCGATGGCGTTATTGCTGACTTCTTCGCCCCATTCGCACAGATGGTCGACGAGCTGCTCCTTCGAGACGAGCCGCCCGAGCCGCTGCAGCAGCACTTCGAGCACGCCCAGTTCGCGCGCGGAAAGATCGAGCACCTGGTCGTTGATGCGCGCAATGCGCCCCACCTGGTCGAACGCCAGCGCGCCGTGCCGCACGACGGTCGGGCCGCCGCCCGCACCCCGCCGCGTGAGCGCACGCACGCGCGCTTCGAGCTCGTTGAGCGCGAAAGGCTTGGCCATGTAGTCGTCGGCGCCGAGGTCGAGGCCTTTGACGCGCTCGTCCACGCTGTCGGCGGCGGTGAGGATCAGCACGGGCAGGTTGGAATTGCGCGCGCGCAAACGGCGCAGCACTTCGAGGCCCGGCATTTTCGGCAGGCCCAGATCGAGGATCAGGAGGTCGAACGACTGCATCGACAACGCGGTATCGGCATCCACGCCGCTACGCACGTGATCAACGGCATAGCCAGATTGGCGGAGTGATCTCACGAGTCCATCCGCGAGTATGCTGTCGTCTTCGGCAATGAGGATTCGCATGTTGCGCCAGCGTCGCCTTCGAGGCTTTTAGACCTCGTAGTCAGGCTCGTAACACCCGCGCCGCGCCGCGTCCTTGAAGGCGCGGCCAGGCGACGCGCGGCGGTCTCCCGAAATTCGCGGTTCTGGATAGCCAGAAAGGCTTGCCAAAACCACTGTTTTTTTATACAGTGTCTGCGTTCGTGTGCATTAGCCCGAATGAGGCGTGCGCATGGTCACGAGACGCCGTTCATCATAGCAAAGGACGATTCATGGAAGATAGCAAGAAAGGCTCGGCTGGGCTGACTGCTGAAAAGAGCAAGGCGCTGGCCGCCGCGCTCGCGCAGATCGAAAAGCAGTTCGGCAAGGGGTCGATCATGCGACTCGGCGACGGCGAGGCGGTCGAGGACATCCAGGTAGTCTCCACCGGGTCGCTCGGCCTCGACATCGCACTTGGCGTGGGTGGTTTGCCGCGCGGCCGGGTGGTCGAGATCTACGGTCCGGAATCGTCGGGTAAGACCACGCTCACGCTGCAGGTCATCGCCGAAATGCAAAAGCTCGGCGGCACGGCGGCGTTCATCGACGCGGAACACGCGCTCGACGTGCAATACGCCGCCAAGCTCGGCGTGAACGTGCCCGAACTGCTCATCTCGCAGCCGGACACGGGCGAGCAGGCGCTCGAAATCACCGACGCGCTGGTGCGCTCGGGCTCGATCGACATGATCGTGATCGACTCGGTCGCGGCGCTCGTGCCGAAGGCGGAAATCGAAGGCGAAATGGGCGACTCGCTGCCGGGTCTGCAGGCGCGTCTGATGTCGCAGGCGCTGCGCAAGCTCACCGGCACGATCAAGAAGACGAACTGCATGGTGATCTTCATCAACCAGATCCGCATGAAGATCGGCGTGATGTTCGGCAACCCGGAAACCACCACGGGCGGCAACGCGCTCAAGTTCTATTCGTCGGTGCGTCTGGACATTCGCCGCATCGGTTCGATCAAGAAGAACGACGAAGTGATCGGTAGCGAAACGCGTGTGAAGGTCGTGAAGAACAAGGTCTCGCCGCCGTTCCGCGAAGCCGTTTTCGACATTCTCTACGGCGAGGGCATCTCGCGTCAGGGCGAAATCGTCGACCTCGGCGTGCAGGCCAAGATCGTCGACAAGGCGGGTGCGTGGTACAGCTATAACGGCGAGCGCATTGGCCAGGGCAAGGACAACGCACGTGAATTCCTGCGTGAGAACGCGGACATTGCTCGCGAGATCGAAAACCGCATCCGCGAGTCGCTTGGCGTGAGCACGATGCCGGACGGCGTCAAGGACTCCGGCGAAGTCGAAGTCGCTGACGAAGAGTAAGTCCACCAGGCTCTCGTAGATAAGGCAAGCTGATGCGCAAGGGCGGGTCACCCACGTCCTCGCCTTCCGGCGAGCAGGCTAACCCGCACGCGGGTTCGCCTGCGGACAGGGGCGCCGAGCGGCGCTCCGCCGTCAAGCCTGCCGACTCGCGCACGAGCCGTTCTGGCCATTTGAGCCGCGACGCCCAGGCGGGCGATCGCGGTTTTGCGCATTCTGGCGCCGCGTTTTCTTCGCCCGCCGATCTCAGCGACGATGGCGGCGCGGTCTTCGAAGTCCCGTTCGAGGCGTTCTTCAGCGGGGCGGATGAAGAGGCGGCAAACGTGCCGCCAGAACCGCTGTCCGAACCCACATTCAAGCGATCGCGTCGCGCGCCGCTCGAAACAGCGCGCGAATCCAGCGCGCCGCAAGCCGACCAATACGAGCGCAGCTCGGCCAGCCGCGCCGCACGCGCCAGCGAGCGCGAAAAGTCGTCCACGCCGAAGCAGCGCCCCGAGCGCTCCCTCAAGGGCCGCGCGCTCGGCTATCTTTCGCGCCGCGAATACAGCCGCGCCGAACTCTCGCGCAAGCTCATGCCGTACACCGAGGACGCCGACGCACTCGAAGTGCTGCTCGATTCACTCGAACGCGAGGGCTGGCTCTCCGACGCGCGCTTTGCCGAAAGCGTCGTGCACCGGCGCGCGTCGCGCGTGGGGGCAGGGCGTATCGTCAGCGAACTCAAGCGCCACGCGGTGGGCGAAGCGCTCATCGAAGAGGTGAGCTCGCAACTGCGTGAGACCGAGCTCGTCCGCGCCCGCACGGTCTGGCAGAAGAAGTACGGCCAGTTGCCCGAGACGCCCGCCGAACGCGCGCGCCAGGCGCGCTTTCTCGCGGCGCGCGGCTTCTCGATGTCGATCATCGGCAAGATCCTCAAGGGAATCGACGAAGACTGGTCCGATAACTGAGCCGGCCGTCTCGAAAAATCCGCTCAGGCAAGTCCCCGCCCGGCCTGTGTGTTCGCGGCTGTCTCAAATACTCGGTATGTTAAAATCACGAGGTTTTCCAATCCGGTCTTACCTTTAGCATGCCGCTTTCTCCGCCCGTGCCCCGCCAGTTGCGCCATCAGCGCGCCATCCGGGCGGTTGCCTATGAGCGCGAAGACGGCCTGTGGGACATCGACGCGTGCCTGACCGACCACAAGCCACGCGACGTGCCGCTCGCCGCCGGTGTCCGGCCCAATGGTCTGCCGATCCATGAACTCTGGCTGCGTATTACGATCGATCGCAAGCTCAACGTCGTCGACGCCGAAGCGTCGTCCGACTGGGTGCCTTACGACGGTCAGTGCCAGAACGCCAATCCCGCCTATCGGGCCCTTATCGGGCTCAATCTCCTCGACAATTTCCGCCGTGAAGCGGGCCGGCTCCTCGCCGGCACGGTCGGCTGCACACACCTCACAGAAATGTTGGGCGTTTTGCCGACCGCTGCGATCCAGGCGTTCGTCGGGGCAGTGTGGGACACATCGAATGGCTCGCCGGGTGAAGCGCCCGGACCGGAACTCGGCAAGACCGCCGGAGGCAACGAGGCCGCCGGTGAAAAGCCGCCCTTCCAGCTGGGCCGCTGCCACGCGCTGCGGTTCGACGGGGAGGCGGTGAAGCAGTTTTATCCGCGCTGGTATGGCCATGTGCCGCGTTCGATCGCACGCGGCGCGGAAACCCCCAGCGTGCGCGACAGCCGGAGCCCGGGCCAAGAGGGCAGGGCCGACGCCGTCTCGCATGAATAACGACAGCGGAATCGAAGTTCACTCCAACTCTCAGACTGAAGGAATCACGCATGAAGATTCACGAGTACCAGGGTAAGGAAATCCTGCGGAAATTCGGAGTCGCGGTCCCGCGCGGCATCCCGGTGTTTTCGGTGGATGACGCGGTCAAGGCCGCTCAAGAGCTGGGCGGTCCGGTTTGGGTCGTCAAGGCGCAGATCCACGCTGGCGGCCGCGGCAAGGGCGGTGGCGTGAAGGTTGCCAAGACGATCGAGCAGGTCCGCGAATACGCGAACCAGATCCTCGGCATGCAGCTCGTCACGCACCAGACCGGTCCGGAAGGCCAGAAGGTCAACCGTCTGCTGATCGAAGAAGGCGCCGACATCAAGCAGGAACTGTATGTCAGCCTCGTCGTCGATCGCGTGTCGCAAAAGATCGTTCTGATGGGTTCGAGCGAAGGCGGCATGGACATCGAAGAAGTCGCCGAAAAGCACCCGGAACTGATCCACAAGGTCATCGTCGAGCCGTCGACGGGTCTGCTCGACGCTCAGGCCGACGACCTCGCCGCGAAGATCGGCGTGCCGGCTGCTTCGATTCCGCAAGCCCGCGCCATCCTGCAAGGCCTGTACAAGGCATTCTGGGAAACCGACGCATCGCTGGCTGAAATCAACCCGCTGAACGTCTCCGGCGACGGCAAGGTCATCGCGCTCGACGCGAAGTTCAACTTCGACTCCAACGCACTGTCCCGTCATCCGGAAATCGTCGCTTACCGCGACCTGGACGAAGAAGATCCGGCTGAAATCGAAGCCTCGAAGTTCGACCTCGCGTACATCTCGCTCGACGGCAACATCGGCTGTCTGGTGAACGGCGCAGGCCTCGCCATGGCGACGATGGACACCATCAAGCTGTTCGGCGGCGAGCCGGCGAACTTCCTCGACGTGGGCGGTGGCGCCACGACCGAGAAGGTCACGGAAGCGTTCAAGCTCATGCTCAAGAACCCGGGCCTGAAGGCGATCCTCGTGAACATCTTCGGCGGCATCATGCGCTGCGACGTGATCGCAGAAGGCGTGATCGCTGGTTCGAAGGCCGTGAACCTGAACGTGCCGCTCGTCGTGCGCATGAAGGGCACGAACGAGGACCTCGGCAAGAAGATGCTGGCCGAATCGGGCCTGCCGATCATTTCGGCAGACAGCATGGAAGAAGCCGCGCAGAAGGTCGTCGCGGCTGCCGAAGGCAAGTAATTTTCACCGGACACGAATGGCGGCGTGCCGGCGCGAAATCCGCAACGCAAGGCGCGGATGACGCGACGCGCGGCGCCAAACGAAAAGAGGTCAATACATGTCGATTCTGATCAACAAAGACACCAAGGTCATCACGCAGGGCATCACCGGCAAGACCGGTCAGTTCCATACCCGCGCGTGCCGTGAGTACGCAAACGGCCGCGAAGCGTTCGTCGCTGGCGTGAACCCGAAGAAGGCCGGCGAAGATTTCGAAGGCATTCCTATCTACGCGAACGTGCGTGAAGCGAAGGACGCCACCGGCGCGACCGTTTCGGTCATCTACGTGCCGCCGGCAGGCGCTGCTGCTGCGATCTGGGAAGCCGTCGAGGCCGATCTCGATCTCGCGATCTGCATCACGGAAGGCATTCCCGTCCGCGACATGATCGAAGTCAAGGACCGTATGCGCCGCGAAGGCCGCAAGACGCTGCTCCTCGGCCCGAACTGCCCCGGCACGATCACGCCGGACGAGCTGAAGATCGGCATCATGCCGGGTCACATTCACCGCAAGGGCCGCATCGGCGTCGTGTCGCGTTCGGGCACGCTGACGTATGAAGCGGTTGCCCAGCTGACCGCGATCGGCCTCGGCCAGTCGTCGGCAGTCGGCATCGGCGGCGACCCGATCAACGGTCTGAAGCACATCGACGTCATGAAGATGTTCAACGACGATCCGGATACGGACGCCGTGATCATGATCGGCGAAATCGGCGGTCCGGACGAAGCGAACGCCGCCGAGTGGATCAAGGACAACATGAAGAAGCCGGTGGTTGGCTTCATCGCGGGCGTCACGGCGCCTCCGGGCAAGCGCATGGGCCACGCCGGCGCGCTGATCTCGGGCGGTGCGGATACGGCCGACGCGAAGCTGGAAATCATGGACGCGTGCGGCATCAAGGTGACGCGCAACCCGTCGGAAATGGGTCGTCTGCTGAAGGCGATGCTGTAAATTCGAAATGCGCCGCCACTCGTGCATCATGTATGCGCGGGCGGCCGGCGTTTTTTGATATGCTTGCGGAATCCTTTCACGAGGTTTCCGAACAAAGAGCGAGGGAGCCAGTCATGGCCTCCTCGCTTTTTTATTTGGCTCGCCGTATGAGCCGCCTATCCTGAGTCACGGCTGAGTCTTCGTCTCCATGCTCGAGTTTTTCGCGACGCTCCACTGGGGCGCTGTCATCCAGATCATCGTCATCGACATCCTGCTCGGCGGCGACAACGCCGTGGTGATCGCGCTCGCCTGCCGCGACCTGCCTTCGCAGCAGCGCATGCGCGGCATTCTGTGGGGCACCGCGGGCGCGATCGCGCTGCGCGTGGTGCTGATCGCCTTCGCCGTGGTGCTGCTCAACGTGCCGTTCCTCAAGTTCACAGGCGGCCTGCTGCTGCTGTGGATCGGCGTTCGGCTGCTCGCGCCCAGTCAACTCGAGCACGCCAACGTGAAGCCTGCCGAGAAGCTGATGGGCGCGATCAAGACGATCGTCGTTGCCGACGCGGTGATGAGCCTCGACAACGTGGTCGCGATTGCCGGCGCTGCCGAAGCGGCCGATCCACGCCATCGCATCGCACTCGTGATCTTCGGGCTGATGGTGAGCATTCCGCTCATCGTGTGGGGCAGCCAACTCGTACTGAAATTGCTCGACCGCTACCCGGTGATCGTGACGCTCGGCGCCGCGCTGCTCGGCTGGATTGCGGGCGGGCTCATCGTCAACGATCCCGCCGGCGACCGCTGGCCGCTGCTCGATACGCCCGCGGCCGAATACGGCATGTGCGTGGCGGGGGCCGTGTTCGTCGTCGCGCTCGGGACCTGGCTTCGGCGCCGCAACGCGCAGCGCAGCGCGACGCAGGGGCCGCAGTCGCACTGAGCGCGCATGGCTGTGCCATAGTGCCTGGGCCATCTGGCCGACTGCTGCGCAGCACGGGCCGCCGATACGATCAAGACGCCTGTTCACGACTGTGAGCAGGCGTTTCTTGTTTCAGGAGCCCTGACGATGATCGTATCCGCACTTCCCATGAACCCGCAGCCGCCCAACGGCTGCGCGTGTTTTGCCAGACTCTCGCGCCTCGCGAGCATTGCCGGGCGCTGGACCGCGCGCGGCTTCACGCTGATCGAACTGATGATCGTGCTCGCGATCGTCGGTGTGATCGCGGCCTACGCCATTCCCGCGTACCAGGATTACCTCGCCCGCAGCCGCGTGGGCGAGGGCCTTTCGCTCGCGGCTTCCGCGCGCCTCGCCGTGGCGGAGAACGCCGCGAGCGGCAACGCGTTCGGCGCGGGCTACACGGTGCCGCCCGCCACGCGCAACGTGCAGTCGCTGCATATCGATGACACGACCGGTCAGATCACGGTCGCTTTCACTTCGCGCGTGGCGCCCGAGGGCAGCAACACCATCGTGCTCGTACCCTCGGTGCCCGACAACGCCGATGCGCCCACCGCGCGCGTCGTGCTCGCCCAGGGCAGTGTGCAGGGCGGCACGCTCACGTGGGAGTGCTTCGCAGCGGGCAAGACGGCTTCGTCTCTTGGCGCGCCGGGCACGGGCCCATCGCCCACGGACGCCGCAACGCTGGCGGGCAACCTCGCACCGCCGGAGTGCCGCGCATAAGGTTTGCGCATCGGTGCGGGGGCAACCGTGAGCGCTTTCAAGCCCACTCGCGCAGCGCACGCGGATGCGACCCGACCGGCCGCACCCGCACAGCGGGGGAAAAGTTTTGTATAGTGCCCCGTTGCTGAACGCCCCCGCCCAACCATGCCTTCCAATTTTGCGCGTTACCTTACGTTCGTCTTGCTGGCCCTCGCGTTGACGCTGCCCTATGCGGTCGTCAACCACACCTATCCGATTCCGACTTTCTACGCGGAATTCGTTGCACTGACACTTTATGTGCTGATGGGCGCCGCGACGTTGCTGCTCATTCGCCCGGCGCGCGCAGGCGAGGGCTTCGCATCGCCCACGGTCGCGCTCGTGCCGCTCTTCTTCGGTCTGTTGCTGATCGTGCAGACGTTCGCACTGCCGCTTGCCGAGCCTTCGATGAACTGGCTCGGCGCCGGTTATCTGCTCGCCGCGTTCCTCGCGACGCACGCGGGCTACACCATCACGCGCGCGCGCCTCATGCAATCGGCGCTCGTGTGGGCGGCTTTCGCGCTGCAGTTCGGCGGCCTCTTCGCCGTATTCACCCAGGTGATCCAGCTCTTTCACCTGGAGACGAAGGTCACGCCGCTCGTGGTGGCGTACAACATCACGGTCGATCGCCGGCCGTTCGGCAACATGGCGCAGGCCAATCACCTCGCCACCTATATCGCCTTTGCGATGGCGGGTGCGATGTACCTCGTCCTCACGCGGCGTTTGAACATCCTGCTGTGGGGCGTGCTGACCGTGATCTATTCGGGCGGTCTCGCGCTCACCGTGTCGCGCGGGCCGTGGCTGCAGATGGGCGTGATTTTCGTCGCGGGTCTGTGGATCGCGCTCACGGGATGCCGCAGCGAAGGCGACGAGGGACGCGGTGCGGGTGCGGGCCGCAAGGCCGGCGGCGTGCGCGCCTGGGCCGTCCCGTTCGTGCTCGTGCTGATCTTCTTCGGCATGAATGCATTCGTGCGCTGGGCCAACGTCCACTACGGCCTGGACCTTGCGCAGTCCGCCGCCGAGCGCATGAAGGACGCCAGCCAGATCGCGCCGCGCCTCGCACTGTGGCGCTACGGCTGGACGATGTTCAAGTCGCATCCGGTGCTAGGCGTCGGCTGGGGCGATTTCCCGGTGCACCAGTTCGAGCTGGCGCGCTCGCTTGGCGGCGTCGAGATCGCCAACAACGCGCACGACATCTTCCTCGACCTGCTCGCGAAGACCGGCCTCGTCGGTCTTGCCATCGTCGTGATCGGGCTCGTCGCGTGGTTCGTGCGCGGGCTGCGCGCGCCGCATACCGCCGAGCGCGTGTTCGGCTTCATGCTGATCGGCGTGCTCGTCATGCATGCGCTCGTCGAATATCCGCAGCAGTACATGTTCTTCCTGCTGCCGGCGATGTTCGTGTTCGGCCTGCTGGAGACGAAGCCGCTGCGTGTCGTGCCGCCGCGCGTCTCGCTCGGCGTGTATGCGGTGGTCGTGTTCGGCGGCGTCGCGGCGCTGTACCCGGTGCTGCGCGACTACAACCGCGCCGAGGTGCTGTATTACGGTCAGCACCCGGCGCGCGACTACGGCGACGATCCTTCGCGCCTGTTCGGCGCTTGGGGCGACTACGGTATGGCCACGCTGTTGCCGATGAACGCCGCGAGCCTGCCGAGCAAGCTTTACGCGCACCAGCGCGCCATCGCGCTGCTGCCCGGCGAAACGGTGCTGCGGCGCTACGCGGTCTTGCAGGCGCTGGATGGCGATACGGCGGGCGCTTTCGATACGGTGGAGCGTCTGCGCATTTTCGCCACGGAACTGCACGACTGGCAGACGCAACTCGCTTCGCTCTACGGCCTGCTCGACGAGCAGCCCACGCTCGCGGACTTCAAGGCGCAACTCGTCAAGAAGTACGGGACGCCGGCGAAATCGGTCGAACAGGACGACGAGGACGATTCGGACGATTGAGTCTCACAGCGCGCGCGTGAAGGGGCGGTGAGTCAGCTCGCCGCCGCTCCGGCAATCAAAGCTCGGAATATTTTGCGGCGCTGCCTTTTGCCTTCTCCACGGGATAGCGCTGCGCGTTCAGCTTGAGCTTTTCCGCCGCCGCTTCGACCAGATCGATCCCGGCGGTATGGGCGACCAGCAACAGGTAGATGAACACATCCGCGCATTCGTGCTTGAGATGCGTGAGCTGCGCGGGATCGGCGATCTGCGCGTCGATCTGCGCGTCGGTCTTCCACTGGACCGTTTCCAGCAGCTCGCCTGCCTCGATGCTGGTTGAGACGATCAGGTTGCGCAAGGTGTGAAACTGCCTCCAGTCGCGCTCGTCGCGAAAGGCCAGAACCTGCGCGAGCAGTTCGTCGAGCGTCATGGCGTCAGCGCTCCGCCACCCATTCTCCCGACTTCCCGCCGTGCTTTTCCAGCACGCGCACATCGGTGATCGTCATGCCGCGATCCACTGCCTTGCACATGTCGTAGACGGTCAGCAGTCCGACCTGCACGGCGGTCAGCGCTTCCATCTCCACGCCCGTGCGGCCGAGCGTTTCCACCTGCGCCGTGCAGTGAACCCCGGGCATCGTTTCGTCGAGCACGAAATCCACTTTCACTCGCGTGATGGCGAGCGGGTGGCACAGCGGAATCAGATCCGAGGTGCGCTTCGCCCCCTGGATCGCGGCGATACGCGCAACGCCGATCACGTCACCTTTTTTCGCGTGGCCGTCGCGGATCAGCGCGAAGGTTTCCGGCAACATGCGGATCGTGCCGCTCGCGAGCGCGATGCGCTTCGTCTCTGCCTTGCCGCCGACATCGACCATATGGGCGTCGCCGGCTGCGTCGAAATGCGTGAGTTCAGGCATGGTGGTTCTTCCTTGAGGGGTACCTATCTTAACAGTGCGGCACGCCGCGCTTTCTACGCGTCTTGCCGTGCCGCAAGAGTTGTAAGGCGGGCTACAATCGATGGGTTGGCGCAAGCGCGCGGGCGGTCCGCACCGGGTGCGCCGCCGCGCCGGTGTTCCGCATTCCCCGATCCTGTCATCAATGCGTCTGAAACGGCTGCTTGCTGCATGGTTGTGCGCGTCGCTTACGGTTTCGCCGCAAGCGTACGCGCAGGCGTCGAATGCCGCCGTCCTCAAGCCCGGCGCGGCCCCGCCGATGGCCGCGCAGCCGGCACCGGCCCCCTCCAGCCCGGCACCGAACGCGGCCAATGCGGCGCCCGCACTCGTCAGCGGCCCGTTCGACGACTCGGCTGACCCCGTCGTCCCCGCCTCGATCGCGCAGGGCGTGTTCGGCACTTACGGCGGCGTGCAGAGCCGCTTTTCGGCCCAGGGCCAGGCAGGCGCAGCTTCCTCGTCGTCGAGCGGCAATACCAGCGTGCGCGCCCCCGCCTGGGTGCCGCAACTGCCCGACCTCGGCGACGGCTCCGGCGGCGCGCTCACGCCGCAGGCCGAGCGCCGTATCGGCGAGCGCGTGATGCGCGAGATTCGCCGCGACCCCGACTATATCGGCGACTGGCTCGTGCGCGACTACCTCAATTCGGTGGCCGCGCGCCTCGCGGCGGCCGCCAGCGCGCAGTTCATCGGCGCCTATCGGCCCGACTTCGATCTGTTCGCGATCCGCGACGGCCAGATCAACGCCTTCTCGCTGCCGGGCGGCTTCATCGGCGTGAACTCGGGGCTCATCGTCGTCACCCAAACGGAGTCCGAACTCGCCTCCGTGCTCGGTCACGAAATGGGCCACGTCTTGCAGCGGCACATCGCACGCATGCTTTCGCAGAGCGAGCGCACGGGCCTGGCCGCGCTGGCCGGCGTGCTGTTCGGCATTCTCGCGGGCGTGCTCGCGCATAGCGGCGATCTCGGCGCCGGGATTGCGCTCGGCAGCCAGGCGTATGCCGTGGACAGCCAGTTGCGTTTCTCGCGCGCCGCGGAGCACGAGGCCGATCGCGTGGGCTTCCAGCTGCTTACGGGGGCGGGCTACGACCCGTGGGGCATGGTGGCGTTTTTCGAGCGGCTCGAGCGCGATTCGATGGAAGACACGGGCGTGCCGGCCTACGCGCGCACGCACCCGCTCACCGGCGAGCGCATCGCCGACATGCAGGACCGCGCGCGCCGCGCCGCTTACCGTCAGCCGCGCCAGGCGCCCGAGTACGGTTTCGTGCGCGCACGCGTGCGTGTGCTTCAGGACCGCACGCGCAACGAGTACATCGACGAGGTTTCGCGTCTGCGCTCGGAGCTCGAGGACCGCACGGCGCTCAACGTCGCCGCGAACTGGTATGGCATTGCCTACGCGCAGTTGCTGCTGGAGCGCTACGACGACGCCACGGCGTCGCTCGCGAACGCGCGCGCGGCGTTCGCGAAGTTCGAGGCCGCGGATGGCAGCAAGACGCGCAGCTCGCCGAGTCTCGACGTGCTCGCCGTGGATATCGCGCGCCGCTCAGGCCGCACCGACG
This sequence comes from Paraburkholderia sp. BR10872, assembly GCF_040965835.1. Lineage (NCBI taxonomy): Bacteria > Pseudomonadati > Pseudomonadota > Betaproteobacteria > Burkholderiales > Burkholderiaceae > Paraburkholderia > Paraburkholderia sp. BR10872. The sequence goes on from NZ_JBFRCN010000028.1 coordinate 90,310, forward strand.
ACGCCGTGCGGCTGGCCGAGGCCGCGCACAAGGCGTGGCCAGGCTCCCACGCGGCTACCGATGCGCTGCTGCAGGCGCTGATCGCGGCGCGGCGCTTCAAGGAGGCGCAGACGCTCGCGCGCAGCGAAACCGAGGCCGAACCGCAGCAGGACGCCTGGTGGCTCTATCTGGCGCAGGCGAGCGCCGGACTCGGCGACGCGCTCACTCAGCATCGGGCGATGGCGGAGAAGCTGGCGCTCGACGGCGCGTGGCCCTCGGCTATCCGTCAGCTCAAGGAGGCGCGCGACATGAAATCGGTGGGCTACTACGATCTGTCGACGATCGAAGCGCGCCTGCACGACTTCGAGGCGCGCTACCAGCAGGAGCGCCAGGACGAGAAGGACGAGGGCCGCGGCTAAGTCGGGGCTCAGTCCGCGGATGCAGGCGGCGTGCCGCTCGCGCCGTGCCCCGCGGCCTGCGCTTCGCGCTCGGCGCGCGCCGGGCTCGCCACGAAGGCGAAGCGCGTGCTCACGTCGGCGCGCTTGACCGGCTGCAGCGGCAGCGCGGCGCCGGCGCGCCAGTGGAAGGTGCCGCTGTGGGCGTCGTCCGCGAGCGTGGCGTGGTCGGTGAAGAGGTCGAGGTCGTGGTCGTGCAGCAGCGCCGCGCGCGGCGGCGAACTCGCATCGGCGAAGATCACGCTGCCCGCTTCATCGAGGTAGGCGGCCACGGGCTCGAACGCTTGACCGCCCTGATCGGTGAGGATCAACGCGTCGTCGCCCTCGTGACCCGCGGCGAGACGCACGATCCACGGCGTGTATTCGAGTTCGACGTACACGCGCTGCGGCCCGTTCTGGAAGTACCACTGGCCGTGTTCATCGCGCTCGTAATTGCGGTTGATGAAGCCGAGCAGCGCTTCGTGGCGGATCGCGGTGCCGGGTGCGTTCTGCGCCTGGGCGGCCTCGTCGCGCATGCGCCAGTTGCCGCGTGCGTCGAGCAGCAGCCAGCCCGTGCAATGCGGGACGTTGGGCCAGCGCGCGAGCGCCTGTTTGACGATGTCATCCATGAGAGACGAAAGGCGAGAGATAAGCAAACACGCGCTGCGAAAGCCAGTCGCTGCGGCCAGGGAACGGTCCCGTCATGAAGCCGACGTGGCCGCCGTGCGCGGGCTGATCGAGTTCGACGGCGGCGCTCACTTCGTGGCGCGCGGGCAGCGCGCGGCCCGGCAGGAACGGATCGTTGCGCGCGTTCAGAATGAGCGTGGGGACGGCGATTTCGCCGAGCTTCGGACGGATCGTCGCTTGCGTGTAGTAGTCGTGGGTGTCGCGAAAACCGTGCAGCGGCGCCGTCACGACATTGTCGAATTCGTACATCGTCCGGCTGGCGAGCACGGCTTGCGCGTCGAACAGGCCGGGGTACTGCTCGAGTTTCTGGAGCGCCTTCACTTTCAGCGTTTTCAGGAAGCTGCGCGTGTAGATCATGCCGAAACCCTGCGTCAGCATCTCACTGCCTGCATGCACATCGAGCGGCGTGGAGATCGCCGCGGCGGCCGCGACGATCGCGGCGTCTTCCCGACGCTGGGCAAGCCAGTGCAGCAGCACGTTGCCGCCGAGCGACACGCCCGCGACCACGAGCGGCCCCGCGTGGCGGGCAGCGAAGCGGCGCAGCACCCAATCGACTTCGGCGGAATCGGCGAGATGGTAGAAGCGCGGCAGCAGGTTCAGCGGTCCGCTGCAGCTGCGAAAGTGGGGGATCGCCGCATGCCAGCCGCGCGCCTGCGCGGCGGCAGCGAGCGCGCGCGCGTAGTGGGAGCTCGAGCCGCCTTCCAGGCCGTGGAACAGGACGAAAAGCGGGGCGTTGTGTAAATCCGCACCGGCACGCTTGCCGTCCAGCCAGTCCACTTCGATGAAGTCGCCATCCGGTGTGTCCCAGCGCTCGCGGCGGTAGGCGGGCGCGGGCAGGCGCGAGAACAGCGCCGGCACGATGGTCTGGATGTGCGCACCGGGCAGCCAGAACGGCGCGCGGTAGTCGTTGTCGTAGTGGGGGCCGAGCAGGGCGGTCTGGGCATCGAGCGCGGCCGCGACGCGGGCTGCGTCGCCGGGCCTGCTGGTGTCGTCGGTCGTACTCATCACTGCCCCCTGCTTTGCGCCCTTATGTCAGTGCAGCGCGCCCTGGCCGTGGCGCAATCTGGCCGAGAACTGGGTGGCTGCGTCGTCGGGCATGCGGCTCGCGTGAATGTGCGCAATTCGCCACTCGCCGCGCTCGTGAACCATCACGTAGGTCGTGAAGACCATGGTGGGAATCGCGCTGGGATCGACCGGACGGTGCGCTTCCACGATCGCGTAGACCACGGTGCCGAGGCTGTCGTACACACGGATGTCGAGCGGCTCGATCGACACCGGCGCCGCTTCGAGCTGTGCGGCGAGGCCCGCGCGGATGCTCGGCAGGCCGTGCAGATGCGCGCCTTCCGCCGTGATGCAGCTCACGAACTCTTCATCGATCCACAGACCCATCAAGCTGTCGATGTTGACTTCCGCGACGGCCTGGTAGTACGCGTTGAGGGTGTCCGCGGCGGCTTCGAAGATGTGGGCAAAACGTGGCATGGCTCGTTGGTCTTGTGCGCTCGGTGTCGCATTCGGCGTCTACCTGGGCGCGGGTTGGCGATTGATCGGTTGCGTCGTTGTGCGGCTGTCGCTGCGTGCCGCGCGTTTGCCGCGAGCATGCCGCTTTCGCGAGACAGGCCTGTGACGTGCTCCGATGCGGCGCATGGGTCCCTCCCGCGCCTCGTTGCCTCTATTGGGCGCGCGCAACGCGCATGGCGTCCGTTGCGTGGCGCACATCCATTTGTGTGCGCGATGTTTTCAGCGTGGCGGGCGGCACATAGCCGCCCAACGCTGCTGGCGATGCCTGTTGCTTATCGCTGCCCGAGCAGCATGCCGCGTAGATCGCCGAAAACCTGCTCCGGGCTCAGTTCGCGCAGGCAGTTCAGATGCCCGAGCGGACACTCTCGCGCAAAGCAGGGACTACATTCGAGATGGAGCCATTGTACCTTTGCAAGCTCGGACAAGGGCGGCGTGTGGCGCGGATCCGTCGAACCGTACAGCGCGACGAGCGGCCGACGCAGCGCGGCGGCCACGTGCATCAGGCCCGAATCGTTGGTCACTACGGCGTTCGCGCGCGAGATCAGTGCGCACGCCTCGCCGAGCGCGGTCTGCCCGCACAGGTTGCGCACGTTCGGCGCGCGATCGGCAATCGCCTGGGCGAGCGGGGCGTCCTTCGGCGAGCCGAGCGCGACGATCTGCGTGTACGGGAACGACTGCCCCACCATCTTCGCGAGCGCCGCGAAATGCTCGGGCGGCCAGCGCTTGGCCGGGCCGTACTCGGCGCCGGGGCAGAACACGAGCAGCGGCACGCGCGTATCGAGATTGAAGCGCGCCGACACGCGCGACGCCTCGTTCGGATCCGACTCGAGGCGCGGCATCGGCAGGTCGTCGGGCACGCTCGCGCCGGGCGCGTAGGCGAGCGCGGCGTAGTGGCTGACCATCGGCGGGCGCTCGTCCTTGGGCGGATTCGCATGGCGCACATTCAAGAGGCCGTAACGGTTCTCGCCCGTGTAGCCAATGCGCAGCCCGATATTGGCGAGCCACGGGATCAGTGCGGACTTGAGCGAATTGGGCAGCACATAGGCAGCGTCATAGCGTTCGGCGCGCAGATCGCCCGCCAGTTGCCAGCGGCGCAGCAGCTGCAGCTTGCCGTGGCCGAGGTCGGTGGCGTAGACGTCGCGGATCTCGGGCATGCGCTCGAGCACGGGCGCAACCCAGGTTGGCGCGAGCGCATCGATCTGAATGCGCGGGTGCAGTTTCACGAGCCGCGAAAAAAGCGGCTGCGCCATCAGTGCGTCACCGATCCAGTTCGGTGCGATTACCAGCGCGCGGCGCATCGGGAGTCAGGGTCCGGAGAGGGTAAAGGTTGCACGTGCGGCTTGCCCGCCTCGCGCCGGCTCGGGCCGGCATGGGGGCGGATTGGGCCGCGCGCGAAACACGGTTGGGAAAATGACGAGAAGCCGCGCGCCGGTGAACGGGCGGCGGCAGCACGTAAAACGCGCCGCCGCATGCAACGACGGCGCGCGGCGAGTGAGGCGAAACGCGTCAGTGGCCGTGGACGACCTCGCCCGCGCGCAGCTTGTAACGCGTGCTGCAGTACGGGCACTTCGCTTCGCCGTGGGTCACGTCGAGGAACACGCGCGGGTGGTTGCTCCAGCGCGGCATCGACGGATTCGGGCAGTAAGCGGGCAGATCCTTGGCCGAAAGTTCGACCAGCGGCATTTCCTTGATTTCGCTCATGAGGACGATTCTCTGTGTAGCTGTGGGGGCCAGGCGTTGGCTCGCCCGGACCTTTTGTCTTAGACCTTCGCGAGCCAGCGCGCGTACTTGTCGTTCTTGCCCGAAACGACGTCGAAGAAGGCCGATTGCAGCTTCTCCGTGACCGGGCCGCGCGAGCCGCTGCCGATGGTGCGGTTGTCGAGCTCGCGGATCGGCGTGACTTCGGCGGCGGTGCCCGTGAAGAACGCTTCGTCGCAGGTGTACACCTCGTCACGCGTGATGCGCTTTTCGATCACGGGAATGCCCATGTCGCGCGCGAGCGTGATGACCGTGTCGCGCGTGATGCCGTCGAGGCACGACGCGAGGTCCGGCGTGTACAGCTTGCCGTTGTTCACGAGGAAGAAGTTCTCGCCCGAGCCTTCCGAGACATAGCCGTCCACGTCGAGCAGGAGCGCTTCGTCGTAGCCGTCGGCGGTGGCTTCCTGGTTGGCGAGGATCGAGTTCACATACCAGCCCGAAGCCTTGGCGCGCACCATCGACACGTTCACGTGATGGCGCGTGAACGAGGACGTCTTCACGCGGATGCCCCGGGCGAGGCCGTCTTCGCCGAGATAGGCGCCCCACGGCCATGCGGCGATGGCCACGTGGATGGTGTTGCCCTTGGCCGAAACGCCGAGCTTTTCCGAGCCGACCCAGATGATCGGGCGGATGTAGCACGACTCGAGCCTGTTCGCGCGCACGACTTCGAGCTGCGCGTCGGCGAGCGTCTTCGCGTCGAACGGCACGTCCATCTGGAAAATCTTGGCTGAGTTGAGCAGACGCCTGGTGTGCTCGGCGAGGCGGAAGATCGCGGTGCTGCCGTCGGCGGTCTGATAGGCGCGTACACCTTCGAAGACACCCATGCCGTAGTGCAGCGTGTGGGTCAGCACGTGAATGTTGGCGTCGCGCCAATCAATCAGCCTGCCGTCCATCCAGATCTTGCCGTCGCGGTCGGCCATTGACATACGAATCTCCAGACAAGTGCAGTAAATATCGGGCTTATATAGGGGTTTCGCCGCGCGCCGCGTGGCTGCGGGTGGCAAAGACGATTATTTTAGCGTCATTTGACGCCTTCCAGCGCGCCCGCGGGCGTGTGGGGCGGGGATTTCGGGCGATTTTAGGGTCGTTTCGCGCGCGTTCCGCCCGAATATTTTTCGGGTGTAGCCCATGCTGCATCGCAGCAAATCGCGCGAACGCCCGCCCGGCGAGCAGCGTCTGCCCAAATACGGGAGATTCGCCTGGACACGTCTCTGATCGTCCTGGCTATCAGCTAAAATACCGATCTCGCAATCGATGCCGGCTCGTGCCAGCGACGAGCAGCGACATGGAGCCGCGACCCGAAACAGCGTTCAAACCGGATCCCGCGCCGTGCCGTCCCGCACGTCTTGCCGCGCCAGAATGAGGCCCGCGGCGCCGCATCGCCTTGCCACCGCCTTCCCACCATCAAGATGACATGCCCATGAACAAGGTTCTGCGTCTTTCCGATCTGATCTCCGAAGGCAAATTGAAGGGCAAGCGCGTATTCATCCGCGCCGACCTGAACGTGCCGCAGGACGACCACGGCAACATCACCGAAGACACCCGCGTGCGCGCCTCCGTGCCGGCCATCAAGGCCGCACTCGACGCCGGCGCGGCCGTCATGGTCACCTCGCACCTGGGCCGCCCGACCGAAGGCGAGTTCAAGCCCGAAGACTCCCTCGCGCCGGTCGCGAAGCGTCTGGCCGAACTGCTCGGCCGCGACGTGCCGCTGGTCGCGAACTGGGTTGAAAACGGCGTGAACGTCGAGCCGGGCAACGTGGTGCTGCTCGAAAACTGCCGCGTCAACAAGGGCGAGAAGAAGAACTCGGACGAGCTTTCGCAAAAGATGGCGAAGCTCTGCGATATCTACGTGAACGACGCGTTCGGCACCGCCCATCGCGCCGAAGCCACGACCTACGGCATCGCGAAGTACGCGAGCGTCGCCTGCGCGGGTCCGCTGCTCGCGGCCGAACTCGACGCGCTCAGCAAGGCGCTCGGCGCGCCCAAGCGTCCGCTGGTGGCCATCGTGGCGGGCTCGAAGGTTTCGACCAAGCTCACCATCCTCAAGTCGCTGGCCGAGAAAGTCGATCAGCTGATCGTCGGCGGCGGCATCGCCAACACGTTCATGCTGGCCGCGGGCCTGAAGATCGGCAAGTCGCTCGCCGAAGCCGATCTGGTGGACGATGCGAAGGCCATCATCGACGCGGCGCGCGCGCGCGGCGCCTCCGTGCCGATCCCGACCGACGTCGTGACCGCGAAAGAATTCTCGCCGACGGCCAGGGCCGAGACGAAGAACGTGGCCGACGTAGCCGACGACGACATGATCGTCGACATCGGTCCTGTCACCGCCAACGCGCTCGCCGCGCAACTCGCGCAGGCCGGCACGATCGTGTGGAACGGCCCGGTCGGCGTGTTCGAGTTCGACCAGTTCGGCAACGGCACGAAGACGCTTGCGGATGCGATCGCCAGTTCGGGCGCGTTCTCGATCGCGGGCGGCGGCGACACGCTCGCAGCCATCGCGAAGTACAACATCGCCGACAAGGTCAGCTATATCTCCACCGGCGGCGGCGCCTTCCTCGAGTTCCTCGAAGGCAAGAAGCTGCCGGCGGTCGAAGTGCTCGAAACGCGGGCGGCTGGTTAAGTGGCGCCGCGCGCCCCGGCCGGGAAGGCCATGAGCAAACTTCCTCGTGCAGGCGCAAAGAAGTCGCGCAGCGCAGCCGGGGCCGCAGCAAAACAGAAGGGGCGCACAGCGCCCCAGGCAGAGACGGACCAGGCGGGGGCCGACGCGACCCCCGCCGCCGCTGCCGAAAACGATCTTGCGGCGACGCAGTCGACTGCTGAATCGACAGCCGCACAGAATCCGACAGGGCGCACAGCCACGCCCGCATCGAATACGACTACGCATGTAGACAGCGCCGTAGCGGCTCATGTGAGCCCTGCGGCGTCCTCCAAGAAAGCGACGCCGGGTACACCCGGTGCGCGTTCCGGCGCATCCGCACCCGCGGCGCAGCCGGCCAGCACTTCTCGCAGCAACGGTTTTCCCAGCGATCCTATCCAGACGAGGAGACTCATGCATCGCGCCACCAAGATTGTCGCCACCATCGGTCCGGCTTCCAGCACGCCGGACATCCTGCTGAAAATGATCCGCGCAGGACTGGACGTGGTGCGCCTCAACTTTTCGCACGGCACCGCCGACGACCATCGTCAGCGTGCTGAAATGGTGCGGGACTGCGCCCGCCAGGCTGGCCGCGAAGTTGCGATCATGGCGGACCTGCAAGGCCCGAAGATTCGCGTCGGCAAATTCGAGAATGGCAAGACGACGCTCGAGCCGGGCCATCCGTTCATCCTCGACGCCGAATGCGAGCTCGGTAATGACGAGCGCGTCGGTCTCGACTACAAGGATCTGCCGCGCGACCTGAAGCCGGGCGACATCCTGTTGCTCAACGACGGCCTGATCGTGCTCGACGTCGCGCGCGTGATCGGCAGCGAGATCCACACGATCGTGCGCGTGGGCGGCGACCTGTCGAACAACAAGGGCATCAACCGCCAGGGCGGCGGCCTGACGGCGCCCGCGCTCACCGCGAAGGACATGGAAGACATCCGCACGGCCATGTCGCTGGGCGCGGACTTCGTCGCCGTGTCGTTCCCGAAGAACGCCACCGACATGGAAATGGCGCGCCAGCTCGCGAACATCGCGGGCGCGCCTTACGGCATCAAGCCGAAGATGATCGCGAAGATCGAGCGCGCCGAGGCGATTCCGGCGCTGCAGGAAATTCTCGATTCGTCGGACGGCATCATGGTCGCGCGCGGCGACCTGGCCGTGGAAGTGGGCAATGCCGCCGTGCCGGCGCTGCAAAAGCGCATGATCCGCATGGCGCGCGACTCGAACAAACTCGTCATCACGGCCACGCAGATGATGGAGTCGATGATCCACGCACCGGTGCCCACGCGCGCCGAAGTCTCGGACGTCGCCAACGCGGTGCTCGACGGCACGGACGCCGTGATGCTCTCGGCCGAATCGGCCGCGGGCAAGTACCCGGTGCAGACCATCGAGGCCATGGCCGCGATCTGTCTGGAAGCGGAGAAGTCGGAGCAATCCGAACTGGACAAGGACTTCCTCGACCGCACCTTCACGCGCATCGACCAGTCGATCGCCATGGGCGCCTTGTTCACGGCCTATCACCTGGGCGCGAAGGCGATCGTCGCGCTTACGGAGTCGGGCTCGACCGCGCTCTGGATGTCGCGTCACTGGACCCATGTGCCGATCTTCGCGCTCACGCCGCGTGCAGGCAGCGAGCGCGCCATGTCGCTCTATCGCAATGTCACGCCGCTGCACCTCGATACGAGCAGCGACCGCGACACGGCGCTCCAGCAAGCCATCGAAGTGGTGGTCAGCAAGGGCTACGCGTCGCACGGCGACATGGTCGTGCTGACCGTGGGCGAGCCGATGGGGCAGCCGGGCGGCACGAACACACTGAAGATCGTGCGCGTCGGCGACGTGCTCTAACTTCGGTGCGGTAACCTCGCGGCGATTTTTTTCGCTTTATTTTCGCGACTCCCGAAAATAAATGCGGACGGCTTCGACTGGTGCCACACTGGTATCAGGTCGACGTAAGATCGGTGCCGTTTAGGCGCTTTTTCCCCGCAATTGAAGCCCGTACGCCATAGAAACGGCGCACGGGCTGTCAACGCTTTTTGCATCTTCTCGCGGTTCTGACGCTCCGATACGCCAATTTCATGCCAGTTACGTGCCTGGTGCCGGGATCGGACGCGCTTCGCGATAAAATCACGCCATCGAGCCCGCGGCAGGTCACGCGGGCGGCGGCTGCCAGGCCGCCCTCGACCGGCTGCGCAAGACAGTCGGCGCCAGAAGCATTTCGTTTCAAATCAAAGGAGTAGCAACAATGCCTCTCGTATCAATGCGTCAACTGCTGGACCACGCGGCTGAACACGGTTATGGCCTGCCCGCGTTCAACGTGAACAACCTGGAACAGGTCCAGGCGATCATGGAAGCCGCGAACCAGGTCGGTTCGCCGGTGATCATGCAGGCATCGGCCGGCGCGCGTAAGTACGCGGGTGAGCCCTTCCTGCGCCACCTGATCGAAGCCGCGGTCGAGTCGTATCCGCATATTCCGGTCGTGATGCATCAGGACCACGGCCAGTCGCCGGCAGTCTGCATGGCAGCGATCCGCAGCGGTTTCACCAGTGTGATGATGGACGGCTCGCTCGAAGCCGACGGCAAGACCGTCGCATCGTACGAGTACAACGTCGAAGTTTCGCGCAAGGTCGTCGAAATGGCGCACTCGATCGGCGTGACGGTCGAAGCGGAACTGGGCGTGCTCGGTTCGCTGGAAACGATGAAGGGCGACAAGGAAGACGGTCACGGCGCCGAAGGCACCATGACGCGCGAGCAGCTCCTGACGGACCCGGAGCAGGCCGCCGACTTCGTGAAGCTCACGCAGTGCGACGCGCTGGCCATCGCCATCGGCACCTCGCACGGCGCGTACAAGTTCTCCAAGAAGCCCACGGGCGACATTCTGTCGATCCAGCGCATCAAGGAAATCCACGCGCGCATCCCGAACACGCACCTCGTGATGCACGGTTCGTCGTCGGTGCCGCAGGAACTGCTGGCCGAGATCCGCGAATTCGGCGGCGACATGAAGGAAACGTACGGCGTGCCGGTGGAAGAGATCCAGGAAGGCATCCGTCACGGTGTGCGCAAGATCAACATCGACACCGACCTGCGTCTGGCGATCACGGGCGCGATCCGTCGCTATATGTATGAAAACCCGTCGAAGTTCGACCCGCGCGACTACCTGAAGCCGGCTCGCGAAGCCGCGAAGAAGGTGTGCCTGGACCGCTTCCTCGCGTTCGGCTGCGAAGGCCAGGCCGGCAAGATCAAGCCGGTTTCGCTCGACAAGATCGCCGAGAAGTACAAATCGGGCGAACTCGCGCAGATCGTTCGCTAAGCGAGCTTCTGTGCCGGGCGCTGTGCGCCTCGAGTAGCAAACATCGCCGTTTCCGCCTGTTTTGGGGGAACGGCGATGGGCTTTTCCGGGAAATTTGCCGGTTTTTGGTTTACCCTCGCAATACCTTCGGTTTTACGGTTTCCGCGCGCGGTTGCAACCGCGATTCTGGACCGAACCCGCCTCCGTTTCGATTGTCCTTTTAGCGAATCACGACGATGTCTACCCTCTACGAATCCACGCTCCGCTCGCTGCCGCTTCTCGGCCGCGGCAAGGTCCGCGACAACTATGCCGTGGGCAACGACAAGCTGCTGATCGTCACCACCGACCGTCTGTCGGCGTTCGACGTCATCATGGGCGAGCCGATTCCGCGCAAGGGCGAGGTGCTCAACCAGATGGCCGACTTCTGGTTCGAAAAGCTCAAGCACGTCGTGCCGAACCACCTCACGGGCGTCGCGCCTGAAACCGTCGTGGCCGCCGACGAAGTCGAGCAGGTCAAGGGCCGCGCCGTCGTGGTGAAGCGCCTCGAGCCGATCCTCGTGGAAGCCGTGGTGCGCGGCTATCTGGCCGGCAGCGGCTGGAAGGACTATCAGGCAACGGGCGCCGTGTGCGGTGTCGAACTGCCGCCGGGCCTGCAGAATGCACAAAAGCTGCCCGAGCCGATCTTCACGCCGGCAGCCAAGGCCGAAATGGGCCACCACGACGAGAACATCACGTACGAAGAGATGGAACGCCGCATCGGCACCGAGCTCTCGCGCACCATCAAGGAAATTTCGATCAAGCTGTACAAGGAAGCCGCCGACTACGCGGCCACGCGCGGCATCATCATCGCCGACACGAAGTTCGAATTCGGTCTCGACAACCACGGCCAGCTGTATCTGATGGACGAGGCGCTCACCGCCGACTCGTCGCGCTTCTGGCCGGCCGACCAGTATCAGGTGGGCTCGAACCCGCCGTCGTTCGACAAGCAGTTCGTGCGCGACTGGCTCGAAACCCAGGACTGGAAGAAGGAGCCGCCGGCACCGAAGCTGCCCGACGAAGTGATCGCCAAAACGTCGGCAAAGTATCAGGAGGCGCTCGAGCGTCTCACGGGTCAAAAGCTCGCGTGAGCGAGAAGAGGGAAAAAGGAAGCACAATGAGCGAAGTTCAGACGGCTCACCAGCATGCGGCGCCGCTCGTCGGCGTGTTGATGGGCTCCAGCTCCGACTGGGACACGATGAAGCACGCGGTCGCGATCCTGCAGGAGTTCGGCGTCGCGTACGAGGCCAAGGTGGTCTCGGCGCACCGCATGCCCGACGAGATGTTCGAGTACGCGGAAAAGGCGCGCGAGCGCGGCCTGCGCGCGATCATCGCCGGCGCGGGCGGCGCGGCGCACCTGCCGGGCATGCTGGCGGCCAAGACCACGGTGCCCGTGCTGGGCGTGCCGGCGGTCAGCAAGTATCTGAAGGGCGTGGATTCGCTCCACTCGATCGTGCAGATGCCCAAGGGCGTCCCGGTCGCGACCTTCGCCATCGGCGAGGCGGGCGCGGCCAATGCGGCGCTCTTCGCCGTCTCGATCCTGAGCGTGACCAACACCGAATACGCGAACAAGCTCGCGGCCTTCCGTGTGCGCCAGAACGAAGCGGCGCATGCCATGGTGCTGCCCCCGCTTTGATCGTCCCGCTTTGATCGTCCCCACGCGCCGCGGCCACCCCGCGGCCGACCACGAAGATGACTCCTGACAATTCACCGGTTTCACCGATCCTGCCCGGCGCCTGGCTGGGCATGGTGGGTGGCGGCCAGCTCGGCCGCATGTTCTGCTTTGCCGCGCAGGCGATGGGCTACCGCGTCGCCGTGCTCGATCCCGACGCGACGAGCCCCGCGGGCACCGTGGCCGACCGCCACATCTGCGCCGCGTACGACGACGAAGCGGCGCTCACCGAACTCGCGCGTCTGTGCGCGGCCATCTCGACCGAGTTCGAGAACGTGCCCGCCGCGAGCCTCGACACGCTCGCGAAGTCGACCTTCGTGAGCCCGGCTGGACGCTGCGTGGCGGTGGCGCAGGACCGCATCGCCGAGAAGCGCTTTATCGCGGCGGCCGGCGTGCCGGTCGCGCCGCACGTGGTGATCGAGTCGTCGCAGGCGCTCGCCGGCATCGACGACAAGACGCTCGCCGCCGTGCTGCCGGGCATTCTCAAGACCGCGCGCATGGGCTACGACGGCAAAGGCCAGATTCGTGTCTCCAACGCCGAAGAAGTGCGCGAGGCGCATGCGTCGCTCGGCGGCGTGCCGTGCGTGCTGGAAAAGCGCCTGCCGCTGAAGTTCGAGGTGAGCGCGCTGATCGCTCGCGGCACGAACGGCAAGGCCGTCGTTTATCCGCTCGCGCAGAACACGCACCGCAACGGCGTGCTCTCGCACACCATCGTGCCCGCGCCGGACGCAAGCCCGGCGCTCGTGCAGCAGGCCCAGCAGGCGGCGATCCAGATCGCGGCGAAGCTCGGCTATGTGGGCGTGCTGTGCGTGGAGTTCTTCATCCTCGAAGACGGCTCGCTCGTCGCCAACGAAATGGCGCCGCGCCCGCACAACTCGGGCCACTACACGACCGATGCGTGCGCCACGAGCCAGTTCGAGCAGCAGGTGCGCGCCATGACGGCCATGCCGCTCGGCGACACGCGCCAGCACTCGCCGGCCGTGATGCTGAACATTCTCGGCGACGTGTGGTTCCCCTGCGCCGTGGGCGAGGCGAAGCCCCAGAAGGGCGCCGCGCCCGTCACGCCGCCGTGGGACCAGGTGGCCGCGATGCCGGCCGCGCGCCTGCATCTGTACGGCAAGGAAGAAGCGCGTGCGGGCCGTAAGATGGGCCACGTGAACTTCACTGCGCCGACGCTCGACGAAGCGCGCACGGCCGCACGCGACTGCGCGCGCCTGCTGCACATCGCCACGAGCTGAGGTTGAGCCGCATCATGTCTGATCAGCAGAACGCGCCGCACGATGGCGCGCCGACTCTGACCGATGCCGACATCGAGCACGCCGCCGCGCTGCTCGACGCGGGCGAGCTGGTAGCGTTCCCGACCGAGACCGTCTATGGTCTGGGCGGCGATGCGGCGAGCCCCGAGGCAGTCGCGCGCATTTACGCGGCCAAAGGGCGGCCGGCGAACCATCCGGTGATCGTGCACTTGCCGCCCGGTGGCGACCCGCAATACTGGGCCGCTGAATGGCCCGAGGCCGCGCAAAAGCTCGTCGACGCGTTTTGGCCCGGCCCGCTCACGCTGATCGTCAAACGCCACGAACGCATTCCCGATGCCGTGAGCGGCGGTCAGGACTCGGTGGGGCTGCGCTGCCCGTCGCATCCGGTCGCGCAGCAGCTGCTGGCGGCGTTCTCCGCGCGTCGCGGCGGTCATGGCGGCGTGGCGGCGCCGTCGGCGAACCGCTTCGGCCACGTGAGCCCGACCACGGCGCAG
>NZ_JBFRCN010000029.1:0-102390 GCF_040965835.1 Paraburkholderia sp. BR10872
TTCAATACCTGTTACTGTTTTCGGTCTCTCTCGAGACCGGTCGCTCACTCAAAGCTGACAGGTTCTGAATAAATTCAAAAACCTGACTTACTTTAGTGTGAGACTCTTGATACTTTTGCTGCTCCCGGCTTCATTCCGAAGAACAAGACCAGGCCGCCACCGCATCAAGCGCCCACACTTATCGGCTGTAAATTTTTAAAGATCGATCGCGAAAGCGCCGTTAAAACTGCTCAACTACCGGCTTCTTTCTGCGTTGCTGCGTCAGCAGCAGAGAAACGAGATTATGAAGACTGTCTGGCGATCTGTCAACAGGTTTTTTTACTTCGTTCAACCTGCCGCTCAACTTCGAATCACCCGCAGACCCAGTCGCCACAAGGCTTTCGCCCCGGGCTTCCCGTCTCCCCGCGCCTTCATCGAAAGCGCGAAAGACCGGAATTCTAGTCACGCAGATGACATCTTGCAAGCGGTTTTTTGACTCGCGTGAAAATCGGAAAAGCGCGGGAGCGCAATCGCCTCAAACGTGGCGTTGCATGACGCGTTCGACGAGCTGTAAATAGTGGTCGAGATCCGGCGTCGGTTTGCCCGCCACCTTCGCGAGATCGTCCCAGCGGCGCAGGCGCACCGCGTCTTCGGCGTGGGGGCGTGCAGCGAAATCGCGCGCCTCATCTTCATTGAAGATGCCACCCTGCAATTCGAGGCTGCGCACCGAGTCTGCGGAGAGGCAGCCGAAATACGCTTCATCGACGGCACAGAGGTAGCGCTTCGCATCCACATGCAGGCGGATCGGTTCCAGCACGCTATCGGGCAACACGGGCCGCAGGAACGGCAACGCATAGTACTGGTGCAGATCGTCGATGCCGCGTTCGGTCGGCGTTTCGCCCTGACGATTGAGCAGGTGACCCAGATCATGCAGGAACGCCGCGGCGGTCAGTTCTTCGGTCGCGCCATCTTCTTCTGCCAGCGCACCGCTTTGCAGCGCGTGTTCGAGTTGCGTGACCGGTTCGCCGCTATAAGCCAACGCACCATACGTCTCGAACAGCCCACGAATATCCGCGAGGCTCAGTGCCATCTTCTTCAACTCCTCTATGACGTGAATTCGGCGACGGCCCACACCTGAGCGCCGTCCATCGTTCCTTCCGCTCTCAGTCGCCGCAGGACTCGCGCATGCGCGTGGCCGATTCGTCGGCGTCGCGCGATGCGAGCGCGCTCAACAGCGCGCGATGCCCTGCATACGATGCATCCATTGCGCTGTGCGTCGGTGCTGCACGCTGCGAAGAGAGCCGCAATTCGCTCACGGTCCGCTCATAGGTCTCGCGCAGCCTGGCGTTGCCCGCCGCTGCCAAGAGCGACGCGCGAAACGCGTCGCGCGCTTGCAGAAACGCCTCACCCTTCTCGGCGACCACCGCGTCGCGCATCGCGTTGAGATGCTCGCGCAACTCCGCGACCTGCGCCGCGTCGATGCGCGGCGCCAGCATCCGGCACGCCGCTTCGCGCAACGCTGCGCACACTACGCCCAGTTCCTGAGCCTCAGCCGCGCCGACACTGCGCACGAACACACCGCGATGTTTCTCGTTGCGCACGAGACCTGCCTGCTCCAGCGCGCGAAACGCTTCGCGCACCGGTCCGCGCGAGACGGCGAGGCGTGCCGCCCAGTCGGCTTCGTTGAGTTTGTCGCCGGGTGCGAGCACGCCCGCCGCGATGCGTCGCTCGATCTCGTCGCGCACCAGGGCAGTCAGCGAATGCTGGCGCACCATGGCAAGCGGCGTCATGTCGGACAACGCCTCAGGATCGCCCGCGTTGCCGCTACTCGCACGCTCATCGCTCATCGGATCTTGCATGCCCTGCCTTGGCCGTCTGTTGCGCGCCTGCGGCGCATCGAACCGCATGGCATCCATCCGCTCAGTCCGCTCGCCGGCGCGGCACACGCGCCGCGATCAGCAGCAGCGCCCCCAGCGAGACGAGCAACAAGACCAGTGATAGTGCCGATGCCGGCAGGTAATAACCGCGCTCGACTGCGCCCACCACGACGATCGGCACCGTCGCAAACCCCGGCGGATAGACCGTGAGCGTCGCGCCCAGTTCGCCCAGCGACAGCGCGAAGCCCAGCGCGAGACTCGCGCGGATGGCCGGCACGAGCTGCGGCAGCACCACGCGGCGCAGCACCATCGAAGGCGGCGCACCGAGACTCGCTGCCGCTTCGCGCAGCACGGTCAGCTCGGGACGCAGCGCGGCCGAAGCGCATCGATAGCAAAACGGCAGCACCAGAGCCAGCTGCACGAACACGACGATCGCTGCAGAACTCGACAGATCCACAGGCGCCTTGTGATAGGCGATCAACACTGCGAGGCCGAGCACCACGCTCGGCACGCCGTTGGGCACCATCGCGAGCGTGTCGACGACCGCGCCCAGACCGCGCCGGTCGCGCCCTTCGAGCGCGAGTGCGAGCCACAGACCCAGTGCCGTGCCGAGCACCGCCACGCCGAAGCCGACTTCGAGACTCGTTGCGAGCGCATCGAAGTCGGTAGAGCCGAGGCGCTCGAACCAGCGCGTGCTGAAACCGTCGGGCAAGATCGTGCCCGACCAGTGCGACGCGACGCTCGACAGCGCGACGACGATCACCGGCAACACGAAGAGCCAGAAGCACAGCAGCGCCGCGAAGCCAAGCAGAGCCGCGCTGGCAATGCGTGAGAAGAGGCTGCGCTCGACAGGCCGCGCGCGAAGATGCTTGGGCGGCAGCGCGATACGGTCGGAACCGGCGACGGGATTAGTTGACATTGCGTGCGCCTCCATGACTGCGTCGATTCACGCGCCGATACAGCGCATACAGGGAAAGCGACATCGCGAGCATGACCACGGCGCCTGCGGCGGCCGTCGGCAGATCGAGGTCGACCGTGGCCGAACTGTAGATTGCCACCGGCAGCGTGATGAGGTGCGCGCTGCCGAGCACGAGCAGAATGCCGAACTCGTTGAACGTCAGCAGAAAACACAGGATCGTGCCCGCCGCGATACCCGGCCAAGCGAGCGGCAGGATCACGCGCAGGGCGACCATGCGGCTGTTCGCACCGAGACTGCGTGCGGCTTCGATCAGGCGCATGTCGAGCAGCGCGAACGCGGCGAGCGTCGGGCGCACGACGAACGGCGCGTAGAACACCACTTCCGCGAGCACTACCCCGCCGATGCCGAACAGGAAGTCGAGAGGCGGCGCCTGCAAATGAAAGAGCCGTTGCAGCCCGATGCTCACGGAGCCCTGCGAGCCGTACAGAAAGATCAGCGTGAACGCGACGAGAAACGACGGGAACGCCACGAACAGTTCCAGAAAACGCGTGACGAGCTGTGCGCCCGGAAACGGTTTGAAGAACAGCAGCGCGGCGAGCGCGACACCCAGCACGGAAGCCAGACCCGCACTCAGGAACAGGATCCACAGCGTCGTGGCGATCACGCCGCGCGAATCGGGATTGCCGAAGAACGTCTCGTACGCGTGGAAGCTCAAGCCATGCGCGCCAGAAAGACTCAGCAGCACGAGCCGCACGAGCGGATAGACGACCAGCGGCCCGAGCACGAACACGAGCAGAAACGCGATATGCCATTGCGCACGCCGTTCGCGGCGGCGCACGGCGGCCGCGTGCGCATCGGCGCCGGGCAGAGCCTGGGCGGAATCAGGGGTTGATAAGGACGACATCGTCAGCCTCGTAACGCAGGGACACACGCATGCCTTTCGCCGGCGTCATGCCGTGGCCGCGCTGCATGGTGACGAGCACCGGTTCGTTCGGCATCGCGTCGAGCAGCACCGGCACCGACAGCACCGAGCCATACCACTCGACCGATTCGATCGTGCCGTGCAGCGAGCCTTCGCCGAGCGGCACGATGCGCAGGCTTTCGGGACGCAGGCATGCGAGCTTGTCGCGCACGTCGTGACGCGCATCGCCCACCGGGAACGCGACGTTCGGTGGCAGCAGGTTCGCCGCGCCCAGATAACGGGCCACGTAGGCGTCGTTGGGCGTGTCGTAGAGTTCCTGCGGCGTGCCCAGCTGCGCGATGTGGCCATCGCGCATGAGCAGCGTACGGTCGGAGAGCACGAGCGCGTCGTCCTGATCGTGCGTCACACAGACGATCGTCAGGTCGGGCAGCCGCTCGTGCAGCGCCTTCAATTCGGAGCGCACCGAGGCGCGCAGATTGGCGTCGAGCGCCGAGAGCGGCTCGTCGAGCAGGAGCACGTCCGGCTCGATCACGAGCGCACGCGCGAGCGCCACGCGCTGCTGCATGCCGCCCGAGAGCTGCGCGGGCATGATGTGCCCCGCGTCGCCGAGCTGCACGAGCTTGAGCGCGTCGGCCACGCGCCGCGCGATGTCGCGCGACGGTACGCGGCGCGCCTTCAACCCGAACGCGACGTTCTCGAACACCGAGAGATGCGGAAAGAGCGCATAGCTTTGGAACAGCAAACCCAGGTTGCGCTGATGCGGCGGCACATGGGTCAGATCGTGGCCCGCCACGGTGAGCGTGCCCGCGAGTCCGTCGGCTTCGATGAACCCCGCGATGAAACGCAGCAAGGTCGTCTTGCCGCAGCCGCTGCGGCCCAGCACGGTCAACAGTTCGCCGCGTCGGATCGTGAGCGACAGATCGTCGAGGACAGTACGCGCGCCGAAGCGCACGCTCAGGTGGTCGATCTGCACGCCCGCAGCGCCGGAGGCGTCCGTGGCGTCAGTCAGTCCGGACACATCCGGCAGCGCGCGGGCCATGCCGGCCGGCGCGAGGCTTGCGGTATTCACCGGGTTCATCTCCTATCGACCGGAGTGGGCGCTTTAACTGTCGACCAGAGTTGGCGCTTTAGCGCTTACTCCGGTCCCATGCAAAGCGCCTGACTCTGGTCCTATGCAAAGCTGTCGATGGGACCTGGCGCGGAAGCACCAGGTCCCATCCCATACAAAATTACAAATTGCTGCTGCTTACTTCGGCTTCACGACTTCGAGCTGCTTGCCCGACGAGCCGATCACTTCGGTCTTCCAGCGCGTCGTCCAGTCGGCCTTCTTCGCCATCACCTGATTCCAGTCCACCGGGATCAGCTTCACCCCCTGGATGGCCTGCTTGACGGCTTCGCCGTTCTTGCCCGTGAGCGCCACGTCGGTGCGGCCCGGAATACCGAAGATGTCCGGCACCTTCGACTGCACGTCCGTCGACATCAGGTAGTCGATCAGCTTCTTGCCTTCAGCCTGGTTCGGGCCGTTCTTGATCAGGCCGATAGCGTACGGCAGCTGGAACGTCGTGGGATGACCGCCAGCGTCGGCCGAGAGGAAAATCGGCTTGAGCGAGAGGCCGCCGTTGGCTGCGTCGTCGAGATCCATCTGCAGGTCGCCGTTGGCCACCGCGATTTCGTTGCGCGAGAGCAGCACGTCGAGGTAGCCCGTGCCCTTGGTGTGGAACTTCGCGCTCTGCTCGAGCTTCTTGAGGTAGTCGAACGCCTTGTCTTCGCCCATCAGCGAGGTCGTGAGGATGATCACGGCCATGCCGTCGCCAGCCGTGGCCGGGTTCGAGTACGCGACCTTGCCCGAGTAGTCCGGGTGCAGCAGGTCAGCAAACGTCTTCGGCTCGTTCTTCACGACATCGGGATTGATCGCGAACGAGAAGTAGTTGTTCACGAACGTCGCCCACGAACCGTCGGTCGCCTTCGCGATCGTCGGCACGTTCTTGTAGTTCACGCTCTGGTACGGCTGGAGCAGGCCGCTCTGCTGCGCCGTCTGGATGAACGGCGGCAGCGTGACGATCACGTCGGCCTTCGGCGAGTCCTTCTCGACGTTCGCGCGGTTCACCACTTCGCCGCTGCCCGCCGTGACGATGTTGACCTTGACGCCTTCCTTCTTCTCGAAGGCCGGCAGCACGTCCTTGTAGAGATTTTCGAGGCCGTCGGCCGTGTACAGCACGACGGCGTCGGCGGCATGCGCGCTCGCTGCTGCGCCCAGAAGCGCCGCGGCGGCCGCGATCGGCAGCAGCTTGCGTGCAAAACCCGCGCGATGGGAATTCGTGTGGTTCATGTCACTCTCCGAAGGCAAAACCAGGTGCTCGGGATACCCGATGCGTTTGTTGAATGGATCGAACTGAGCTGAACAATCCGAACTTCGGCGGACTGCGCCGCCTGTCATTGCCCGCCCCGCGGTGGTCTCGTATCGCGATTGCAGATTGTCTACAATCCGACACTTTCCACCTGAACCGACCGGCCAGGCGAAGCCGCGGAATTGCCGCTCGCCTCGCTGACCGGCCCATCTGGACGGGCCCCGCAAGAATCACAGGTTTTGATGACACGCGCATGACGATTGTGGCGTTTGTCAAAAAATTCCACAATTCGCCAATATTCGACAAGCCACATAGGCGTGCTAATTCTGCCGGGAAGGTGCTGACGGCAGCCATGCAGGCGTGTAGACGGGCAAGCGCAGCGCGCGCCACGCCGCGCCGCAGGGAGAGTCAGGCGATGACGAGTTCGGGCCCACGCGCCGTAATCGCGCGCGCGATGCTCTTTTCGGGCGCAAGCTCGGTGATGACGTAGCGCGCCTGCTCGAAGCCGTTGATGCGCACGGGCGTGACGCGCCCGAATTTCGAATGGTCGGCGACGACGATCGCGCAGGCCGTGGCCGCGAGCATGCGGCTGCGTACCTCGGCGACCATGCGCGAGTAGTCGGTGAGCCAGCCGTCGGCGGTGATGCCGCCCGCGCCGACGAACGCGAAATCGGCGTGGTATTGGGCAAGCTGCTGCACGGTGTCGAGGCCGAAGGTGGCTTCCTCGTGGTCGGACAGCTCGCCGCCCAGCAGCGTGACGCGGTTCTCGTTGCGGCGGCCGAGCAACAGCGCGATGCGCCAGTCGTTGGTATACACCGTGAGCCGATGGCGGTCCGTGAGCGCGCGCGCGAGCGCATGCGTGGTGCTGCCCGAATCGATGATGACCGAGGCGCCGTCGGGCACGAACTCCGCCGCACGTTCGCCGATTGCGCGCTTGGCGCTCGCGTTGGCGGCTTCGCGCACGTCGAGATCGGGCTCCCGGCGGTCGCTCGAGAGCGCGCCGCCGTGGGTCGTGACGAGCAGCCCTCGCTCTGCGAGCGTATTGAGGTCGCGCCGGATCGTCTCGCGCGAGACGCGCAGTTCGCGCACGAGATCCGCCACGGAAAGCGCGCCTGTCCGGTTCACTTGCGAGAGGATGTATTGGTGACGTTGTTCTGCGAGCATCTCGGTGGGCGCGGGGTAGTGCGTGGAAATAACGCTGGGAATGATGTGAGTCCGACGTGAATGCGGAAAAGCCGCCGTATTGTATTACGCATGCGCAGAACGAGACTGCCCTGCCATCGCGTCCCCATCCCTGCTAATCTCGTGGGGACCGCGCGCTCACGCGATGACCCTTGAAATTCATGCGTTCACGACTTCGTCAATTGCGTCTGCTGTTTTGTGCACTGCGTTATGGCTTCAGGCTGATCTGGCTCGCCGCGCCCGAGCATCACAAGCTGCACTGGTTCCTCACGCTCGCCTCGAACCTGCACGGCGACCCGCGCCTTGCCTCGCGCCTGCACGGTTCGCTGCCGCGTCTCGCGCCGCTTGCCGCGGCCTTCGCGCAAACGCTCGCCACACGCCCCGCACTCGCGGGCGCGACCTTGCACGACGCGATCGACGCCATCGAGCATTTCGAAGAGCCCCTTGCGGGCGACGCGCTCGACACCACGCTGCGCGCCGCACTCGGCAAGCCGCCCGAGACGGTATTCACGTGGATCGACCCCAAGCCGGCCCATAACGGCTGGTGCGAGCAGACGCACATCGCGCGGCTCGCGCTGCCGGTGAACGGCCATCAGACGATCACGCTGCGCGTGCTGCGCGCCAAACAGGTTCAGGAAGTCGACGACGACGCCGCGCTCCTGTGCGCCGTGGCCCGCTGGATAGAGCGCTTTTCGCGCGCCGCGCGCAAGCTGCAGTTGCACACGCTCGCGCAGGCGCTGCGCGACGACCTGCAGCACCGCTTCGACCTGCGCGCCCAGGCCGCGAACCTGAGCCAGAGCGGTCACCAGCTTGGCGACGATCCGCGCATCGTCGTGCCGGACGTGATCTGGGACCTCTGCACCCCCCAGACGATCGCGGTGCAGCACATCGACACCGTGCGCGCGACCGACATCGCCGGGCTTGCCGAACACCACATCAACGTCACGCAGGTGGCGGCCCATCTGATCGAAGTGGTCACGCGCCAGGCCTTCGAGCACGGGTTCTTTCATGCGGCCCTCGACGCCAGCCGGGTCGCGGTGAGCGTCGAACCCGAGACGCGCGGCCGCCTCGTGCTCGCGGGCGCGGCGCTGATGACGAGCCTTTCTTCGCCTGAACGCGAATTCTTCGTGCACGGTGCGACCGCGTTGTTCGAACAGGACTACGGCCGGCTCGCCACGCTGCATCACGTGGCCGGTCATGTGCCCACGCATGCACGCACCGAGCAGATCGAGGCCGAATTGCGCACGCGCAGCGAAGCGCATTTCGCGAGCGACACCGACGAGCGCAGCGCGGGTGCGCTGTTCCATCATCTGCTGCATTCGGTGCAGCCGTTCGGAGGTGAAGTCTCGCCGCGCCTCGTGGCGGCGCAGCGCGCGTTCGGCCAGGCCGAGCAGCTGGCCCGCTCGATTCATCCGGGCGTCGACGCGTGGGGCATCGCACGGCACACGCTCGCCGACATCGCGCGGCGAGATCTCGGCCACCAGGGCTGGATCCGGCGACTCTCGCAGGAATTGCCCCATCTTGCGCAAATCGCCCCGCGCGTGCCGCAGATGGTGTTCCGCTTCCTCGAGCATCAAGCGAAGGGCGGACACGGTCCCGCCGCGGGACAGGCCGCGCAGCAGGCCGCCTTGCTCGATGCCTGGCGCCGCGAGCATCGGCGCACGCGCGCGCTGCTGCTCGCCTGCGCGCTCTGCGGCGGCTTGATCGGCGTGACCGCGGTATTGTTTGGAAGCTAGCGGCCGCTAGTGTTTCCGCCATGACGTCGTTTGCATTGGCTGGCGTGGCACGAGCTAGGCAGTTAGTTGCATTCTACTCATCTAGCGGCGCCAGCCCGGGCCGGTGCAGTCCTGAACAAGACCGCCACCCGCACGTTGCGCGATACTCCGAGCCTTTCGTGTTTCTCCGCGCGCGCAGCGTCAGCGCGCGTCCACTTCGACACCGATGCTCGCCACCTTCGCACCCACCCTTTTCGTCTTCCTGTGGTCGACGGGTTTCGTCGTCGCGCGCGCCATTGCGCCCTACGCCGATCCCAACCTGTTCCTGCTCGCGCGCTTCGCAGGCACAGCGGCGCTGTTCACGATCGTCGCGCTGGTCATGCGCGCGCCTTGGCCGCGCGGACGCGAAATCGGCAAGCATCTCTTCGCCGGCGCGCTCCTGCAGGGCGTCTATCTGGGCGCGGGCTACTGGGCGGTCGCGCAAGGTTTGAGCGCGGGCGTGATGGCGCTCCTCGGCGCGCTCCAGCCGCTCCTGACGGCCGCCATCGCGGCACGCACGTTCGGCGAGCGCCTGCCGCCGCTGCGCTGGACCGGCATGTCGCTCGGCCTCGCCGGCGTCGTGCTCGTGCTGAGCCCGAAGCTGTACGCCGCGATGCACGCCGGCGGCGGCGAGATCGCGGACGCCGCTGCCGCGACCGCGCCCATGCACGCTCATGCGAATCCGCTGCTCGTGGTGGTGGTCGCGGTGGTATCGGTCGGATCGATCACGGCGGGAACGCTCTATCAGAAGACGTCGCTCGCGCAAGCCGACATCCGCAGCGCGAGCGCCGTGCAGAATCTGGGCGCGGCGATCGTCGCCGCCGTGCTCGCGCTCGTGCTCGACGAGACGCGCTGGATCGCCACGCCGACCCTGTGGTTCTCGCTGGCATGGGGCATCGCGATGCTCTCGGGCGTGGGCGTGACGCTGCTCGTATGGATGGTGCGCCACGGCGACGCCGCCCGCGCCACGGCGCTGCTCTTTCTCGCGCCGCCGCTTGCGGCGCTCGAAAGCTGGCTGCTGTTCGGCGAAACGCTCACGCCCGTGCAAATGGCGGGCTTCGGCGTCGCGCTAGCGGGCGTGCTGCTCGCGCGGCGCGCGTAGCGCATGCGCTGGCGCGACCGCCCGGATGACACGCTTAGTCAGCGGTGTCGGCGCCGGCCGGCACCTTCGCACGCGCCTTGCCGCCGGGTGCGGGCGACCACGCCGGACGCGTCTTGCGCTCCGAATCGACCACGACGACGAAGCGTCCCGCCCACGGTGTGATCTCGCGGTCCGAGTGGAGCACCCAGAGCGACTTGCCCGCATCGACCAGCGCCTGGTATTCGGCGTCGATGATGCCGTAGTGGTCGATGAACGCGTTGAGCGTCGCGGGTATCCGCACGCAGCCCTTCGAGTGGCGGATGCCGAGCAGCGGCTCGAGGCGGTCGGGGTCGGTGGCGTGCATCTGGAAGCGCATCTGCGAATAACCGCCCTCGCCCCAGCCGCGTTCGCCGTCCACCCAGCCGAAGTCATAGATGCGCATGTCGCGCCGGCCATAGCCGCGGATGTTGTTCTGGTTCATGGTGCCTTCCGCGCGGAAGTCCATGTTCAGCGGCGTGTGCTCGAACACGCCGAGCGGCGTGAGGAAGTGGTCATACTCGCCGGGGCGTCCCGTCGCGACCGGCGACGCGCCGATCATGAGCCACGGCTCGTCGGGCATCGCGCGGAAGTAGATGAAGAGCGCCTGCACATTCGCGCTGCGATCGACGAGGATGACGAACTCGCCCGCCAGCGCGCCGAGGTTCTTCTCGTCGAGCGCAGCCTGCAGGCGCTGGCCGTAGGCGCGCTGCTCGGCCAGCGGCACATGCAGCCGCCGGTTGACGTCGCGCGCGAAGCGCTTGCGCATTTCGAGCGCGCCGCGGGTTTCCTCTGCGGCTTCCTCCGGCGTGAGCATCCGGTGAACGGGCAGCACCAGCGCGGGAGGCGCGGAAGCGGCCAACGCGGCCGAGGCCGCGGAAGCCGGCTGTGCCGACGAAGCAGCAGACGCACTCGAAACGCCCGAGGCCGCCGAAACAGGCTCGGGCGTGGAAGCAGCGGAAGCTGCCGACGCCGCTGTGGCAACCGGCCGAGCCGCCGGCGCGCCCGAAGCAGCCGATGCAACGGATGCGCCCGAAGCGGCCGGCTTCGACGCCGACTGCGCCGGCGCGCTGCGCACGGTGCCAGAGGTAACGTGAGCGCCGGAAGCCGTCTCGGCATCGGAGGCGTAAGCGGCGCTTGCCGCCCACGAAGCGCAAGACAAGGTGCAGAGTACGGTCGCTATTGCGCGGCGCGCCGGCGCGCCCAACCACCGCGTTCTATGATGGGGAAGTTTCGGGGCGTCGCCCCGGACGCCACCGCGTACGCGAGCGCCCATGCGCCGCGAAAAATTGTCGTTCATCGTGAGTCCGGCCGATTGTGCGTCTTGTCTGAAGTCGGATACGTCGGGCGCCGTGCCATGCGGCGTCACTGACAGCGCCACGACCAGCCGACATTAGACCAGACAACGCAGACTGCGCGCGTATGTCGCGTGTGCAGCCAATTGAGGAACCGCTCATGCTCCCCCAATCGGACGCCAACCCGGAAGCCGATCGCCTCGCCCGCCAGCACCGCATCATCGCCGAGCTGAACGTCGCCGCACACTTCGACGCACATGCCGAAATAGAGCAGCGCGTGCGCTTTCTCGGGCAGCGCCTCCTGGCGAGCGGGCTGCACACGCTCGTGCTGGGCATCAGCGGCGGCATCGACTCCGCGACGGCGGGGCGCCTCGCGCAACTGAGCGTGGAAAGGCTGCGCGCGCAGGGCCAGACGTCGGCACGTTTCATCGCGATGCGTCTGCCCTACGGCACCCAGCGCGACGAAGCGGACGCCGCCGCCGCGCTCGCCTTCATCGCGGCGGACGAAATTCTGACCGTCGACATGCGCCCCGCCGCCGACGCGATGCTCGCCTCGCTCGCGGCAAGCGGCCTCGCCTTCGCCGACGGAAGCGAGCAGGACAAGCTCCACGGCAACATCAAGGCGCGCGAGCGGATGATCGCGCAGTACGCGGTGGCCGGCGCGCGAGCGGGACTGGTGATCGGCACGGATCACGCGGCGGAATCGCTAATGGGCTTTTTCACGAAGTTCGGCGACGGCGGCGCCGACGTGCTGCCACTCGCGGGCCTGAACAAGCGCCGCGTGCGCGCGCTCGCGCGGGCGCTGGGCGTCCCGGCCACGCTGGTGGAGAAAACGCCAACTGCGGATCTGGAAACGTTGCGCCCGCTGCATCCTGACGAAGACGCCTACGGGATCGGCTACGACGAGATCGACGACTTTCTGGAAGGTAAACCGGTGAGCGAACGCACGTACGAGACGATCTTTCGCTTTTACGAGTCGACGCGCCACAAGCGGGCGTTGCCCTATACACCGTACGACCGCGCCGACGACGGCCGCTGAAGCGCGGCGCGAACGGCTCAGTTGCGTTGCGGCGGCTCTTCGTCTTCGAACGGCGGCGCGCTCACCCTCAGCGCAACGCCTGCGAGGCGACGGGACTGAAGCTCGCGCGCCACGGCATCGGCCACGTAGGGCACTTCGGAATCGAGTTCGACGTCCGCGTGCGCGTTGGGCGTGCCCGCGTCATAAACGGTAATGCCCTTGGCGTACTTGCCGAGTTCGCGCTCGAAAAAGCTGCGCACGTCCTGCTCGCTGCAGGTTTCGGGAACATTCCAGACGGTCAGATGCATGACGGCCTACCTCGCGGGATTTTCGGACCCGACGTGCAGCGTTTAGCGGAACCGGCGCGGTTGCGTCGCGCGTACGCGCACGGGCTGCAGGCTCGCACGAGCGCGAGCACGGGTCCACGCCACCTGGCCCAGCACGGCAGCGACGCCAAGCAATAAAAGGCTGGACGTAAGCATTGTTGTGACTCCCTGTTGTTGATGAATGTCAGCATAGTCGCATTTGCTGAGCGGTGCGCTGCGGCATATTGTCTGGCGCCAGATGGCTAACCGTTGCCGCCCGATTGTCTGCTGCCCATGTGTGATCTGGCCGCAATCAGCGTGCCCGAGGGAGGAAAAGTGCGCGCGAAACTGCGCTTCAGGACCCGCCGTCGCGGCTCGCCGAGGTCGTTTCGTCTGCCGACCCGCCGCACTCCATGCGGGTGAGGCGATCGTACTGGTGCACCCAGTTGCCGGTGATCGCGGCCTGCGCCTGGGCCAGCGTCATGCGCCCCGCGCACACGCAACGCTTCAGGCGCACCGTGAGCAGCGACTTGCGGCGCTCGCCGGCGTGGCCGCCCCATGGGATGAGGTCGAAGTTGGCGGTGGCGTCCGGCGACCCGCCGAGGACGATCGGCACGTGCCGGTCGAGCGCGTAGCCCACACCGTCGTCGGCGTCGATGCCGCGCGCCGCGAGCATGCGATCCTTCAGTGCCATGGTCTCGTCGAACGGCGGCGCCACGGTGTCGGCGTAGCCCGGACGGCAGATCG
Source organism: Paraburkholderia sp. BR10872 (assembly GCF_040965835.1). Lineage (NCBI taxonomy): Bacteria > Pseudomonadati > Pseudomonadota > Betaproteobacteria > Burkholderiales > Burkholderiaceae > Paraburkholderia > Paraburkholderia sp. BR10872. The sequence continues at coordinate 13,464 of NZ_JBFRCN010000029.1, forward strand.
TGTCCGTCACCGACTCCTGTGTGACGCGCGTATCGAGTAGCCGAGGATCCTGCGCGAATGCGGACTGTGCCGCGCTGCCAGTCGCGAGCGCCAGCAGCGAAACACGCAACACTCGCGCGCGCCAGTGCGACGCGCCAGTGCGACAAACACTGCCTTCTGCCATGCGGCGCGCGATGCGGCGTATTGCTGCCTTTTCTGCGTTCATGGTTGATCGCATCGTGCAGCACGATGCGCAATGGATGGTTGGTGCCGGGCTATTAAACCACAATCAAATATTGTCAGGGCAATTGCGCACATCGGCCCGTGGGCATGCTGTTCCGCACATCGCGCGCCAGCCCCCAGCGCCTCGCCGCAAGCGCTCGCAACCTCGAGGTTTGACAAGGAATTTTTGCTCTGTAATCCCAGGTAATCTATGCGCCCGCCGAGATGCCTGGCCGTCGCGCTCATGCTGGCCATTTGGCCGATGGCAGCACGCGACGCGATAGCGCATAATGGGCCGCCCGGTCAGCTCCAAAGCGGAGCGTATCGCGCGCATTCGAAGAAACGAGGAAACCCCATGTCCATTTCCATGTATCAAGCATCGGTGCCCGTGCTCGTGCGCGGCCTCACCAATCTGCAAAACATCATCGGCAAGGCGCAGGCGCACGCGGCGGAAAAGCAGATCGACCCCTCCGTGCTGACGGGCGCGCGGCTCTTCCCCGACATGCTGCCGCTCATGCGTCAGATCCACATCGCCACCGACACCGCAAAGGGCTGCGCGGCGCGCCTCGCCGGTGTGGAGGCCCCGAAATTCGAGGACGTCGAGGTCACCTTCGACGAATTGCACGCCCGTATCCAGAAGACCATCGACTATCTGAACACGTTCAAGCCGGAGCAGATCGACGGCACGGAAGCGCGCAGCATTACGCTCAAGATGCGCAGTGGCCCGATCGAGTTCACGGGCCAGAGCTATCTGCTGGGCTTCGTGCTGCCCAACTTCTTCTTCCATGTCACCACGGCCTACGACATCCTGCGTCACAACGGCGTGGAACTCGGCAAGCTCGACTATCTTGGCGGGCGCTAACGCGCGCCGCGAAACACGAGCAATAAAAAAAGCGTGCGGCGCCTCGCGCGCCGCACGCCTTCTTGCAACCGCCTTTGCCGGCGGCGGCTTCAATCGAGCGAAAGCCGCAGCGCGAAACCGATCAACGCGGACGAAAACGCCCACTTCTGGACCGTCTGCGCGAGCGGATTGCCGCGCAGCCACACCGCGATGCGCGCGGCGCCCAGCACATAGATCACGTCGAAGAGCGCGCACACGGCAACCAGCAGCACGCCCAGCACCGACACCTGCAGCCAGACCGAGCCCGCCTCCGGTCGGATGAACTGCGGCAGCAGCACCGAGCAGAACAGTAACGCCTTGGGGTTCAGCAGGTTCGTGAGCAGGCCCTTGGCGAAATCGGCGCGGCGCGGCCGCGCCACCGCCCCGCCCTCGTGTTCGGGCATCGCGAACGCCGGCGCGCGGAAGATCTGCACGGCGATCCACGTGAGATACGCTGCCCCCACGTAGCGCACGACTTCATAAAGCCACGGCGCGTTGCGCAGCAAGGCGGCGAGACCACAGGCCGACAGCGTCACATGGGTCGCGCGCGCGAGCCCCAGGCCGCAGGCCGCCGCGAAGCCGCTGCGCGTGCCGCGGCTCATGCTGGTCTGCATCACGAGCGCCATGTCGGCGCCGGGCAGCGCGCAGACGATAATCAGCGCGACAATGAACATCAACAGCAGGTGGGCGGAAATCATGGTGGGCTCGCGTGAAAGAGGCTCTATCTTGCCGCTACACGCAGAGCGATTTCTGGCGATTTTCATAGCATGCAAGCCATAAATTGGCGGAATGCGCTAAAATTTTCGCCTCCGCACCAGAACTCCCCTAACCGCCATGAGCGACCTCGACAAACTCGACCGGGCGATCCTCGGCGCGCTGCAAACCGATGGGCGCATGCCGAACGCACGCCTCGCCGAAACGGTGGGCCTGAGCGAAACGCCGTGCGCGCGGCGCCTCAAACGCCTCGAGCAGGAGGGCTATATCGAGCGTTACCGGGCCGTGCTGTCGCGCCGCGCGCTCGGCTATGGCGTGGTGGGATTCGTCTCGGTGCGCTTCGCCGTGCACGACCGCGCGCTCGCCGACCGCTTCGAGCGCGAGGTGCTGGCGATCGAGCGCATTCTGTCGTGCCACAACGTATCCGGCACGGCGGACTATATTTTGCAGGTGGTGGCCCGCGATCTCGACGACTATGGCACCTTCATGCGCGACCAGCTGCGCAGCTTGCCCGGTGTCACCTCGGTCGAATCGGCGCTGTCGCTGCGCGAAGTGAAGGCCGAGGGCGGACTGCCCCTGCCCTGAACGCACCCAACCCATTCACGCAATAACGGAGCTTTCGATGACCCCAGAACAGGCACGAGCCGAAGAAGCCGCCGCCATGGAGCGCGTCCTGACCGCGACCCAGCGCGTCAAGTCGGCGTTCACCTCGCTGCAATCGCAGTTTCCGCCGGAAGGCGACGGCAAGCCGTCGCAGTTCGCACTGCAGACCTTCGACATGGCGCTCCAGGAACTGGAAGACGCCCAGGCCGCCTTCGACGAGATGCTCAACGATCTTTTCGACGGCGAACGCTGAGCTTGCCCGCGTTTGCTGCGCGCCCGGCGAAAGACCCGCTAGCGCGTCGCGGCTGCGGCACGCTCCCGGACAAACGCCGCGATCCGCTCGCAGGCCTCGACGAGCCTCGCTTCGTCCACGACGAAACCCAGCCGCACATAGCCGTTTGCGGTCTCTCCGAACGCGCTCGCGTCGAGCACGGAAACCTTCTGCGCTTCGAACAGCTGCCAGGTGAACGCGTGCGTGTCGAGGCCTGTGCCGCGGATGTCGATCATCATGAACATGCCCGCTTCCGGCAACAGGCACTCGAGCCCCGGTACGCCCGCCAGCCGCGAGTAGACGATGTCGCGCCGGCGGCGATAGATCTCGCGCATTTCAGCGACGATCTGCGCGCGGTTGTCGAGCGCCGTGATCGCCGCCTCCTGGATGAAACCGGGCAACCCGTAGAGCATGCAGAGCGCGAGCCGCGCCAGATGCGCAATCATCGTTTCCGGCGCGATCACCCAGCCGAGGCGCCAGCCCGGCATGGCATGCGACTTCGAGAGACTGCCGAGCGTGACCGTGCGCTCCGCCATGCCGTCGAGCGCGGCGATGCTGACGTGCTCGCGCTCGAACGTGAGGTCGGCGTAGACCTCGTCGGAGAGCACCCACAGGTCGTGCCGCTTCGCCAGTTGCGCGACGCGTTCGAGGTGCGCGCGCGGCATCACCGCGCCGGTGGGGTTGCACGGCGTCGCGAAGAAGATCGCGCGCGTGCGCGGCGTGACGGCTGCATCAAGCGCGTCACAGTCGAGATGAAAACCGTTCTCGGGATCGACAGGCACCGGCACGAGCGTTGCGCCCGACGCGCGGATCGCGGCCTCGTAGGTCAGGTACATCGGCTCGGGCACGAGCACTTCGTCGCCGACCTCCAGCAAACAGAGCGACGATGCGAACAAGCCGTTCTGCGCGCCCGCGCAGAGAATCACGTTGTGCGCCCCCACCACGCGCCCGCTTTGCTGCGTATGCTCGCGAGCAATTGCTTCGCGCAGCGGCTCGCGGCCCATGATGGCCGAGTAGTGCGTATCGCCTTCGCGCAGCGCGGCCACGGCGCGCTCGACGATGGGCGCGGGCGTGCCGAAGTCGGGGTCGCCCACGCTCAGCACGATCACGTCCTCGCCACGCGCAGCGGCCTGCACCGCTGCGTGATGGATCTCCCACGCTGTCGTGCGACGGCCCTGCAACCGCTCGACCAGATTCGAATACTTCATCTTTCGCAACTCTCCCGAACATGCGGCGCGCCTCGCGCGCCATGGCGTTCAAACCGTTCCCGTTGATGCGTGTGTGCAACGATACCAAGGAACGATGCCGCTGAGAAATGTCGATGCGCTCATGCGCGCATCCAACGTGGTGTTAGTATTTCCAGCCTGTTGGATGATCTTTTGCCGGCAAACCCGGCACGCAGCTCCATGTCCTCACCCTACGAAGTCCCGGCGCTCCGGCGCATACACGATATTCTCGACGTGCTCGCGCACGCTCAAGGCCCGATGCGCGCGGCGGCAATCGCGCAGGCCACCGGCCTCTCGCGCAGCACGCTCTACCTGATGCTCGACTCGCTCGAGCGCCGCCGCTGGATCGAAAAGCGCGCCGACGGCTATATCGTCGGTCTCACGTTGTTCGAGCTAGGCAGCGCTTACGTTCGGCACGATCGGCTCCAGGAAGTATTCCGCCAGGAAGCGACCGTTTTCGTCGCGACGCATAACGAAGTGGTTCAGCTTGCGGTGCTGGACGGCGCGGAGGTCGTGTATCTCGCGCGCGAGGACCCCGCGCGACCCGTGCGTCTCGTCTCCGATCTCGGCTCGCGGCTGCCCGCGCACTGCAGCGCGCTGGGCAAGGCGCTGCTCGCCAGTCTTTCCGATGATGAGGTCAACGCCATCCTGCCGCGCCAACTGCCCGCTGTGACGGCCAACACCATCACGCGCAAGCAGGACCTCATTGCGGCGCTCGCGGCGATACGGCGCTCGGGCCTCGCGCACGAGCGGGAAGAAGTGACGGCGGGCATCGCGTGCTTCGCGGCGTTCGTCGGCGTGACGGCGCTCGGCAAGCGTGTGGCGGTCAGCGCGAGCCTGCCGCTGGAGCGGCTGGACGCGCGGCGCGAAAAACGGCTCGCCATCGCGGTGGTCGAGATGGCGCAGCGCATCGCCAAGGGACTTTAACGACGCGAGCGCTTGAGCACGCTCGCGTCGCGTGCTCAAGCGCTCTCGCGCGGCATGACGGCGTACTGGATGCGTGTCTTCAAGGGATGCGACGCGCTCGCGCCGTCCACTGCCGCGAGGGCCGCGACGATCGCCTCGCCTGTGCGCTGACCAATGCCGTAGGCATCGACCGAGATCGTGGTGATCGCCGGATGGCAGCACGCCGCGATCTCGAAGTTACCGAAGCCGGCAACCGCCATATCGCGGGGCACGCTGAGGCCGCGCCGCTGGCACTCCATGATCGCGCCGAACGCCGACATGTCGCTCACGCACATCACGGCCTGTGTGTCGGGCCAGCGCTCGAGCAGTTCCGCCATGGCGGGTGCGCCGTGGCTCATCGTGACCGGCGAGTCGCCGAGTTGCACGACGCGGTGCCTTTCGAGCCCGAGCGCCTTCATCTCCATCTGAAAGCCCTTGAGGCGGTCGAGGCCGCGCCGGTCCAGGTCGCCCGCGCCGCCAAGAAAGCCGATGCGGCGATGACCTTTGTCCGCGAGATAGCGCACCATCTCGCGCGCGGCGCTCACGTTGGAAAAGCCCACGGCCATGTCGATCGGCTCCGTCGGCAGGTCCCACATTTCGACGACCGGTACGCCCGAGCGCTGCAGCAGCGTGCGCGTGGCGTCCGTATGCTGCGCGCCCGTGAGCGCGATGCAGCGCGGCTGATGGCGCAGCATCTGGCGTACGAGACGCTCCTCGCGATCGAGGAAGTAGTCGGTGTCGCCGATCAGCAGTTCGAGCCCTTGCGGTTCGAGCACGGCGGTCAGGCCGCTCACAGTGTCCGAGAAGTTGGAGCTGGAAAGCGACGGCACGAGCACGGCGACGAACGACGAGCGTCCCGAGGAAAGCGCGCCGGCGGCAGCGTCGGCCACGTAGCCCAGCTCGTCGATGGCGCGCTGCACGCGCTCGCGGGTCGCCTCCGACGCGCTGCGCCCTGCCATCACGCGGGACACCGTCATCTTCGAAACGCCCGCGAGACGGGCGACATCGGACATGCGGGGCGGCGTGGCTTTCGGAGCGCTGGTTTTGGACATCGCGGCTGGGCGGCAAAATAAAAAGAACGCATATCATAACGGCTGCGCCCTTCTTTTCCTCGTTTCGCGCCTTTGCATGCCATCGCCTTCGTAGGCGTTCATTTAATTCGCCATCCTTATCTTCACCGAAATCGCGGCGCAGGCGAACGCCGTTCGATTCGGGAATCCAGGAATTCGGTCACAATCGGTGACGGGCGCCAGAGAATACGCACGCCTGCGCAGACACCCCGCCGCCCACCCACGAGCCAGGAGGAAACTTGCCATGTCAGGACCCGCCCGCACCATCGCCGAGAAACGCGCCGAGTTTCGTGCGCTGCACGCCGCCGGTTGCTTCGTGCTGCCGAACCCGTGGGACGTGGGCAGCGCGCGTTATCTCCAGAGTCTCGGCTTCAAGGCGCTCGCGACTACCAGCTCCGGGTTCGCCTGGTCGCGCGGCCACGCCGACAACACCTTGCCGCGCGACGCGATCCTCGCGCACCTGCGTGAGATCGTCGCGGCAACCGACCTGCCCGTGAACGCCGACTTCGAAAGCGGCTTTGGCGCCGATCCCGCAGGCGTCGAAGCAAGCGTCGGCCTCGCCGTCGAGACCGGCGTCGCCGGGCTTTCCGTGGAAGATTCGACTGGCGACGACGCAGCGCCGCTGCTGCCGATCGAGATCGCCGTCGAGCGCATGCGGGCGGCGCGGCGCGCCATCGACGCGCGCGGCGGCGACACCGTGCTCGTCGGCCGCGCGGAGAACTTCGTGGCGGGCGTGCCCGATCTCGACGACGCCATCGCTCGCCTGCGGGCGTACGCGCAGGCAGGCGCGGATTGCCTCTATGCGCCCGGCATCCAGACACGCGAGCAGATCGTGGCCGTCGTCACCGCTGTCGCGCCGAAGCCGGTGAACGTGCTGATCGGCGCGAAGTCGGCCTTCACGCTCGACGATCTCGCCGCGCTGGGCGTGCGCCGTGTGAGCGTGGGCGGCGCGCTCGCCCGCACCGCATGGGGCGGCTTCATGCACGCGGCGCAACGGCTCACCGAAGGGCGTTTCGACGGCTTCGAAGGCGCGGCCCCCGGCGCGACGCTCAATGCCGCCTTCCGTCGCGAGAGCTAATCACGCTATGTGCGTTCGGTGCGCGGCTTGCGCGCCGAACGACGAACGAGCGGGGACGCAGGCGCCCGCGCGCCGGCGACGCTGCCCGCTTCGCCAAAGCACGCCAGCGCCCACGCCACGAACGCGCGCTGCTTGGGAGCCTGCGCGCGGCGATCCGCGTAAAGCAGATGCATGGGCCGTACCGGCGCGGCATACGCCTCGAGCAGCGGCACGAGCCGCCCCGCCGCCACCGAAGGCGCGAGGTTCGGCTCGCCCGCCAGCACGATTCCCACTCCCGCCTCCGCCGCCGAGACCAACGCGCGGGTGTCGTTGCTGCGCAGCTGGCCGCGCGGCTCGACTTCGATCTGCGTGTCGCCGTCCTTGAAGATCCACGTTTGGGGCGCCGGAAAGCTGTCGAATGCGTAATCGAGGCACACGTGCTGCGCGAGTTCGCGCGGATGCGCCGGCGTTCCGTGCGCGGCGAGATAGGCCGGCGCGGCACACGGCACGAGCCGATATGGCGCGAGCGGCCGCGCGACCAGTTGCGAGTCGGGCAGCGCGCCGATACGAAACGCGACATCGAAACCATCTTGCAAGAGGTCGAATTGCCGATCGCTCAGCACGAGATCGACTTTCACGTCCGGGCAATCCGAGAGAAAAGCCTTGATTTCATGCGCAAGCCGGAAAGCGCCGAACGAGACGGGCGCCGTCACGCGCAGCGTGCCTTGCGGGTGGCCGGTCTGCGCGAGCGCGACGGCCTCCGCGGCGGCCGCCTCTTCGAGCACACGGCGGCAGGCTTCGAAATAGGCGCGGCCGGCCTCCGTGAGCGCGTGCTTGCGCGTCGAGCGCTGCAGCAGCCGCACGCCTAGCGTCTTTTCCAGCGCGTCGACGTGCTTGCCCGCCATCTGCGGCGTCATCGCGAGCATGCGTGCCGCCGCCGTGAACGATCCGGATTCGGCGGTCTTCACGAACACGGTCATGCTGGTCAATTTGTCCACGATTGGAAATCCCACGTTTCAAGTGTTTCACCCGGGTGTCCGATTATCGCATGACAGTTTCGGCGCTACGCTGGAGGCTCCATTGCAAACCACGGGGCTTCCCATGAACGAACATCGATTGGCTGTCGGCATTCTCGGCGCGGGCGAGATCGGCTCGACGCTGGGCAAACTGCTCGCGCAGGCGGGGCATGAGGTGATGCTCTCGTCGCGTGATCCGAAGGCGCGCGCGGCAGAGGCGGCGGCGCTGGGCTGCGAAATCGGCACGCTGGAGCAAGCCGCGGCGTTCGGCGAGATCGTGATCGCGGCGCTGCCTCTGGCCGCGCTTGGCGAGATACCGGTCAAATCGCTCGCCGGCAAAGTCGTCATCGACACCATGAACTACTATCCGGCGCGCGACGGTGCCATTGCCGCGTTCGACGAACACCGCGAGGCGACGAGCGAACGCGTTGCGCAGCAGTTGAATGGCGCACGGGTGGTCAAGGCGTTCAGTGCGATTCTTGCGTACGACCTGCCGCGCGAAGAGCGGCCGCCTGTTGAAGGCGGACGGCGCGCGCTACCCGTCGCGGCAGACGACGAAGCGGCGAAGGCGCTCGTGGCCGCGCTGCACACACAGCTCGATTTCGATGTGCTCGACGCAGGTTCGCTTGCCGACAGCTGGCGTTTCGAGCGCGCAAAACCGGCCTATTGCATTCCGCTCAACCAGACGCAACTGCGCGCCGCGCTCACCGCGGCCGAGCGAGACAAGGAACTGCCACATGGCTCGTGGCGCCGCAAACCGCGACAGGATTGACGCTCACCGATACCGGGGAAATCGCCTGGCATACCGAATCAAACAGCACGAAGCCAACGCGGCCAGGCACCCGGATGCGGTCTAGCATAAGCAGGGAGGGAGTTGCGCGCGGGCCAGAACGGCCCGGCGAGCGCCGCGGGATACAGCGGCGCGAAATGACGAGGCGCAGCGGCGCTTAGCCGTTGCGCCCGGCAAGCTGTGCTTAGTCGTAGTGACGGTGCTTGTGGTGCTTGCCGTGATAGCCGCGCGAATAGTCGTCGGCGTACGAGTTCGATCGCGAGACATTGCCGCCGAGCGCCGAACCCGCGCCGCCGCCCACGGCCGCGCCGATCAGGCCGCCCGTGCGGCCGCCCATGGCATTGCCCGCGGCAGTGCCAGCGCCGCCGCCGAGCGCGCCGCCGATGATGGCGCCCGTGCGTTCGCGACGGTTCGAGGTGACCGCGCCACCCGCGCCGCCGCCCACCGCGCCGCCGATCACCGCGCCGGTGCTGCCGCCCACGGCGCCGCCCAGAGCCGCGCCGGCGACGCCGCCCAGCGCGCCACCCAGTGCGTTGTTCATATCGCCGGCGAGCGCCGGCAGCGAGGCTGCAGCAGTCAGCGCAGCAACGGCAACCATCTGGATGATTTTCTTCGACATAGTTGTTCTCTTACGTTTTTGAGACGGAACCGAGTATAGCGGCCAACGTGAAAGGGCTTTGTAACGCCGGAGGCCAAGCGCCGTAAGAGGTGTAACAAAATGGTCTTCTTCGGGTCGCGCCCCGAAAACGCGTCGCGACGCCGCTCAATCCAGTCTGAACACCTTGACCGCGCTGGCGAGCAAGGCCGTCTGGCGATGCTGCTGCTCGACCTGCTCCACCGTGTCGGCGACATGCGCCGCGTTTTCGCGTATCGCCGCGTCGATGTGGGCGATGTTCTCGCCCAGCTGGTCGATGCCCGCGCGCTGCGCGCCGGTGGCCGTCGCCATTTCGTGAACGATGGCCGACAGACGCGTGACGCTTTCGAGCACCTCGCCCACCGTATTGCCCGCGCTTTCGACGAGACCGTTGCCCGTGCGTGCGCGCTCGACCGACTCCCCGATCAGCGCCCGGATCTCCTTCGCAGCCGAGGCGCTGCGCTGGGCCAGCGTGCGGACCTCCTCCGCCACCACGCCGAATCCCCGCCCCTGATCGCCCGCGCGCGCCGCCTCGACCGACGCGTTGAGCGCGAGAATGTTGGTCTGGAACGCGATGCCGTCGATCACGCCGATGATGTCGGTAATGCGTTCGCACGAACGATAAATGTCGCCCATCGTATCGATCACCGCCTTGATCGCCCCGCGCCCCTGGGTCGCGACTTCGCTCGCGGAGCCCGCCAGCTCGCTCGCCGCCATTGCGTGATCGACGCTCTCATGCACGCTTTGCTTGAGCTGCTCCATCGCCGCGACCATGCCTTCCAGAGAATGGCGCTGTTGCTCGGTCCGCTCGGAAAGGACGGCGTTACGCGCGCTGGTTCCTGCTACGGACTCCGAAACTTCACTCACGCTGTCGCGCACCTGCAGCAGCGTTTTACGCACGGCAGCGAGCGTGGCGTGGAATGCGCCGGCCACATCGCTCGCGGGCCGGCTCGTTTGCTCGCCCAGCGTGATGTAACCCGAGGCCTGGCCGATCCCCTCCGACATGGCCGCGAGTTCGCCCGCGATGTTTGCGTCGCGCTCCTGGCGCGCCGAAATCGCCGCGATGAACAAGGTTTGCAGCCAGAGAAACGCCCAGTGCTGCGCCACGACGTCGAAGCCCGTCTGCGAATAGACCCTGACCGGCCACCCCCATGCCTGAAAATAGTTGAACGCGAGTTGCTGGATGGAGATGAAGCCGGTAGCGAGCAGCACCACCTGCACGTCGCGATAGGCGAGCAGCAGCGAGAGCAGGATGAACACGACGAAGTGAAACTCGTCCTGCCCGCCTCCCACGTCGATCAGTAGGGCCGCGCCGCCCATGAAGGTGAGCGCGGAACTCATTCTGGTGATCTTGAGCCCCGGCAACGCAAGCGCGAGCGCCGTGGAAACGAGCGCTAGCGGCAACCCGACGACGAGCACGGGCGTGAGCGCGTCGAAGTGCAAGCCGATCCCCAAGGCGCCCGCCAGAAGAATCCAGTTGACCAGCGCGCAAGCCCTGTCGGCTCGTTTGCGCGCGTTCATGAGCGGGCTTTCGACGGCCGCTACCCGTCGAGCGGCATTGGCTGGGGCGTAGGCCTCGCCAAACGGGGCTTCTGCGAAATTGCTGGGCATGGAATTCTCGACTCCTGATTGACAATGCAACTTATGGCCAGAGTGAGGCAGACAGGCCGAATCACATTACGCAGTTATCGGCAGGCGTACCGGCAGCTAGATAAGGGAAATCCATTGAGGAATTATGGTTGACTTATCATCCAATGTCATTTTGGCGCCAGCCGTTGTAACGGGACCTAACAAAACTGCATCGCCCGGGGATGTTCCGCAGTGCTGTTTTTGTGGCAGGCTAGGTCAATTCGATCGCGAAAAGGCCCTCTACCATGTCCCGAAGCCCGCAATCCGTTTCTGCGTTGTCGTTCGCACGTCCCACCTATGGCTTGACGCTGCGCGTGCTGCACTGGCTGAGCGCGCTATGCATGTTCGTAGTGATCCCGGTGGCGTGGTACATGACGACGATGGACCGTCATGACCCGTCGCACGGCAGTTGGGTGAATTTCCACAAATCGATTGGCCTGACCGTCCTGCTGCTCACGCTGATCCGCGTGGTGACGCGGCTTGCGGGCAATGCGCCGCCGCTGCCGCAACGCATTCCGGCGTTCGAGCAGAAGCTCGCGCATATCGGCCATGGCCTGCTGTATCTGATTCTCTTTGCCATGCCGATCAGTGGATATATCAACTCGTATGGCGGCGGCCATCCGGTGAACTGGTTCTGGCTGTATCAGGTCCCCGCCGTCGTGCCGGCAGACAAGGCGCTCGGCCATCTCGGCTCGAAGATCCACTATTGGCTGGCGTACCTGACGTACGTACTGATCGCCGGGCACGTGCTCGCGGTGATCTACCATCAATTGGTGCAGCGCGTGGACATCCTGGGACGCATGACGGGGCGCGCGGGCAAGCGCTGAGGCGCCGGCCGTCACAACGCCCGTTCGACCGCACCGATCAGCGCCCTCAGCACCCCTTCGATGGGGCGTGAAAGCCGCCGATCGCGCATCGTCATCACACACAGGTTGCGCTGGTTGAGCGTCGGTTCGTCGAAGCGCTTCGCCACCAGCGAAAGATCGTCCGCGAGTCCCGACAGCGAGAGCCGGCTGCCGAGCGTGATCGCGCCCGCCAGCGCAGCGAACGCGTGCAGCGCGCTCGAATTGTTGCTCGTGAGAATGGGTTCGAGCTTGATGCCGTGCCGCGCGCAGCATTCGTCGAATAGCTGGCGCGCCGTGTTGCCGCGTTCGAGCAGCGCGACGGGATAGTCGCGCAGGTCCGCGAGCGTGAGCGAGCGGCGCTGCGCCAGCGGATGCCCCGGATCGAGCAGTGCGCAGACCGGCGCCTGTGCGCTGTACTGCACGTAGACCTTCGCGGGGTCTCCGCTCGAAAACGCCAGCCCCAGGTCCGCCTCGCCCGTGGCCACCCACTGCTCGACCTGCGAAGGCGTACCCGAGCGCAGATTGAAATGCACGTGCGGCGCGGCGGCGTGATGCTGCGCGAGCACGTGGGGCAGAAAAGAGCGCGTAAAGCCCTCCGTGCAGCCGATTCGGACGATGCCGTGCCCGAGCGCCTTGGCCGTGGCGATTTCGGCGAGCACCGCGTCACCCTCCAGCAGCGCACGCCGCGCGTGCTCGGCCAGCCGCTCGCCCGATTCGGTCAGCACCATCCCACGCGGCATGCGCTCGAAGAGCGCCGTCCCCACGTCCTCCTCCAGCTTGCTGATCTGCCGGCTGATCGCCGAGACGGCGACGTGCAGGTTCTCCGAGGCCGCGGCTAGCGACCCGGTGCGCGCGACCTCGACGAAGTAGCGCAAGGCGATTCCATGAAGCATCGGCTTATCCGTTCAGTGGGCGCTTAGTGGGCGTTGTTTGCGTTGCCGTTTCGGCAATGCTATCCGCAAATTTTGAAATTGTTGCGAATTTTTGGCATTCCTAGACTGCTTTCATCCCCTGCACCCAGGCATGAGAGGAGCCCTTTTGATCGAGACCCGACAAACCGCCATCGACCGCGCCGTGCGCATCTATGATTCCGGCGCTTTCTTCGCCGACCTCCAGCGCCGCGTGGGCTTTCGCACTGAAAGCCAGAATCCCGAGCAGGCCCGCGCGCTCGTCGCCTATCTCGCCGACGAGGTGATGCCCTCCCTCTCGTCGCTCGGCTTCACGTGCCGCGTGGTCGAGAATCCCGCAGGCGCGCGCGCGCCGTTTCTGATCGCCGAGCGCATCGAAGACCCCGCGCTTCCGAGTGTGCTGACCTACGGCCACGGCGACGTCGTGCGCGGCTACGACGAGCAGTGGCGCGAGGGTCTCGCGCCCTGGACCGTCACCGTGGAAGGCGACCGCTGGTATGGCCGCGGCACCGCCGACAACAAGGGCCAGCACTCCGTGAACTTCGCCGCGCTCGCCGCGGTGATGGACGCGCGCGGCGGCAAGCTCGGCTACAACGTGAAGGTGATCTTCGAAACCGGCGAGGAAATCGGCTCGCCGGGCCTCGATGCCGTGTGCGCCGCCCATCGCGACACACTTGCGGCGGACGTGTTCATCGCCTCCGACGGCCCCCGCGTGCTGGCCGAACGCCCCACGTTGTTCCTCGGCTCGCGCGGCGGCGTGACGTTCGAACTGCTCGTCGATCTGCGCCGCGGTGCGCATCACTCGGGCAACTGGGGCGGCGCGCTGCGCAATCCAGCCATCGTGCTGTCGCACGCGATCGCGAGCCTCGTCGACCGGCGCGGCGCCATCGCCGTGGACGGGCTGCGTCCGCCGCCCGTGTCCGCAAGCGTGCGCGAGGCGCTTGCCGACATCGTGCTCGGCGGCGACGACGACGCCCCCGCGATCGATCGCGAGTGGGGCGAGCCCGGCCTCACGCCCACCGAGCGCGTGATCGCCTGGAACACACTCGAAGTGCTCGCGTTCAAGACCGGCAACCCCGACGCGCCCGTCAACGCGATCCCGCCCACGGCCAAGGCCACTTGCCAGTTGCGCTTCGTGGTGGGCACGGACGCCGCGCGCGTGGGCGAGCATCTCGAAGCGCACTTCGCGCGGCTCGGCTTTGACGACGTGCAGGTGCGCGTCACGCAGACGTCCGCCGCGACGCGGCTCGACCCCGACGATGCCTGGGTGCACTGGGCGCTCGATTCGCTGCGCGCGTCGACCGGAAAGAAGCCGGCGCTGTTGCCGAACCTCGGCGGCACGGTGCCGAACGACGTATTCGCGTACACGCTCGGCCTGCCGACGCTCTGGGTTCCGCACTCGTATCCGGCCTGCGCGCAGCACGCGCCGAACGAACACCTGCTCGGCTCCGTCGCACGCGAGGCGCTCGCCGTGATGGCCGGACTCTGGTGGGACCTCGGCGACGACGCCGCGCGTCTCGCCGCAAGCCGCGCATCGGCGCAAGCGCAAGCACGCGCGACGCAACCCGCCGACGCCTTCGCCTGACGACCCAATAAAGGTGCATGCCGCCATGTCCGCAAACAACCCGTGAGCCTTGCGAGGCTCGTCATCGCCACCTCCGCCGGCAACGCGCTCGAATGGTTCGACATCGCCATTTACGGGTTCTTCGCGGTGTACATCGGCAAGCACTTCTTTCCGGCGGTCAACGAGACCGTTTCGATGCTGCTCACGTTCGGCACCTTCGGCGCATCGTATCTCGTGCGGCCGCTCGGCGGCGCAGTACTGGGCGCCTATGCCGACCGTAGCGGACGCAAGGCCGCGCTGATGCTCTCGGTCAGCCTCATGATGGTCGGCACGGCGATCATCGCGCTGATTCCCGACTACGCGACGATAGGCCTTGCCGCGCCGCTCGCGGTGTTCGCCGCGCGGCTCATCCAGGGCTTTTCGGCGGGCGGCGAGTTCGGTGCGTCCACGGCCATGCTGATCGAGCATGCGCCGCACCGTCGCGGTTTTCTCGCGAGCTGGCAGTTCGCGACGCAAGGCCTCGCCACGCTGCTCGCGGCCTCGTTCGGCTATGGACTCGCCCGCCTCATGGCGCCCGCCGACCTCGCCGCCTGGGGCTGGCGTCTGCCGTTTTTCTTCGGATTACTGATTGGTCCGGTGGGCCTCTATCTGCGCCGCTTCATTGAAGACGCCGAGGACTTCAAACGCAGCGCGCGTACCGAAACGCCCGTGCGCGAAGTGCTGGGCCAGCAAAAGCGGCTCGTGCTCACGGCGATCGGCCTGATGACTGTTTCGACGGCGGTCAACTATCTGCTGCAATACATTCCCACGTTCGCGATCCGCCAATTGCATCTGCCTGCGGCAACCGGCTTCGCGGCGACGATGGCGGGCGGCGTGATCCTCACCATCGTCACGCCGTTCGCGGGGCATCTGTCCGACCGCATCGGGCGGCGCACGCAGATGACTTGTGTCGCGCTGCTCTTCCTCGCGAGCGCGTACCCGGGCTTCGCCTGGGCGACCGGCCATACGAGTGCGGTTGCGCTCTTCGTGCTGATTGCGTGGCTCGCGCTGCTGAAGTCGATCTATTTCGGCGCCCTGCCCGCGCTCATGGCCGAGATCTTCCCGGCCGCGACGCGCGCCACCGGCATGTCGATCGGCTACAACATCGGCGTGACCGTGTTCGGCGGCTTTACCCCAGCCATCGTCACTTGGATGCTGAGCGCCACCGGCGACAAGAGCGCGCCGAGTTACTGGCTGATTGCGACCGCCATGATCAGTTTGTCCGCGCTGGCGTATGTGAGCCGCGTGCGCGTCACGACCAAGGTTGCGCAGCAGGCGACGGCTTGAATCGAATGCGTGCGGGTCGCTGCTAACGCAGCGGTGATCCACGCGATGCAATGGGCTCGGGCCGGCGAATTTACCGACTGCCAGGCGTTGTTTCCCGGTGTTTTGCATCGCGCTAGACCACGCGAAAGCGGGGAGGGAACGCGAGATGTACGGACAACCCTATTGAAATCAGTGCCATCGCCCATATCGTAGAAATCCGATATATGATTCGGACAGTTACGATGCAGCCTCGATGAAGAATTCCCCTACCATTCCCGCTCTAGACGTCGACGCGATCTGCAAGGCGCTCTCCAATCCGGTGCGCCGCGAGATTCTTGCGTGCCTGCGCGAGCCGCAGGTGCACTTTGGCGACCAGGAGCTGCCGCTCGAAAACGGCGTTTGCGCGGGCAAGATCGACGCGCATTGCGAGCTTTCGCAATCGACGGTGTCCGCGCATCTGGCCGTTTTGCAGAAGGCGGGACTCGTCACGTCCAAACGCGTGGGGCAGTGGGTGTTCTTCAAGCGCAACGAGCCGGTCATCGAGGCGTTTATCGCCCATATGAACGCGCAGTTGTGATGCTTCAGCGACGAAACATCTGCTGAATACGCATCGTCCGTTTCGATTCCTGTATCGCTTTTCAGCCCGCGGGCCGCGCCCGCAGACAAGGTGACCCTACATGGCAACGCTTTTCGACCCCATCCAGATCGGCGACCTCACGCTGCCGAACCGCATCATCATGGCCCCGCTCACGCGTCAACGCGCCGGTGAAGTGCGCGTGCCCAACGAACTCATGGCGAAGTACTACGCCGAACGCGCCACGGCCGGCCTCATCATCAGCGAGGCGACCTCGGTGACGCCGCAAGGCGTCGGCTATGCCGAAACGCCGGGCATCTGGTCGCAGGAGCAAGTGGAAGGCTGGAAGATCGTGACCGATGCGGTGCATGCCGCGGGCGGCCGCATCTTCTTGCAACTGTGGCACGTCGGTCGCGTGTCCGACCCTGTGTTCCTGAACGGCGAACTGCCGGTGGCGCCCAGCGCCATTGCGCCGCAAGGCAACGTGAGCCTCGTGCGTCCGCAACGCGGCTTCGTCACGCCGCGCGCGCTCGCAACCGAAGAGATCGCCGGCGTGATCGCCGCGTTCCGCCAGGGCGCGATCAACGCGAAAGCGGCCGGTTTCGACGGCGTGGAAATTCACGGCGCGAACGGCTATCTGCTCGACCAGTTCCTGCAGGACACCACCAACCAGCGCACGGACGCCTATGGCGGCTCGATCGAAAATCGCGCGCGCCTGCTGCTTGAAATCACCGACGCCTGTATCGATGTGTGGGGCGCGGATCGCGTAGGCATGCACATCGCACCGCGCGGCGACGCTCACACGATGGGCGATTCGAATCCGGCGGCGACGTTCGGGTATGTGGCGCGCGAGCTCGGCAAGCGCAAGATCGCGTTCCTGTTCGCGCGCGAATCGCTTGGCGACAACCGTCTCGGGCCGCAGCTGAAGGCCGAATTCGGCGGTCCGTTCATCGCGAACGAAAAGTTCTCGCTTGAATCGGCGCAAGCGGTGCTCGCGGCAGGCGAAGCCGACGCGGTCGCGTGGGGGCAGCTCTTCATCGCCAACCCCGACCTGCCGCGCCGTTTCGAATTGAACGCGCCGCTCAACGCGCCGAATCCGTCGACGTATTACGCGCGCGGCGAAACGGGCTACACGGACTACCCGTCGCTCGAAACCGCGGCGTAAGGTGACATAAGCAGAGCGCGTGCGGCCCATGGCCGCATGCCATCAGGCGGCCACGGCGCAGACATTCTGTCTCGCCGTGGCCGTTTTTGCGCTGGAAGCCCCGAAAATACAGGGCTCGCGCGAGCAAGCGTCAATGCTCAGACAGTTCACGCTTGTGATGCGCGTATGGCGGTTTTGCGCGATAGGTGGATTCAATTGGTATCCCGCGTCCGGATGTCCTTGAATTGAAACCCGCCTGCCAACCCCACCTCGCTGACCGGAGCCAAGTCATGCCGAAGACCGCCGATGCTTCCGAGATCGTCCATACCATCGCCGAAGAAACCAACACGCCGGAGGAAACGGTCGCGCGCATCTACGCCGACACGCTCAATGAATATCGAGCGCAAGCGCGCATCCAGGACTATCTGCCGCTTTTCGCCGCCCGCAAGACGCGTGCGACGCTGCGGCAAAATGGCACGAAACCGCACTAATCGCCGTCTGTCAGCTTGTCTTTGCGCCGGCCACACGCAGGCCGGCCGCTCCGCCCCACAGCATTTTTCTGGCTGGTGCGCGCCCGCATAGGGCTCGCGCCGGCGCCGCCATCGGCCGTGCCGGTCACACTCGGGCTGCCGGCGCCCAAGCCCTCTCTTAAGGTTGGTTTAATTCTTTGCTGCAAACATAGGCTCAACCCCTGTTGAGCCGCCGGAACATCGGCGGCGTTTTTTTGCGCGGCAAGCTTAGGAGGAGCGAGGTCATGGTTGAAGACGATGTACTAGTGCACCTGCAGTCCCTGCTGCGCGACGGCGCCGCTTCGACGGTCGCGTCGTGCCGGGTGTCCACGCCGCTCCAGCATCCGTGGGGCCGCGCTTACCGGCTCGTCGAATGGACGACGCCGCTCGATGACAGCGCCCGCCGTCAGGTCGTGCCCGCCGAGAGCACGGCGCTCGATATCGCCCGCCTCGTTGCGCAGCACGTGCCCGGCCGCCGCATTCTGCTGAACGGCGAACCCGCTGCAGTCGAACGCCCTCGCTCGCGCCGCCGCCGCGCGTCCGGCGCCGCGAGCGCACGCGCGGCGCGCTAGACGCGCCGCTTCCGGGCGGCGCACAAGAACCGGCGCACGCCGCACCTGCCCCAGCATCTCATCCCACCACGCACCCTTCCCGCACGGGCAGCGTCAAACCACGAGGCGCACCAGCGACGCCTCCAGCTCATCGCTCACACGCGTCATCGGCGCGCGCAGTTCATTGCGGATCCGCCCGCACGCAGCGAGCCCCGCCTTCACCGGGCCCGGATTCGGCTCCGCGAACGCCGCACGCACGAGCGGCACGAGTGTGTGCCAGATCGCGCGCGCATCGGCGAGACGCCCTTCCTGCAACGCGCGCGCCATCCCCACGAAACGCTCCGGCCGCCAATGCGCCGACGCCGCAATTGCCCCGCTCGCGCCCGCGCACATCGCGCCGAACATGTCGATGTCCTCGCCGCAGAGCACCTGCAAACGGCCGTCGAGAATCAGCGCGAGCGTCTTGTCGAGCGAGCCGCCGCAGTCCTTCACCGCGACGATGCGCTCGTGCGCGGCGAGTTCGAGCAGGCTCGGCAACTCGATGCGCACGCCCGTGCGCGCGGGAATGTCGTAGACGATCAGGGGCTTGCGGCTTGCATCGGCGAGCGCCGCGAAGTGGCCGATCACACCCGCCTGCGATGGGCGGATGTAGTAAGGCGCGGCCGCCAGCACGCCCGCGACGGGCTGCTCGTTGAGCGCCGCGATCCGCTCGCAGACGGCCGCCGTGTGATTGCCGCTCACGCCCGCCACGACCGGCAGGCCGCTCGCCGACGCCAGCACGGTGGCGAGCACGTCGTCCGCTTCCGTGTCGCTCAGCGCGGCGGGTTCGCCGGTCGTGCCGAGCGCGACGAAGCCGGCCACGCCGGCCTCGACGTAGTGGCGCACGAGCGCGTCGAGCGACGCATGATCGATTGCACCGGCGTTGAACGGCGTGATGAGCGGAATCCAGATACCCGAAAACTCAGACATGACTTTCCCTTGAACTCGACCGTATGGAAGGTCCGTTCAGCGGTGCGCAGGAGGGAAGCAAGCCGTGAGTGAGGCGGAAGGCAGGGCGCCTTCGACTGGCCGTTCCGTCGCACATCTGACGGAACAGCAGACTCCGGTCAGATGAGCGGCTGTTTTTTGGCTTTGGCTTTCACCCACACCGAAGTGGCCTGCGCGAGCGACGACACCGCGCGCGTGGCGGCGGTGAGATTCGGCAGGTCGTGGCGGAGCGGGTTACGTAGCATGTCGCGCAGTTTAACCCAAGATCGCGCAGTTGCGGGCGGGTGCCAGCAAGCGGCGGGCTGCGCGCGCGGTACGGTCTCACGCGCGCAGAACGGTTTCTCGAGCGCTCCTCCGACAAAAGAACTTGACTTCTCACACCACCGAACTAATATACGCACCGCGTACATTAACCAGAAATCACGGGTGCCAGCATGAGCGTTCCGCAACAAGCCTTCCTCCGTGACGCCATGCGGCGTCTGAACATGACCCGCGACGCATTTGCGAGCCGCATCGGCGTGTCGCGTCGTGCGCTCGACACGTGGCTGCTGCCCGAGGAGTCGCAGGAATCGCGCGCCATGCCGGAGATCGTCGAGCGCTTCGTTTCGGAAATCGTCGGCAACGGCGAGCCGCGCGAAGACTATACGCAAAGCGTAGACTCGGCGCGCTCGCTCGCCAGCCAGATGCAGTTCGAGGGCAAGCCGCAACTGCTCTCCGTCGACCAGTTCTCGCGCGACTCCGTCGAGGCCTTGTTCCGCGTCGCCGACATCATGCAGCCCATCGCGCGCCGCCGGAAAATCTCGCGCGTGCTCGAAGGCGCGGTGCTCGGCAACCTGTTCTTCGAAGCCAGCACGCGTACGCGCGTGAGCTTTGGCGCCGCGTTCTGCCGCCTGGGCGGTTCGGTGTGCGACACGACCGGCTTCACGTTCTCCTCGATGGCCAAGGGCGAATCGATCTACGACACGAGCCGCGTGATGGCCGGCTACGTGGATGCGATGGTGATTCGGCATCCTGATCAAGGCTCGGTGGCCGAATTCGCGCGCGCCGTGAACATCCCCGTGATCAATGGCGGCGACGGTCCCGGCGAGCACCCGAGCCAGGCGCTGCTCGATCTCTACACGATCCAGCGCGAGTTCTCGCGTCTGGGCAAGATCGTCGACGGCGCGCATATCGCGCTCGTGGGCGACCTCAAGTACGGCCGCACGGTGCACTCGCTCGTGAAGCTGCTCGCGCTGTATCGCGGCATCAAGTTCACGCTCATTTCGCCGCCGCAGCTCGAAATGCCGGCGTACATCGTCGACAAGATTTCGACCAACGGCCATGTGGTCGAGCAGACGCACGACCTGCGCGCGGGTCTGCGCGGTGCGGATGTGCTGTACGCCACCCGCATCCAGAAGGAGCGCTTCGCCGACGAGTCGTTCGAAGGCTACACGCCCGAATTCCAGATCAACCAGGCAACGATGGACGAGTGCTGCAGCGCTGAAACGCTCGTGATGCACCCGCTGCCGCGCGATAGCCGCCCGGGCGCCAACGATCTCTCGACCGATCTGAACCACGATCCGCGCCTCGCGATCTTCCGCCAGACCGACAACGGCATTCCGGTGCGCATGGCGATCTTCGCGGTGCTGCTGGGCGTGGAAAATCTCGTGCAGCACTCGATGCGCGACGCTGTCTGGCGTCCGCCTGCCTACCTCGGCCCGGACGACGCCGTGTTCCACGGCATCGACTGAACCTCGCTGCACTCGCAACGTCATCGGCCCGCAAGCGTCAATCGGGCTTGCGGGCCGATTTGTTTATGGCGCGCTCAAGCGCCTTGCGACGTGCAGACGGTCACGCAGATCAGCCCTTCCGCCTTTTCCGCCGCGTCGATCGCGGTCTCCAGCGCATCGAACGGGTGACGCTGGACTTCGATCGCATCGAGCGGCAGTTGCCCGGACTGCACGAGCGCGATCAGCGCACGGTAGTCCGCACCGCTGTACATGAAGTGGCCCATCAACTCCCAGTTGTTGATGAGCATCTCTCCATACTTGATCGGCAGATCCACCTCCATGCTGCCCATCAGCACCATGCGGCCGTTGCGGCGCAGGCTGCGCAGCGCAGCGAGCGTGGCGCCCGGGTCGGTGGCGTGGCCCACCATGTCGAAGGCAAGATCGGCGCCGCCGTTCGCGGCGGCACGGATGGCCTCCACGTCGCGCGCCATCTCACCGCTGAGCGCGACGGTGACCACACGCCCGCCGCCGAGCTTCGCGAGCGGCGCCAGCGCCGCCGCGCGCCGTCCGAGCGCCACCACACGGCCTGCGCCGAGTGCGAGCGCATCGAGCACGGCCGCCGAGCCGAACGCGCCGGCCGCGCCGTTCACCACCACGGTTTCGCCTGCCGCGAGCCGGCCGCGCCGCAGGCCGCCGAACGGCACCACGAGCTTGCCGAGCGCCGCGAGCTGCGCCGAAGGAACATGATCGAGGCCATCGAGCGGAAATACCGTCGAGGCCGGAAACTCAACGGCCTCGCGCAGCGTGCCGTGCGGATAATCGCGGAGCATCGGCCCGCTGTCCGGGCTGATCGCCGTGAGCCCGAGCAGCGCCTGGGCGGGCTCGCGCAGCGCTTCGTCGGCGATCCAGTAGGGGCTCAGCGCCACGCGCTGGCCGACGCGATAGCCGTACACGCCTTCACCGACCGCTAGCACCCGACCGATGCCGTTGGTCCCCGGCGAAAACGGCCCCTGCGGGTAGCCGTAGGGCAGCTTGCCCTGCACGTACTGGCGCGTATAGCTCAGGAGCGGCACGGCCTCCACGCGCACCAGCAGCGCGCCGCGGCGCGGTTCGGGTTGCGGCAAGTCGCGCAGTGCGAGCGGTTGACCGGGTTGATCGAGCATCCAGGCTTTCATGGCTTCTCCTAGTGGAAAGGTGTTCATCGGACGGATTGAACTCTAGGCGAGCGAGACGTATTCTTGAAATCAATCGCCGACATTCCACCCATCACCGTGATTGATCTCTCCGGTATCGACCTCAACCTGCTCGTATCACTCGACGCCCTGCTCGCCGAGTTGAACGTGACGCACGCCGCCGCGCGCTTGAATCTCACGCAGCCGGCTGTTTCGGCGCAGCTTGCCCGGCTGCGCCAACTCTTCGACGATCCGCTGCTCCTTCCCGCCGCCAATGGCCGCGGCATGACCCCCACGGCGCGCGCGCTCGAACTGATGGAGCCGCTGCATGCGGCGCTCAAGACGCTCGAAACGGTGGTGCGCCGCGAGAGCGCCTTCGATCCGTTCACGGGTACACGGCGCTTCGTGGTCGCCGCGAGCGACCAGTGCGTGGCCGTGCTCGGCCTGCCGCTGATGATCGCGTGGCCGCGTCTGGCTGGGCCCGGCTTGCAACTGGCGTTCATCGCGATTGAATCCGGCTCGCTCGCCGAGCGCTTCGAGCGCGGCGAAATCGATTTGCTGCTCGGCTCCGCGCAACAGGTGCCGCCAACACTCAAGGCCAGAAAGCTCTACGACGAACACTTCGTCGTGGCGCAGCGCAAAGGGCACCCGCGCGGCGCAGCCCCGTTCGACCTGGACAGCTATTGCGCGCTCGAGCACGTGCTCGTTTCGACCAGCGGCGCGAGCTTCTTCGGCTTCATGGACGAACATCTCGAAGCGCTCGGCCGACGCCGCCGCGTGGCGCACTCAGTACAGCACTTCACGCTCGTGCCCGAGGTGCTCACTCGCACAGACTACGTGGCAACGCTGCCTTATCGGCTCGCCGCACGCTACCAGGACCGCGTGGATCTGTTCGAGCTGCCGTTCGAGGCACGCGGCTTTTCGATGCATGCGGCATGGCACCCACGCAATCACGCCGATCCGGCGCTCGTGTGGCTGCGCGAGGCCGTGGCTGCGCTGAGCACCGCCGACATGGTTAGCGATCCTCTCGATTGACTCGTGCGCAATTCCTCAGTCGATCGATAAGGCGAATGTCTGCAAGCGCACCGCCGCTGCGGTCTACGGCGTGTCGGAAGGACACCGTACCATTGTGGTCGAGCGTGAAGCACCAGATAGCCAGGCCGACACCTCAACTTTCAGGAAGACCGCGCATAGCGTAGGCGTTGCGCGGAACGACTCGTCGCGCAATCATCTTTCAATACCCTTTTCCCGCCTGCGGCATTGCATTTCTGTCCATGGCGCCAGCTTCGCGCCGGAATGGCGCCAGCCATGCGACAGCGTTGCGCCATCAAGCAATATGCAGCGAAAAATTCACACGTAAGCGCTTTACTTTCGTGTTCGAGAAGTGCACTTTGCAGTTCTGCAGTGCCCGGTCGAGCCACCGCGGCATCGGAATTGCTGCACGAAAGAGGCGCGCCGCTGCGCGACGAAGCCCTGCGCAACGCCGCGCGGCCAGCGCCTGAAGTCCCGGATTATGTACTGTCTTCATCCTGGAGTCCGCAGATCGCCATGTCCAACGAACGTCCCCTCGATGCGCCGTGCGATTGCGACGACGCCTCCCAAGTTTCCCCCTCCCGCGCGCCCGCCGACGTCACCCGCCGCCGCTTCCTGCAATCGGCGGCTGCCGCTGCCGCGTTGAGCGCGACGCCTCATCTGCATGCCCAGAATGCGCCGCCTGCCACCGCCCCCACCGAAGCGCCGCCGCCCGCGCCCGCGCAGCCGGTCAGGCTCGACATCAACGGCCGCGCCTACACGCTGCATATCGAACCGCGCGTCACGCTGCTCGATGCGCTGCGCGACTACGCGGGACTCACCGGCACGAAGAAGGGCTGCGATCGCGGCCAGTGCGGCGCTTGCACGGTGCTCGTCGAAGGACGGCGCATCAACAGTTGCCTCACGCTCGCTGTGATGCACGAAGGCCAGCGCATCACCACGGTCGAAGGGCTCGCGGGCGTGGCCACGCTCAGTCCCGTGCAGCGTGCGTTTATCGAGCACGACGCCTTCCAGTGCGGCTTCTGTACGCCGGGCCAACTGTGTTCGGCCACGGCATGCCTGAGCGAATTCGCGGCAGGCGCAGCGAGCGCCGCTACACCCGACGTGCGCACGCGCCCCGCCCAACTGAGCGATGCCGAAATACGCGAGCGCATGAGCGGCAACATCTGCCGCTGCGGCGCCTATGTCAACATCGTGGCCGCCGTGCGCGACGCGCACACGGCCAGCGCCTGAGTACGGAGGCACACAAATGGATGCCATCTCATACCAGCGCGCCGCCGATGTGAACGGCGCGATTGCCGCCGCGCAGCGTCCCGGTGCGGCGTTCATCGGCGGCGGCACGAATCTGCTCGATCTCATGAAAGGCGGCATCGCGCATCCGGTGACGCTCATCGATATCACGCGCATCGAGGCGCTCGATCAAGTTCAAACGCTGCCCAACGGCGGCCTGCGCATCGGCGCGCTCGTGAGCAACAGCGACGCGGCCAATCACACGCTCGTGCGCACGCGTTACCCGCTGCTCTCGCAGGCGCTGCTCGCCGGCGCGTCGCCGCAGCTGCGCAACATGGCCACCATGGGCGGCAATCTCATGCAACGCACACGCTGCCCGTACTTTTACGATACCGCGTTCGCCCAATGCAACAAGCGTGCGCCCGGCAGCGGCTGTGCAGCGATCGGCGGCTTCAATCGCATGCATGCGATCCTCGGCGCAAGCGCACAATGCGTGGCCGTCAATCCGTCCGATATGAGCGTTGCGCTCGCGGCGCTCGACGCCACCGTGCAAGTGAGCGGACCGGGCGGCGCACGCACCATCCCGTTCGCCTCGTTTCATCGCCTGCCCGGCGACAGGCCCGATCTCGACACGACACTTCAATCAGGTGAACTGATTACCTCGGTCGACCTGCCGCCGCCGTTGTTCAGCGAGCACGCGCACTACCTCAAGATCCGCGACCGCGCGAGCTATGCGTTCGCGCTCGTCTCGGTCGCGAGCGCGCTGCAACTCGACGGCCACCGCATCCGCGCGGCGCACATCGCGCTGGGCGGCGTGGCGCACCGACCGTGGCGCGCGAGCGTGGCGGAACAGCATCTCGCCGGAAAGACGCTCAGCGCGTCGACGCTACGCGAGGCCGCCGCGGCGGAACTCGCGCAGGCGAAGCCGCTGAGCGGCAATGCGTTCAAGGTCGGACTCGCGCAACGCGCGATCATCCGCTCGACGCTGCTCGCCGCCACCGGCACGCAAGGCAACAACACCGGAGATTTCGCATGAGCGCGCTGACCGGACAACCGATGGACCGCATCGACGGCATGCTCAAGGTCACGGGCGGCGCCCTCTACGCGAGCGATTTCCCGGAAACGCGGCTCGCCCATGCCGTGCTCGTGACCAGCACGATTGCGAGCGGCACGATCACGTCGATCGACTCGAGCCGCGCCCAGTCCATGCCCGGCGTGCTGCTCGTCATGACGTACCAGAGCGCGATGCGGCTGCCCAACGGCGGGCGCTCGCCGCTCAAACCACCAGCGGGACGGCACCTCACGCTGCTACAGGACAACGTCGTGCGCTACAGCAACGAGCCCGTTGCAGTCGTGGTTGCCGACACGCTGGAACACGCCACCGATGCCGCGCGTCACGTCGACATCGCCTACGCGCCGACGCAGGCCACGCTCGACTTCAATCGCGCGAAAGGCGACGCGCACGCGCCGCCCAGCCCAATGGGGCGCCCGGTCGAATCGACGCGCGGCAACGTCGAAGCCGGGTTGCATGAAGGCGCGGTGCGCTTCGATGCCGTCTACACCACGCCCACGCAATTCCATAACCCGATGGAGCCGCACGCGACGATGGCGCACTGGGACGGCCCGGATCTCACGCTCTACGACGCCACCCAGGGCGTGAGCGGCGCGCGCGACGCGGTGGCGGCCGTGTTCGGCATCGCGCCGGACAACGTGCGCGTGATTTCGCCGTTCCTCGGCGGCGGCTTCGGCTGCAAGGGTTCGTCGTGGTCGCACGTGAGCCTGTGCGCAATGGCCGCGAAGCAGACGGGACGCCCCGTGAGGCTCGCGCTCGCTCGGCCGCAGATGTTCGGCCCCGTCGGCTCGCGCCCGCACACGGAGCAGCATCTGTCGCTCGCCGCGCGCCCGGACGGCACGCTCACGGGCCTGCGCCACGACACGCTGGCCCACACGTCCACCTTCGAAGACTGGCTCGAGATGTGCGGCCTCGTCACGCGCATGATGTACGCGGTGCCCAATTGCAGCACGAGCCATCGTGTCGTACCCCTGAATGTCGGCACACCGACCTTCATGCGCGCGCCCGGTGAAACCACCGGCTCGTTCGCGCTTGAATCGGCCATGGACGAGCTGGCGTGGCAACTGAAAATGGACCCGGTTGCGCTGCGCCTGAAGAACTACGCGGAAAGCGAGCCGCAGGACGGCAAGCCGTGGTCGTCGAAAGCGCTGCGCCAGTGTTACGAGGCGGGCGCTCAACGCTTCAACTGGTCACGGCGCATCGCCACGCCGCGCGCCATGCGCAACGGCAACACGCTCATCGGCCTCGGCATGGCGAGCGCGACCTATCCCGCGAACCGCAGCGAAGCCGCCGCCGTGGCGCGCATCCTGCCCGACGGCAACGCGATAGTCGCGTCGGGCACCCAGGACATCGGCACCGGCACCTACACGGTGATGACCCAGGTGGCCGCCGACGCGCTGGGCTTCCCGCCCAACCGCATCCGCTTCGCGCTGGGCGATTCGACCTTGCCGATCGCGCCGGTTTCGGGCGGCTCGCAGTCGGCGGCGAGTGTCTCGCCCGCCGTGCAGGCCGCGTGCATGGCCGTACGCGACAAGCTCATTGCGCTCGCGCGCGCCGATCGCGGCTCGCCCGTCTACGGACTCGCCGCCGACGACGTGACCGTGCAGGACGGCTGGGTCGTAAGCCGCAGCGACAGCTCGCGACGCGACCCGGCCGCCGCCGTCATCGCACGCGCGGGCGGCCAGCCGCTCGAGGCGCAGGTCGCGACGAAGCCAGGCGCCGAGAAGCAGCAGTATGCGTTTCACTCATTCGGCGCGGTATTCGCCGAAGTGCACGTCGATGCCGATACCGGCACGATGCGCGTGGCGCACATCGTCGGCGCGTACGACGTGGGACGCGTGCTCAACGAAAAAACGGCACGCAGCCAGTTGATGGGCGGCATGGTATGGGGCGTGGGCACGGCCCTGCACGAAGAGGGCCTCTTCGACACGCGCGTGGGCCGCATTGCCAACAACAATCTCGCGGAATATCACGTGCCCGTGAACGCGGACATCGGCGAGCTGGACGTGCTGTTCGTCGGCGAACCCGATCTGCGCTTCAATCCGCTTGGCGTGCGCGGCATCGGCGAGATCGGCATTACCGGCGTGCCGGCGGCGATTGCGAATGCCGTGTATCACGCCACGGGCGTGCGCGTACGCGATTTGCCGATTACGCTCGACAAGGTCGTTCCACAGATGAATTCGCTTGTGTGACCGGCACCGGTCTGCACCCGCATAGTGCATGCGCAGTCGGCAAATGCAGGACAGAGCAAGGCCTATGCCGCGCGCGGGGCTTGCCTCACGCGCGCTTGCGCCGCACAATCACTGCTCACCCTCTTCGCGGCGTATCACAGCCATGGCCTATGCTTCGTTCGCCACCGGCGTGTTGCTCGCCGCCGGCACCGGTTCGCGCTTCGATCCCAACGGACTGCGCAACAAGCTCCTCGCTCCCCTCCCTGAAGGCACATGCGTCGCGCGCGAATCCGCGCAACGGCTGCTACGCGTCGTACCCAAAGTGATCGCCGTTGTCCGTCCCGGGGCGGAAACACTCGCGCATGTGCTCAACGACGCGGGCTGCGAGGTGGTGTTCGCCCCCGACGCCGCGCGCGGCATGGGCGCGAGCCTCGCTGCGGGCGTGGAAACCGATCATGAAGCGGAAAGCTGGATCGTCGCGCTGGCCGACATGCCCTGCATTGCCGTCGAATCGATCGAAGCCGTGGCGCGCACACTGGATGGCGGCGCGTCGCTCGTCGCGCCGTTCTATCGCGGGCAGCGCGGACATCCGGTGGGCTTCGGCTACGCGCATCGCGCAGCGCTCGTCGCGCTCGACGGCGACGCGGGCGCACGCGCCCTGCTGAGCACCCACCCGCTCACACGCATCGAAGTCGACGATCCGGGCATTCTGCGCGACGTCGACACGCCGGCCGACCTCGACGGGCTCTGATTCGCACGCACTCGCGCGCGGCGATTGTTCAATTGCGAGTGCCAGGCATGCAATCGATCGCCTACGCTATAGGTTGACGCGCACCACACGTCCGCACGCTTTAGCGCAAGAGGACCTCGCGATGATCTGCTCGCACACGAATCCGCTTCCCGATCCACTCGCCGATCCGACACGGGACCCCGAACGCGACCCGCTCACCCCACCGGCACCGGGCCATCACAAGGACGAACCGCAGCAGCCCGAGGGGCCGCCGGACAAGGACCCCGTGTGATCGCACGCCCGGCCGCTGCGGCCAGGCATCGCGTCTCATGGTCGTAGCGGCGCTCGCGACGACATCTCGCAAGCGCCACGTCCGCTTCTGCGCGCTCCGCGCTTCTTCCGCCCCCATATCCTCGCCTTTCGCAAAGCTTGCGCCTTCGACGGTCGATCCGTAGAATGCAAACGATTCCTATTTGCAGTATTTTTCAAGATTGCCGTGAGCCCAATCGTGATTGCGTTCGCCCCCGCGCGCCGGCCGGCGAGCCGAGGTTTTGCATGAGACCGATGCTGGTCCGCCTGCACCGCTGGTTCGGTCTTGGCACCGCAGCCTTCCTGTTCCTCGCCGGACTGACCGGCGCGGTGATCGCGTGGGACCACGAACTCGACGCGCTGCTCAATCCAACGTTCTTCCGTAGCGCGACGCCGGGCACCCCGCTGCCTGCGCTCGAACTCGCGAAGCGTCTCGAGGCCGAAGAACCGCATGCGGTCGTAACCTTCATGCCGCTTTCCGTCGAGCCTGGCCATACCTGGATCGCGCAAGTCGCGCCGCGCCTGAACCCCGCGAGCCAGGCGCCCTACGCGCTCGACTTCAACCAGGTCGCGCTCGACCCCGTCACGGGCGAGGAGCAAGGCCGCCGCATGTGGGGCAAGGCTTCGCTTGCGCGCCAGAACCTGATCCCCTTCCTCTACCAACTCCACTACACGCTATTCATGCCGACGAAGATGGGCATCGACTTCGGCGTGTGGACGATGGGCGTGGTGGGGATGGTATGGCTGCTCGACGGCTTCATCGCGATCGTCCTCGCGTTCCCGAACCTGAAAAGCTGGCGCAAGTCGCTCGCCTTTCGCGTGAAGCGCGGCGGGTATGCGCTCACGTTCGATCTGCACCGCTCGGGCGGCGTGTGGCTCTGGGGACTCCTGATCGTGGTGGCCGTGACATCGATTTCGATGAACCTCGGCACGCAGGTCGTGCGCCCCGTGGTGTCGGTGTTCTCGACGCTCGCGCCGGACCCGTTCCGCATCGTCGCGCCGGGCCCCGCGCTCACGCCCGCTGAAGCCACCGCCGCGCGCGAACGCATCGTGGCGGAAGCCGCCGGGATGGGCCGCCGGGAAGGCATCACAGCGCCGCCGGGGGGACTCTTCGGGCTGCCCACCTCCGGCGTGTATGGCGTGGGCTACTTCGAGGCGGGCAACGATCACGGTGACGCGGGCCTCGGCAATGCGTGGCTCATCATGAACGCGCGCACGGGCCAGGTGCTCGGCAGGCAGATTCCGGGCCGCGGCAGCGCAGGCGATATCTTCATGCAGGCGCAGTTTCCGTTGCACTCGGGCCGCATTGCCGGGCTGCCGGGACGTATCGCCATCAGCATTACCGGCGTTGTCGTCGCGATGCTCAGCGTGACCGGCGTGCTCATCTGGCTCAAGAAAGCGCGTGCGCGGCGCAAGCCCGCGAAGCAGGCGAAGGCGGCCAGCACGATCGGCACGCGCGAGCGCGCCGCGAACTGACCGCCCGGGTCAGCCACTCAGAACTTGTGGCGGATGCCCGTCACCGCGAGGAACTGGTTGCCGTTGCTCGATGCGCCCGACGTCCCTTCGATCTGCGCCACGGCGTTCGTTGCGCGCTGATAGATGAGGTCGAGATAGACATCCGTGCGCTTCGAGAGGAAGTATTGCAGCGCGCTGGTCGTCTGCCAGTAGTGCCAGCTATCCTTCTGGCCGTTCGCATTCACGCCCGTCCAGGTTTCGCCGATCGCGGCATGAATGGACGGCGTGATCGCATAGCGCAGGCTGACTTCCGCGTTCTGATAGTGCTGGTATTGACTTTGCGGCGTCAGCTCGAACGCGACGTTCGTGTACATCGCACCCACGCCGAGATTGCCGAAGGTGTACACACCGCCCGCGCCCCAGATGCGCTGCTGCGTAATGCCCTTCAGGAACGTGAAGTAGTTGTCCGAAGGAATCGCGCCGGTCGTGTCCGTGGCCGGATGATCGAGCTGCACATACGCTGCGCCGAACTGCAGCGGCCCGCCCGCATAGCTCGCGCCTACGCTCCATGAACGGTTCGTCCCGAAGTTGCCCGCGTTGTTGCTGAAACCGTACATCGAGTTGATCGTCAGGCCGTGGAACTTGGGCGTGACGTACTTGACCGAGTTGTCGGTGCGGAACGTGTTGTTCAGGTCGTCGGTATCGAACGGGTGCGTACCGTATTGCGACGTCTCCACGGCCATCTGCAGCGGTTCGAGCGAGTCCTGCGCCGCGTTGTACTGGCGCCCGAACGTGAGCGAGCCCCAGCGGTCGCTCGCGAGGCCCACCCACGCCTGGCGGCCGAAGATGCGACCGTTCGCACTCGCGGTGCCGGTCTGCAGGTTGAAGCCGTTCTCGAGGCGGAAGATCGCGCGATTGCCGCCGCCCAGATCTTCGCTGCCGAGCAGGCCCCAGCGCGAGCCCTGCTCGCTGCCGGCCGTCGCCTGGAAGTTCGACTTGCCGCCCTGGTTGCTCGTGTAGGTGAAGCCGCCGTCGGCGATGCCGTAGAGCGTGACGCTCGACTGCGCGTTAGCGTGCGAGGCCGCGAGACCGAGACCGCCGATGACGAGTGCGAGGGTGTGCCGGGATGCGTGAAACATGCGTT
This sequence comes from Paraburkholderia sp. BR10872, assembly GCF_040965835.1. Taxonomy (NCBI): domain Bacteria; kingdom Pseudomonadati; phylum Pseudomonadota; class Betaproteobacteria; order Burkholderiales; family Burkholderiaceae; genus Paraburkholderia; species Paraburkholderia sp. BR10872. Next base: position 44,911 of record NZ_JBFRCN010000029.1, read on the forward strand.
TTTCTCCTTCTGGCATTCGATGTGCCATCAATTGACGTTGATCTCCAGATGCGCGCCGCGAGGTGCGATCTATCTTTTGCAGTCCTGATGAAACGGCATCGCTGTGCAGCGCAGAGCGTCGGTTGCCTGCTCGTACTCCCCGTTAGCGATGCTTGCCTCACCCGCTTGTTTTATTGTTTAAAACAGCGTATTATTAATTATTCGGGCCGGCTTTCCGTCCCGTCAAGAAGCTGTCAAAAACCCGCGACACGACGCACGGCGTCGCGGCGTCCGTCAAAATCGCTGTAATCCTTTACAGTTGGTTCATTTCACCGTTTTTACCGAGCCATTCCAGGGGAAACCCCAATCGGCCCAATTTTTACCGCGCGCTACGCTGTCTCTTGAAATTAAAACGCTGTTTTATTCACTAAAACAGACGACAAGTAACTGACTAGCGATGACGAACACCAGCCTTCTTTCCCCCCAGGCAGACGAACACGCGCCCTGCTTCACCGTTGCGGCACAGGCTGCGCCGCTGCCTATCGTGTTCGACTCCCCGCATAGCGGCATTACGCTGCCGGACGACTTCGGCACCGTCGCGCCGCGCGAGGCGATCCTCACCTCGTGGGACGCGTTCGTCGACGAACTGTGGGGCGGCGTTCCCGCGCGCGGCGGCGTGCTGATCGGCGCACGCTTTCCGCGCGCCTATATCGACCCGAACCGCGCCATCACCGACATCGACGCCGAACTGCTCGCCGAGCCCTGGCCCGAGCCGCTCGCGCCCGAGCCGTACACGCGACGCGGCATGGGACTGATCCGCCGCTACGCGCTGCCCGGCATGCCGCTCTACGATCGCAAGCTTTCTGTCGATGAAGTCCGGCACCGCATCGACGCGTATTACCGCCCCTACCGCGCGGCGCTCGCTCAGGCGGCCGAAACGGCTTACGCACAACACGGCGCGCTATGGCACGTGGATTGTCACTCCATGAAATCGCGCGGCAACGAAATGAACGTCGACTCGGGCGAGGCGCGCCCCGATTTCGTCATCAGCGACCGGCGCGGCACGACGTCGGATCCGGCCTTCACGCAATGGGTCGCCGAGCACTTTGCGGCCGCCGGCTATCGCGTGCAGATCAACGAGCCTTACCAGGGCGGCGACCTGCTGCGCGCCGTGAGCGATCCGGCGCGCAACCGGCACAGCATCCAGATCGAACTGAACCGCGCGCTCTACATGGATGAGGCGACGTGTTCGAAGCATGCGGGTTTCGACACGCTCAAGCGCGACCTCGACGCCTTCGCCGACGCCCTCGCCGACTGGGCGCGCGCGCGACTCAACGCAAAGTGAGCATAGCCATGACCTATATCGTCGATGCCGTCGACAACGCGCTCAAACTGCTCAGCTATGTGGCCGAGCATCCCGGCCTTGGCGTAACGGAACTGTCCACGCAGCTGGGTATCAACAAATCGCGCACCTATCGCATGCTCTGCACGCTGGAGCTGCACCGCTATGTCGTACAGGACGCACAAACCTCCACCTACGCGCTCGGCCCGCAAGCCTTCGTGTTAGGCGTGGCGGCCACGCAGCAAAACACGCTCGTACGCTCGGCCTCGCGCCACATGCTCGCGCTCAACCAGGCGATCAACGAGACGATCGTGCTGCGGGTGCGCGAGGGCCTCGAGACGGTTTGCGTCGCGCGATGCGAGACCACGCACCAGGTGCGAGCAGTAGGCGCGGTGGGCAACCGCCGGTCGATCAACCACGGCGCTTCGGGCAAGGTGTTGCTCGCGTTCGCACCCGGTGCCGTGCGCACCGACTATCTCGCGCGCATGAAGAAGATGCCCGAGGCGCCGGACCTGATCGCGCTTGTCGAGGAACTCGATGCGATCGCGCGCAAGGGCTACGCCGTGAGTCTCGGCGAAGTGACGGCCGGCGCGGTGGCGATCTCCGCGCCGGTGCGCGATATGTCGGGCGCGACGGTGGCGGCCGTCGCCATTTCAGGGCCGGAAATGCGCATCGGCCGCGCCGAGATTCCCGACTACCTCGAACGTCTTCAAGCCTGCGCCGATGCGATCTCCGCCGAGCTCGGCTATGCGGGCGCACGCGCCGCGGCGCTTTCCGCCTGAGTACGCACAGAGGAATCCTTATCATGATCGCCGCTCCGCCCTCTTCCCCGCGCGAAGACACGACGCCCACCGAAGACGCAAAACCGGAAACCAGGCCGCACGGCAAGATGCTGCACCCTGTCGTCATGATGCTCTGGGTACTCGCCTCCGCATTGGCGATGACCTGGTTCGTCGACGCGGGCCGCTTCGAGCGCCACGACAAGCTGGTGATTCCGGGCACCTACCACGTGGTGCCGAAAAGCAGCGATCTCGCCACGCTGGTCGCGCCGTCAGTGACAAAGAGCACGCTGGATCATGCGGCGCCCGCGAGCCTCGTCTCCGTGTTCGTCGCCATCCCGAACGGGCTCATCAAGAACGCGCCGCTCATCGTCATGGTGATGTTCGTGGGCGGCATGTTCGGCGTCATGAAACGCACGGGCGTAGTGGACGCCGGCATCGACCGCCTGCTCCAGCTCACCGCCGGCAACGTCTACGTGCTCGCGCCGCTGCTCATGATCCTGATCGGGCTTGGCAGCACCCTGCTCGGATTCATTTCGGAGTACCTGGTCATCATCCCGATGGTGATGCTGCTCGCGAAGCGACTGGGCCTCTCGAATCTGTTCGCAGTGGCGCTCGTCGCGATCGCGGCGAAGATCGGCTATATCGCGTCGGTTACGAATCCGCTTTCTCTCGCGGTGGCACAGCCCATCGTCGGCGTGCCGCTCTTTAGCGGGCTGGCGTTGCGGCTCGGCGTGTTCGTGGTGTTTCTGACGATCGGCGTCGCGTATCTGCTGCTCTATGTGCGTCGCAGCGGCTATCGGCGCGAGGCCGCCGTCGAGGCGCTGCATGCGCCTACGCCGCTCTCGCGCCGCCACAAGGCGACGCTCGTCATCCTCGCTTTTGCGGCCGCTGCACTCGTGTTCGGCACGCGCGAACTGAAGTGGGGCAACGTCGAGCTTTCCGCATTCTATGTGGCGATCAGCATCGTGACAGCGCTCGTCGGGCGGCTCGATTCGCGCAGCGCGTCCGAGGCCTTTGTCGACGGCATGAAGGGCATGGTACTCGCGGGTCTCCTGATCGGGCTTGCGGCATCGGTCGAATTGATCCTCCAGAACAGCTTCGTGCTCGATACGCTGATCGACTACTTCACGCGCCTCGCGCACGGACGCTCGAGCGTCTGGGTCGCCAACGGACTCATGGCCGTGCAGATGCTGCTCGACGTGTTCATTCCTTCGGTTTCGGGCAAGGCAGCGGTGAGCATGCCGATCATCGGGCCTATCGCACAGCTTTCGGGCGTGAGCGGGCAGACCTCGGTGCTCGCATTCGTGCTGGGCGGCGGCCTCACGAACATGGTCACGCCCACCTCCGGCATGCTGCTCGCGTATCTCGCCACGGCGCGCGTGGGCTTCGGCGAGTGGATACGCTTCATTCTGCCGCTCTTTCTCGTGCTGCTCGTGCTGTCTTCTGCGACCCTTGCGCTTGCGGTAGTCACGGGATATTGAAGCGCGACTACAAAAGCAAACGGGCAGCCGAAGCCGCCCGTTAGTCGCTTGCGAACTACGCCCTCAACGCGTCACTTCATCGAACGCGGCCAGCAAGCGCTCGACATCGGCGGCGTGAATGTCGCCCATCGTCGAGATGCGGAACAGTTCCGCCGACAAGCCGCCCTGCCCCGCATAGATCACGAAACCGCGCGCCTTGAGCGCGTCATGTAGCGCGGGATAATCGACGCCCGCGGGCAAGCGGAACGCGCGCAGCACCACCGACGATTCGTCCTTCGGCAGCACGCTTTCCATGCCGCGCGCAGCGAGCCCCGCGCGCACCTGCTCGGAAAGCGCCGCATAGCGCGCGTGACGCGACTGCCAGCCGCCTTCGTCAGCGAGTTCGCGCAGCGCCTCGACGAGCGCGTAGTACGCGTGCACCGAAGGCGTGAACGGCGTATTGCGCTGGTCCTGCAGCGTGGCAAGACGCTTGAGATCGAGATAGTACGTGCGGCTATGCGCTTGCGCGAGCGCGCCGCGCCGCGCGACGACGAAGGCCGCGCCCGGCACGCCGTGCAGGCACTTGTTCGCCGTGGCCGCCACCGCCGCGATGCTCGCGTCGCCGAAATCGATCGCTTCGGAACCGAAGCTGCTCACGCCGTCCACGAGCATCTGCACGCCGCGCGCGCAACACGCTTCGCCCAGTGTGCGCAGATCGTTCAGGCGCCCCGTGGTCGTTTCATGATGAATGATCGCGACGTGCGTGACCGACTTGTCGGCGTCGAGCGCGGCCGTGATGCGCGCGAGATCCGGCGCCTGCATCCAGTCGTGCTTAACCACTTCATGCGCGATGCCATACTGCTTCGCGATCGCGGTGATGCGCTCGCCATACACACCGTTCTCGACGATCAGCAGCTTGCCGTTCGCGGGCACGAGCGTCGAGATCATACTTTCGACCGCAGCCGTGCCGGAGCCCGTCATGAGCACGGCCTGCCATTGCGCGGGGTCGAGATCGTAGACGCTCACGAGACGCGTGCGCGCCTCTTCCTGCACGTCGAAGAACTCGCTTTCGCGATGGCACAGGTCTTCCTGGAGGAGGCTCTGACGCACGCGTTCGGTGAGCGTGACCGGGCCGGGATTGAGCAGCAGCATGGTAGTTCCTTATTCAGCGGACGTGACGACGGCGGCGCCGATGTGGCGCATGAGGCGCGTCTTGACATCGGGCGGCGTGATCGTGGGGCGCGGCAGGCCATCGGGCGTACCGCGGCGAATCGTCAGGCGTACGAAGCGCGTGCCTTCGACATCCGAAGCGCGCTTCGCACGTTCGCGCGCGGCGGTGAGCACGCTGTCGAGCATGGCGAGATCGTCGCCTTCCACGGCGTCGGCGTAACCGCACGCGGCGGCAACGTTCGCGAACGACACCTGCGCCGACACGGTGGCCTGGCCACCCGTCGAATCGTGCACGCCGTTGTCGAGCAGCACGTGCGTGAGGTTCGCGGGGCCATAGGCGCCGAGCGTGGCGAAAACGCCCATGCGCATGAGCGCCGCGCCGTCGCCGTCGAGCGCGACCACGTTGAGGTCGGGCCGCGCAAGCGCGAGACCGAGCGCGAACGGCGTGACGCAGCCCATCGAGCCCACCATGTAGAGCTGGTTCGAGCGGTCGTCGAGTGCGTAGAGTTCGCGGCCGCAGAAACCCGTCGAGGCGACGAGCACCGTCGACTCGGCAGGCGTCGCCGCGATCACGTGCTCGAGCGCCTGCTGGCGCGTGGGCAGTTGATCAGGCGTCCGCCCGGTCCATTTGACCTGCGCGACCGGCAGCGCGTGCTTCGCCGGCATCGCGCCGCCGCCCTCGAGTTCGTACGGCGCCACGCTGCCCTTCTGCATGACGAGCGCGTACGGGCGGCCCGTTGCGTCCATGTGCTTGATGGCGCGATCGAGCGCCGCCGCGATCTGGTCGGCTTCCGTGGGGAACGTCTCCCACGGAATTTCCATCGTTTCGAGCATCTGCGGCGTAACCGGGCCCATCAGCGCGTGCTGCGGCTCGTCGGGCACGCCCGGCTGGCCGCGCCACGTCACGATCAGCAGTTGCGGCAGACGGAACGTCCATGTCAGCGAAGTGAGCGGGCTCACGGCGTTGCCGAGGCCCGAATTCTGCATCATCGTGATGCCGCGCTTGCCCGCGAGCGCGACGCCCGCGATGACCGCGACCGCGTCACCTTCGTTGGCCGCGCTCACGTAGTGCAGCGAGTCGTCCTGCAGCACGTAGTTGATGAACGGCGTGAGGTACGAGCACGGCACGCCGGCGTACCACTCGAAGCCGCGCGAGCGCGCCGCTTCGACGAATTGTGCGGCTTCGATCATGCCTGGCCCTCCGCGCCCAGCGGCGTTTGCGCGTGCGTATAGACGCCCTGAGCGAAATCTCCCGCGCGGCGGAAGTCTTCGAGGTCGTTCACGCCGCGCCAGTGGCCGTGCACGTACTGCACTTCGATTTTCTCCCCGTCTGCGATCAGTGCGTTGAGCAGCGCCGGCATGTCGAGCGTGTCAAAGTCGGCGCACGTCTGCAGCTGCGCGAGCTTCTTCGCGAGCTTCGCACGGCCCGCGCCTCGCACGTTCACGAGGCCGATCCAGCGGCCGTGCGGGGCCGCGCCGTTCGCGGCCGGGTCGCTCGCCACACGCTCGAGGATCACCTTGCTGCCGAACAGATCGCGCTCGTCGGCGGCCGAGCACCATGCGAAGTCGCGCGTGCTGCTGTTCTCCGACTCGGGCGACGAGTCCACCACCACGCTGAAGTCCGCTTCGCTTTCTACTAGATCGCGCAGGATGTAGCTGCGGAACACAAGGTCGCCGTACGAAATCACCGTGTCGTTGTCGAGCGCACCGACCGCGCACGCGAGCGAAGCGAGTTCGTTCGTCTGCGCGAATCGCTCGTTGCGCACGAGCTTGATGCCCGCCGTGTCGATGGCTTCGGCCTTGTAGCCGCCCACCACGGTGATGTCGTTGACCGACTGCTTCTTGAACGCGTCGACGAGCCAGCGCAGGAGCGGCTTGCCCGCGACCGGCAGCATGACCTTGGGCTTGTCTTCCGTGTAGGCGTCGAGACCCGAGCCGCGGCTCGCGGCCAGCACGATCGCCGAGCCCGCGCCGCGCGACGTGGCGCTGAGGTAGCGGTCTTCGGCTTCCGAGTATTCGTCGGCGTCCTGCAAGCGGAAAATTTCGTTGACCGTAGCAATGCGGTCTTCGACATCGACGAGGGTTTGCGTGTCGTAAATCGTTTTGGTGACGGCCTGCATGGCCGAAACGGCCGCGCGGATCTGGTGGTTCGCCCAGATCACCGTGCTGATGCCCGCCTTGCGGAATACCTCGGTCGGCGTGCTGTAGTACTTGGTCGGCACGATCACGAGCGGGCCGCGGCCCGCCCACTCGCGCGCGAACGTGAGGATCTCGTCAGCTTTCGAAAGCTTGCTGTGGATGAGGATCGCGTCTGCGCCGGCCTGGCGATACGCTTCGGCGCGCTTGAGCGCTTCGTCCATGCCCCAGCCCGCGATCAGCGCCTCGACGCGCGCGACGATCGAAAAGTGCTCGTCGGTCTGCGAATCCTTGCCGGCCTTGATCTTGCCGCAGAACTCGTCGATGTCGGCAAGCGGTTGCGCTTCGCCGCCGATGAAACTGTTGGTCTTCGGGAACACCTTGTCTTCGATGCACACGCCCGCAATGCCGCGCTGCTCCAGCTTGCGCACGAGACGGCGCACGTTGTTGAAGTTGCCGTAGCCGGTGTCGCCGTCGAGCAGGATGGGCAGGTCGCTCGCGTCGGCCATGAACTCGAGGTTGTCGACCACCTGGGTCCAGCTCGCCTCGTTGTTGTCGCGCACGCCGAACTGCGCGGAGATCGAGAGGCCCGAGCCCCAGATCGCCTTGAAGCCCGCCTCGCGCGCGATGCGTGCGGAAAGGCCGTTGTGCGCTTCCATCAGGAATTCGAGTTCGTTGCTGGTCAGCATCTGGCGCAGCCGCGCGCTGCGCGATGTGGCAAGAGCGGCGGGGACCAGGGCGGGTTCGCGTGCGTTCATTCTTGTTGCTCCAGTGGACGTCATGCGGGCCGCAGCGGGGCTGCGCCGTGTGCGTCGCATCGTTGGTAAAGGTCCTTCATCCCGGCTTGATCGCAAGCCTCGAAGTCAGGCAGGCCGGGGGCAAAGTCGCGACTATATCGGAAATGATTCCTATCCGCAGTCGATCCCTGCAAAGAGTGGCGAATCATGGAGTTGCTGTGAAATTTGTGGCTTTTGTCGGCGCGTTCGCAGGCGTTTCAGCAGCGCGTCATATGCGCCAGATCAAGGACTTTGATTTGTATGAAGAAAAAGCTGCCTAAGCAGGGTTCCCCCTGGGTCTCGCGCACGTTTGCGTGGGCCGTAAACACAGTCTGGCGGCAACGCATCGCCAGTCGCACCGCTCCTGCCCTGTGAAATATCCGACCGACCATGCAGAACATGACCCTCAACAAAAAGCTCCGCTCGATGATCGCGATCCTCTGGATCGGCCTGCTGTTGATCGTCGCCTTTGGCGCCTGGCAAAGCCGCGAAGCGATGATCCGCGAGCGGCGCGCGCAGCTCACCACGCTCGTCGACGAAGCGACGAGCATCGCCAACTACTACTACGGGCTCTCGCAGCGCAACGTCATGCCCGAAGCCGACGCCCAGAAGCAGGCGCTGACCGTGATCGGCTCGATCCGCTACAGCACCGACGGCTATCTGAGCATCAACAACTCGCAGTCGGTCATGCTGATGCATCCGATCAAGCCCGAGCTCGACGGCAAGAACCTGAGCGACTTCACCGACCCCGCGGGCACCCATGTGTTCACCGGGCTCGTGAACGCCGCGAGCGGCCCGAACGGCGGCTTCCTCGACTACCTCTGGGCCAAGCCCGGCCACAGCGAGCCCGTTCCCAAGCTGAGCTTCGGCCGCCGCTTCGTGCCGTGGGACTGGGTGATCGTGACGGGCATGTACATGGACGACGTGCGCGCCGAGTTCTACGACAGCCTGCTGCGCTGGCTCGGCATGACCTTCCTGCTGGGCGGGGCCGCCACGGCCGTGATGGTGCTCGTGGTGCGCAGCGTGCGCAGCAGCATCGGCGGTGAACTGGAAGGCGCGGTGGACGCGGCCAATCGCATCGCCGAGGGCGACCTCACCTTGCGCCTGCAGGTGCAGGGCACGAACGAGACCAGCCTGATGCGCGCGCTCGCGACGATGCAGACGGCGCTCGTGCAAACCGTCTCGCGCGTGCGCAGCGGCGCCGAAAACATCAACGTGGGCGCGAACGAGATTGCGGCTGGCAACACGGATCTCTCGCAACGCACCGAGGAACAGGCGGCGGCGCTCGTGCAGACCGCGTCGAGCATGGATCAGATGACGGCGAACGTGCGCCAGAACGCGGACAGCGCCCAGCATGCGGCGTCGCTCGCGAGCCAGGCCGCCGACGTCGCGACGCGCGGCAGCGCTGTAGTCGACGACGTCGTGCGCACGATGGGCGACATCACGACGAGCTCGCAGCAGATCGGCGACATCATCGGCGTGATCGACGGCATTGCGTTCCAGACCAACATCCTCGCCCTGAACGCCGCTGTGGAAGCGGCGCGCGCGGGCGAGCAAGGCCGCGGCTTCGCGGTGGTGGCCGCCGAAGTGCGCAGCCTCGCGCAGCGCTCCGCCACCGCTGCCAAGGAGATCAAGGCGCTGATCGAAAAGTCGACCGGCACCGTGACCGAAGGTCAGCATCTCGTGACCAACGCAGGCGCGACGATGACCGAGATCGTGCAGTCGGTGCGACGCGTGCACGAGATCCTCGAAGAGATCAGCAACGCTTCGCGCGAGCAGAGCGCCGGCATCGAGCAGGTCAACCGCGCCGTGGGCGAGATGGATCAGGTGACGCAGCAAAACGCGGCGCTCGTGGAACAGGCGGCAGCCGCCGCCCATTCGCTCAAGGATCAGGTGAGCGTGCTGCGCGAGTCGATCGCGAGCTTCCGCTTGCCCGCGCACGCGTAACGCTGTCGCCACGCCGGCTCGCCGCCGGTTCGCCGCCGGTACGCATCCCTACCCGCCGGGCCGCATTCGCGGCCCGGTTCGCTTTGCGCCTCCCCCGCTCCCCTGCACCGCTCGCGCGCCCAATTGCCTCGCCGCCGTGCGCACCCATCATTTCAATTCAATTACATCATGTTTACAATGTGATTCTGCCTTCCACCCCGCCTTGCCGATGATCCGTTCCAGGAAACCGCCGCGCGACCCGCACGCCACCGCGACCCGTCACCCGATGCTTGCGCCGCGCCTGCCCGCGTGGCGCTCGAAGTTCATCGTGTTCATCACCTTCGCGGCCTTTGCAGCGCTGGCCGGGCGCGCGTTCTGGATTCAGGTCGCCAATCACGGCTTTTACGTGAAGCAGGGCCAAAAGCGCTACCAGCGCACGCTGGAGCTCGACGCGATGCGCGGGCGCATCGTCGACCGCAACGGCGCGCTGCTGGCCGTGAGCCTTGCGACTTTCGAAGTCTGGGTGAATCCGCGGCTTCTCGATGCCGCCGCGCACGCGCCGCTCGCGCGCCTGCTCGACATGCCGCTCGCGGAACTGGACCGGCGCGTTGCCGGCGACCGCTCCTTCGTGCTGCTCAAGCGCCAGGTGGACGCCGACACCGCCGCGCACATCGACGAGATGGGCATGGGCGGCATCACCCTGATCGCCGACTCGAAGCGCTATTACCCCGAAGGTGAATCGGCGGCGCACGTGGTGGGCTTCACCGACATCGAAGACGCCGGCCAGGAAGGCGTGGAACTCGCCGCGAACGCGCGCCTGCGCGGCACGCCGGGCCAGCGCGAGGTGATCCGCGACCGGCTCGGGCGCGTCGTTTCGGAGCCGAGCGAGCGCGTGCAGCCACGCAACGGCGACACCGTGCAGCTCACCATCGACCGCCGCGTGCAACAGCTCGCGTACACGCAGCTCAAGGCGGCCGTGGCGAAGAATCATGCGGAAGCGGGCAGCGTCGTCGTGCTCGACGCGCAGAACGGCGAAATCCTCGCGCTCGCAAACTGGCCGTCGTTCGACCCGAACGACCGCGCGCGGCTCACGGGCAAGCAGTTGCGCAACCGCGCCGTGGTCGACACGTTCGAGCCCGGCTCGACCATCAAGCCCGTGGTCGTTTCGCTGGCAATGGACCTGCACAAGGTCAACGCGAACACCCTCATCGACACCGCGCCGGGCACGTACCGCATCGGCCCCGCGACGATTCACGACACCTCGAATCACGGCCGCATGACCGTGGCGGAGGCCATCCAGAAGTCGAGCAACGTCGCGCTCGCCAAGCTCGCGCTGAACCTGCCCGCGCAAACGATCTGGGACAAGTATCAGGAGTACGGGCTCGGGCAGCGGCCCGGCGTCACGTTCCCGGGCGCGGCGCCTGGCCGCGTGCGGCCGTGGGCGCGCTGGCGCCCCATCGAGCAGGCGACGATGGCCTATGGCTACGGCCTGTCCACCTCGCTTTTGCAGATGGCGCAGATCTACACGGCCTACGCCGGCGACGGCACGCTGCATCCGGCCGCACTCCTGCGCGAAGCGCCGGCCGGCGCGGGCGGTGCCTCCGCGTCGGAGGCGCGCGCGGTCACGACGCCGGCCACGGCCGCCGCCATGCGCAAGATGCTGGAGATGGCGACGAGCGACGGCGGCACGGGGCGCGCCGCGAATGTGGAAGGCTATCGGGTGGGCGGCAAGACCGGCACCGCGCGCAAGCAGATCGGCGCGGGCTATGCGAAGAACCGCTATCGGGCGCTGTTCGTCGGCATGGCGCCGATGAGCGCGCCGCGCGTGATCGTCGCGGTCATGATCGACGATCCGGCGGGCAAGGCATTTTATGGCGGCACGGTTGCGGGGCCGGTATTTTCGGGTGTGACGGCCGGCACACTCCAGTTGCTCGGCGTGCCGCCCGATGTCGCGGCCGGCCCCGAGAGCGCCAAGGGTGCCAGCGGCACCCGGGCCGGCTCAGGGCGCGGTTAGCGCCGCAATCAATGGTGGCGATACGCGGGCGGCGGCTCGCTGCCCGACACGGCGGGCGCCCCCGCTTCTGCATTGGGTGCGGGCGGCGCGCCGTAACCCGATTGCGCGACCTGCTCCTGCGCCAGACGCGCTTCGTTGGCGCGCTTTTCGGCGAGCCGGCGCATGGCGCTCTGCACATCTTCCGGATACGTGGCATCGTTCGCCGAAGCCGGGTTGTAGCCCACCGACTCCAGATCGACCAATTCCTGCAGCACCTGGGCCCGCGTCACCGGACCGTTGTGCGTGCCGGTGGATTGACCGAACGAGACCGCCGGAACGATCGCCATCATCGACACCAGCGCCGCGCGCAGCATTGCGTTTTTCACCATGCTCTCCGTATGAATTCGATGAGCAAAGTCTACGCAGCGCGGCCACGCACAAAAACCGGCTAGCGAGGGAGAGAGTCTTCCATTCCTCGCAAGATTGATAAGGAGTTCTGCGGTCCTCAGATCTGGTCGCGGCCAAATGCGCGCAGCCCGTCGAGATCGAGCACGTCCACGCGGTTATACGAGAGCGCGACGAGCCCCTGCCGCTCGAGCGTCTGCAGGGCCTGATTGATCCGTTGACGCGACGCGCCCGCCAGCATGCCGATCTCCTCCTGCGAGATGTCGAGCGCCCGCCCCGTCTCGGGATAAAGATCGGGATTGAACATCTGCGCGAGCGACTGCGCGACGCGCGCATCGACGTCGAGCAAGCGGCTGTTCTGGATCAACGCGATGAACTCGCCCATGCGGTTGTTGAGCTGATGGATCACGAAGCGGCTGAACGGCAGGCTGCAGTCCATGAGCCGGTGGAACGTCTCGGTGGCGACGGCCATGACGAGCGACGGCTGCAGCGCGATCACGTCATACTTGCGCGGCTCGCGCTTGATCACGCTGCCCTCGCCGAACCAGCCGCCGTGCGGCACGCCCGAAAACGTGCAGCCGCGCCCCGATGCATTGAAGATCGCCAGCTTCACGAGGCCGGAACTCACGCCGAGCCACCAGTCGGAGGGCGCTTCGCGCGCGGCGACGATCGCGCCCGCGGCATAGCCCTGCGCATGCGACGACGCCAGCACCCATTCGCGATGCTCGGGCGCGAGCCCGCGGAACCACGCGTAGCGCTCGAACAGCGAGGCAAGACGCGCGGCGTTGGCGGCGTCGATGCGCTCGCCTTCGCGCCAAGAATCGCGGGCGGCCGGTGTCCCGTCCGGGGGCATAATGGATTGCGACATCGCGCTTTCCTGGGTTAGGTCAATCTTTGGGTCGATCTTGTCGGGCGGACCGTGCGTCGCGGCCCGCTCTGTCGCGCCGGCGACAGACTGTCATGCGCGGCCCTGCTACGGTAGCGCGAATCCTATCGACACACCAATAACCGTTCGGAGACACCGCCATGTTGCACCCCTACGAAGAAGGGCTCGCGCAACGCGAAGCCAATTATGTGCCGCTCACGCCGGTCGATTTCATCGCCCGCGCCGCCGAGGTCTATGGCGAGCGCCTGGCTGTGGTCCACGGCGACGTCCGCCGCAACTGGCGCGAAACCTATGCGCGCACGCGGCGACTCGCAAGCGCGCTCGGGCAGGCGGGCATCGGCCGCGGCGACACCGTGGCGGTGCTGCTGCCCAACATCCCCGCGATGGTCGAGGCGCACTTCGGCGTGCCCATGCTCGGCGCGGTGCTCAACACGCTCAACACGCGACTCGATGTCGCAACCATGCTGTTCATGCTGCGCCATGGCGAAGCGAAGGCGTTGATCGTCGATACCGAATTTGCGGCGCTCGCGCAGCGCGCGGCGCTCGAATTCCCCAACCTCAGGATCATCAGCGTGGCCGACATCGCGCCCGCGGACCCCGAGTACTTCCCGCGCGCCACCGACTACGAGGCGTTCCTCGAGCAAGGCGATCCCGAGTTCGCCTGGGAGCCGCCGCGCAACGAATGGGACGCCATTGCGCTGAACTACACGTCGGGCACGACGGGCGACCCCAAGGGCGTGGTCTATCACCATCGCGGCGCGTATCTCAACGCGGTGAGCAATATCCTCGAATGGGACATGCCCAAGCACGCCGTGTATCTCTGGACGCTGCCGCTCTTTCATTGCAACGGCTGGTGCTTTGCGTGGACCGTCGCCGCGCGCGCGGGCGTGAACGTGTGCCTGCGCAAGTTCGACGCGAAGCTCGTGTTCGACCTCATTCGCAGCGAGCGCGTCACGCACTATTGCGGCGCGCCCATCGTGCAGGGCGCGCTCGCCGACGCACCCGCAGAGTACCGCGAAGGCATCGCTCACACGGTGTGCACGATGGTGGCAGGCGCGCCGCCCGCGCCGGCCGTGATCGCGAAGATGAAGGCGATCGGCATCGAACTCACGCATGTCTATGGTCTGACCGAGGTGTACGGCCCCGCTGCCGTGTGCGCGGTGCAGGCGGGCTGGCAGACGCTGCCCGACGAGGAGCAGGCGCGCCTCGCCGCACGCCAGGGTGTGCGCTATCACCTCCAAAGCGGCGTCAGCGTGCGCAATGCGCAGACGATGGAGCCCGTACCCGCCGACGGCGAAACGCTCGGCGAGATCATGTTCCGCGGCAACATCTGCATGAAGGGCTATTTGAAGAACGAGCGCGCGACGGAAGAGGCGTTCCGCGGCGGCTGGTTCCATACGGGCGACCTCGGCGTGATGACGCCCGACGGCTACGTGCGCATTACCGACCGCAGCAAGGACATCATCATCTCCGGCGGCGAGAATATTTCGAGCATCGAGGTGGAAGACACGCTGTATCGCCATCCGGCCGTCGCGCTCGCCGCCGTCGTGGCGATGCCCGATCCGAAGTGGGGCGAAGTGCCTTGCGCGTTCGTCGAACTGCGGCCCGGCGCGAGCGCCACGGCCGAGGAAATCATCGCGCACTGCCGGCTCTTTCTCGCGCACTTCAAGGTGCCACGCGCCGTGCGATTCGGCGAACTGCCGCGCACGGCCACGGGCAAGATCCAAAAATATGAGTTGCGCGCGCAACTAGGTTCGCAAAGCGCGATCGACGTGGCTGGTGCAACACCCGCGCCGAAAACACCTCGGTAAGAACGACATCGGGGCCTGCTTGGCCGGTAGACGTGACGCATTCAGGCGGCCCGCGCGGCCTGAATGTAACGTCAGTTGACACCCCGACCCCCTGTGGCTCGGTCGCGATTGTCAGGTGCGTCGCTTAATCCTTTCTGCATCAAGGGCCAACTGTCAAAGCAGCCTTTCTCGCATGAAGAATCGTATGAAACGAAAGCTTACAAGTGGTCACGTTTTCCTCCGCTTCGGGCCGATAAGCTTTGAACCGTGGTCGCAACACAAAGGCATCCCGATGCCGCGTGACTGACGACGCAACCAACGAGGAGGTAACTCATGAACACGAAGAGCTGGAAGACCCCCGCCCGCGCCATCGCCGCAGCACTGCTCGCCGGCGGCGCATTGATGGGCGCATCGAGCGCCTTCGCTCAGTCCGCACCGTATGGGCTGCGTGCCGAATCGGCGCCGCAATACGGTCAACCGCACATGATGCCGGTGGACGCGCACGTCTCGATCGGCTGGCACGAGAACCGTTATTACGACGGCCACCGCTATTGGGAACACGACGAGTGGATGCACCATCACCCGCACGATCCGGGTCCCCCGCGCTACCGCGAGGACGACCATCGTCCGCCGCCCCCGCCGCGTTACTGATGCGCGTGATGCGCGCGTGATCCAGGGGCCGCCTTCTCTGGAGGCCCCTGAAGCGGCACACCGAGGCCGGTCTTCCCTCAAGGGAGACCGGCCTCGGCGCATTTCGGCGCCTTACTTCAGCACGCGTGTGCGAACGCATGGATATCGTTCGGCATGCGAAACAATGTGAGCACGATGCCCGCCACACGGCGTATCCGGGCTGCCGTGCCGCGCGCCGGCTGCGGCCGGAAAGGCAGATGTCAGTAATTGCAGGTAATGCGGAAGTGTTGCCGGCCGCACGGCGCGCGGGTAACGTTGATGGGCGTTTCGTTCCCCGGAGCGCACGGTGTATTCTCATTGCCCGGCCAGCGATGGCCGGGATTTTTTTGCGCGCGAATGAGAACACTAGCGCCCTTCGGGTGTCACGCGCACCAGGTTTTTTTTCCGATTGCGGCCGCAATTTTGCGGACGTAAGGTGGGATTGCCTCTTGAGAACAGGCGAGCCTTGTGACCCCCGGTCGTGACACAGTCCGACCGGGGATTTTTTTGGCTTCTGTGCTTTGGAGAATCGCGTCTGCCGGAACATGCAGCGGCGCCGCGAGAGAAGGAACGATGACGGATCACCGAATGAGGAGTTCGGCTTCGCTCCAGCCAGAGCTAGATCCGTCATGCCGTGCATTATCCGGGCTGAAGGCCGGGGCGTCACTAGCATCCGGCGCAAAGAACCATTACGCAAACTGGCAAGATATGGGGACGGACGTCGAAAGCCGGCCCATGAGCATCGGTTAACATGGGGGTTTCGCCAGCAGTGCCACCCCGCTTGTGCCAACTTTCACCCTCGCCCATCCCGTCACCGCGGCACTCGATGTCCGCAAGAGCCGCTTCATCGCGCACGCCATTCCCGTTGCCGACCGCGAAGCGGCCATGGCCGAAATCCGCCGTCTGCGCGACGAACACCCCACCGCCACGCACGTTTGCTGGGCGCTGCTCGCGGGCGGCCAGTCCGGCATGTCCGACGATGGCGAACCCTCCGGAACCGCCGGACGCCCGATCCTCGAAGTGCTGCGCCATCGCGACCTGGACGGCGTGCTCGCCGCCGTGGTGCGCTATTACGGCGGTGTGAAGCTCGGCGCGGGCGGCCTCGTGCGCGCCTATACCGACGCCATTGCCAGCGCCCTGCAGGGGGCCGAGCGCGTCGAGCGCATTGCGCAGGCGCGCCTCACCGTCGAACTCGGCTATCCCGACGAAACCCGCGTGCGCCACTGGATCGACCAGGAGCAGTTCACGCTCGTGCAAAGCCAGTACACCATGACGGTCCGCCTCACGATCCAGTTGCCCGCCACCGCCGTGGACGCCGCGCGCACCACGCTCACCGATCTCACGCAAGGCCGCTCGGGCTTCCCCGAGCCCGTCTGAGGCGGGCGGCTGGCTGCCGCCGCAATGCCGATCGCGCACTTTTCAAAATCTTTTCATTTCTTTCATAAAGTTTCATGAAAGCTTGCCGTAATGAAAGCATGGCCGCGCATTCGCGCGTTCCGTCGACTCGACGCACCAGAACGAACGGACTTCTTTCATGGCAAGCACGATCACGAACACCACGACCGCCAGCGCGAACAGCGCGCTGAGCGACGCCGCCCAGTCGATCATCAGCGGCGCGACCAACTCCGCACTTGACGTCAACCAGCTCGTCAAGGCGCTCGTCAACGCGAAGATCGCGGGGCCGAGCGCCATCCTCAGTGCGAAGCAGACCGCCAGCAACACGACGCTGTCGGCGCTCGGCACGCTGAAGTCGGCGCTCGCTTCGCTCCAGACCGCGCTCGAGCCGTTCAAGGACGGCGCCGCGCTGCAGCGCTTCACCGTCACGACGAGCGAGAAGGACAAGGGCTTGAGCGCGGTGGCCGGCAAGAACGCCGTGGCGAGCAGCTTCACGGTCGAAGTCGATCGCCTCGCGACAGCGCATAAGCTCGCCTCGGACAGCTTCGACACGGGCGAGACGCTCGGGGAAGGCAGCCTCGACATCGCGATGGGCGGCAAGTCCATGCATCTGACGATCGCTGCGGGCAGCAACAAGCTCACCGACGTCGTCGCGGCGATCAACCGGGCGAAGGACAACCCAGGCGTCACGGCGTCGATCGTCAACGGCGCCGACGGCCAGCACCTCGTGCTGACCGCGAACAAGACCGGAGCGGCCAACGCGATCGACGTGCAGGCGGGCGCGGGCGTCGACACGCGGCTCGCTTCCTCGCAGATGCGCGAAGTCGAGGCAGCCGGCGACGCCGAGCTGCGCATCGACGGCACGCGCGTCACGAGCGCGAGCAACACCCTCGAGGGCGTGGTGAGCGACATCACGATCAAGCTTGCAAGCGCCTCGGTGGGCACGAAGCAAACGCTCACCGTCGCTCCCGACACCGAAGCGACGGGCACATCCATCCGCGACTTCGTGAAGGCGTACAACAGTTACGTCGATGCCCTGAACGGGCTGACCTCCTATACGGCCGCAACCGGTTCGACGAGCGCGCAAGCAGGCGCGCTGCTCGGCGACTCGATCGCGCGCACCCTCGCGGCGAGTCTGCCGGCGCTCGTTTCGGCGGGCGTGAAGGGCAGCGACGGCGTGACCCATTCGCTGGGCGAGATCGGCATCAAGCTCGACAAGAGCGGGAAGCTCGAGATCGACGACGAGACGTTCAAGAAGGCGCTGCAACCGGGCAACAGCGCGATTGCGGCGCTGTTCGGCAGCGGCGGCCTGACCACGAAGCTCAACAGCGCCATTACGCCTTACGTGCAGTCGAGCGGCATCATCGAGCGACGCAGCACGGCCATCAACAAGGAGCTCGACGACATCAAAAAGCAGTCGTCGATGCTCGATGTGCGCGCAACCCAGCTCACTGCGAAATTCAACCGCCAGTTCACCGCGCTCAATAACCTCATGTCGATCATGAACAACAACCAGCAATATCTGACACAGCTCTTTGGCGGTGCAAACAGCGCGGGCGCCCTCGCGACGAATCACAAATAAGGCTTGAATGCGCGGTGATCGACGCTAGCAAACGTCGACGGCAGACGAAAAAAAGGCCGCCGAGTGAATCGGCGGCCAACAGGGGACGTGAAGAACAACCGCGAATCGAACTATCGAATCGACCCGACCGCTCCATCATGGCGAGCCAAAATTAAGACAAACTTAAACGCGCGCAAAAAACGATCGGGAATTCCGGCGCGTGAGCGCGCAGGCAATGGAAAGAACGCGTAATAATGGGCTGGCTATACTTGATCTGGTCCGCGCCGCGCAGTCATTCGCGCCCGCATGACCGTCTTCTACCCAACCCGGAAGAGCCGCCATGTTTGATCGACTGCATCGGTTTATGGAAGGCGCAGGTCCCGAGCGGCGCCATCGCGTCTGGAGCAAGGTGCGCATTTTCGTGGCCGCAATGGGCACGCTCGGCTCTGCCGCTGGCATCGCCATCGCAGTGGTCGGGCTCATCAACTTCGACCACCAGAAGGTGATTGCCGGCGTGGCCGTCATCATCGTCTGCACGGCGATCTACGTGTCGATCCTCGTGCGCGACCGCAATCGCGCCGACTAACGCACGCCGCCCGGGCGTCGCTGCCTCACTGCAGGTTCCGGCCGTCGCGCGTGACATGCACGGCGGTCGCGCCCACGTAGTCGGCGCGAATGCTGTCGCCCACCTTGATCGATTCGAGCGGCACGTCCGGCGGCGCCACCACCACGACCGTGCGGTTCGGTCCGCGCAGCGCTACCTTGCGGCTCTTGCGGTCGATCTTCTCCACCGTCGCGATCACCTGCACGCTACGCGCCGTCGCCGTCATGCCACCGGAAGCGGGCGTGGTCGCGACCGTATCGACGCGCGAGCGGATGCCCCTCGTAGCCAGCTTTTCGGCACGCAGCAGCAACGCCTCCTTGTAGAGGATGTTCACATGATCGCCGGGCTTGAGCTTGCTCACATCGCCGACTGCGGGATCGACGGCGACCGTCACCAGGTTGCGGCGCGCGCCACGCAGCGTGACCGAGTTGGTGGCCGCGTCGATGCTCACGACGGTCGCCGTGGTCTGCACCTCGCCGATCTGCAGCGCGGCGTTGGGCGCACTCCCGGACGCGGCATCGGACGCCGTCTGCGCAAACAGCGGTACATGCGGCGACACGCCGAGGGCAAGCACGAGTATGGCGCCGAGCAGCGGCGCGGACGAATGGTAGCGCGTGGACATGAAGCCTCCTTGTGTGGATCGTGAATGGCAAGAGAGCGGCATGGCGCCGCTCGCACGCATCAAGCGCTGTTCATGCAGGCTTCTTCGGCCGCACAGCGCAGGTAATGGGCATACACACGCTCACGTTCCTCGTTGGCGAGCTGGCGCTTTTCGGCAAGCCGCAGCATGCGGTGCCGGTCCGCGCCGAGCGTTTCGTAATAGCGCTCGGTATGCAAGCGCTTGAAGCGCGTATAGAAGTCCGGGCCGGGCAGGCCCGAATCGGTCGAGAGCAGCGAGGCATAGTCGGCCTCGTGCGGCGCGCACAACGCGGCCGCGGCCGCCTCGAGCTTTTCGTAACGCACCCGCAACGGCACGTCGCCCGCGAACAGGGCATGAAACGCACCGTACGGCACGAGCGAGCGCCGGCTCGCAGCGCGGCGCAACAAACGACCTACCTTTTCGTCGAGTTCTTGGTTCATCCGCAGCGGCCAGAAAGCGGGCCGCCGCCCAGGCCGCGCGTCGTTTGACGAAACGCACGGACGCATTTGGCGGCCCGAGGGATTCAGGGACCCGTTTCGCCACGCGATACGCTGCGCGGCGAATCCGGCATTCTGCATTCGTTCATTCGAATCCAATCTGCATTGCAATCGATTCGAAATGTTTGCGAAAACCATTCTGCACAAAAAAGCGAAATCACTCCCTGAAATTGCCCCATAGCCGTCATCACCCGCGCTGGACCATGCCATTGTTTGCCGCGCACCTCAAAAACGCTAACAAACATCTAAAGGTGCGATCGTCGCTATTAATTCATTTTGGATAAAACCGTTTCAACTCAATATATGCTGAATACCGATTTAGTCATACAAAACAAGGAAAAGTGTTGCTTTCCAATGTTTGAGCAATTAAGTCAGGTTAACTGGCTGCAATGGGAGCAAACTTCGCATTGCGGAGTCCGTGCGAAATGGCGGCACCCATTGTTGACACACGCGAGTCGGTTGTTTTTTCCATTAGTTCAGGATTATCCACAAGTCAAGCAGACTATTTTTCCGCTAGCTATACACATTCCCTACAAAAACAATTATTAATATCCGCTGCGGAACACCGAGGCGTTTCGCAACAAGCGCCCTTCACCGGGCGTCGATTTCGCCGTCCGTCATGACCCCCGCGTCACCGCACCGGCGCCGGGTCCATGGCAAGCGACAAGACCCGCTTGCAGGAAGGGTTACAGGAGCGGCACATCCGCAATGCCGCGTGTCCGGAATCTTTCGTCGACGAGTGAACACATGCTTACCCGAACCGAGAACCTGCCGAGCGTCGCGAGAAGAATGGCCGCCGGCCAGATGTTGATGGAAGGCGCGACCGTGAATAGCGTCGCCGACTCACTCCACCTTTCCGCCCAGACGGTGAGGCGATACAAGTCCATCGTCGAGGACGGCGGCCTTGCAGCGCTCCAGCAGATGAGCGTGGGCGGCCGGCCTTCAGTGCTCGATCAGGCCGCGCTAGGCTGGATCGCGAGCGCCCTGCACGGCTCCGCGCGAGAGCACGGCTTTGCGAGCGATGCGTGGACCAACAGCCGCGTGCGCGAGCTGATCGGCCGCCAGTTTGGCGTGCACTATTCGCGCGTCTATACCTGGCAGATCGTCTCGAACCTCGGCCTCGGCCACCGGCTGTCGAAGTCCGCGCGCTGAACGGCATGGCGGGCGTCGCGCGCCGCACGAAAGCCGGCGCGCCTCAGCCTCGCGTTGCGGGTGCATCGCGGCCTCGGCTTCCGGCTTCGGAATCCACCAGCGGCTGTGCCCCATCGCCCGTGCATTGCTGCGACCGGACCTGATTGCGGCCCGCTTCCTTGGCCTCGTAGAGCAGGCGGTCGGCGGCGGCCAGCAGCTTCGCGCCGCTGCCGCCCTCCGGCGGATTGCAGCTCGCGCACCCCGCGCTCACCGTCACGCACCCATGGTGCGTACCACTCAGCGTGAGATTGTCCGACTCGATGCGTTTGCGGATCTTTTCCGCCATGCGCGTCGCGGCGTCGAGCGCCGTGCCCGGCAGCACCACCGCGAACTCTTCGCCGCCAAAGCGTGCGGCGAGATCGGTTGCGCGCCGCGATCCTGCAGCGATGCGCCCGGCCACGAACACCAGCACCTCGTCGCCGGCGGCGTGCCCGTAGGTGTCGTTGAAGAGCTTGAAGTGGTCGATGTCGAAAAACAGCACGGAAAGCGGCGTGCGTTCGCGCACCGCGTGATGCCATTCCTCCGCGAGACGGCTGTCGAGCGCGCGGCGGTTCGCAAGACCCGTGAGCGGGTCGGTCACCGCGAGACGCACGAGCTTGCCCTCGGCCACCACCTTGTCGCGCAGCGCGAAGGCGAGCATCCACGACACCGCGACCCACGCGCCGCCGAACACCGTCGTCATCACGAGGGCGATATAGCTGCGCCGCCGCCAGCCGGCGAGCACGTCCCCCACGGCGGGCGCCACGACGACGATGAACGGCGAGTTGCCTACATGCGCAAAGGTGTAGATGCGCTCGACCCCGTCGATTGCCGAGTGCGACGTGTAGGTGCCGGCGTCGCGACGCGAAAAGAACGCGAAATTCGGCAGGTCCGCGTAGCTCCAGCCGGCGCCGCGCATCGAGGGCGGCTTGCTCGCGAGCAACGTGCCGTCGCGCATCAGAATGAAGAGATGGCCGCCGGGGCCCAGGTCGATGTGCTCGAGCAGTTGCTCGAGATAGTCGAGGCGCACACCGAGCAGCGCGACGCCCGCGAACGAGCCGTCGGGCGCGTTGATGCGGCGCGTGAGGCCGATCGTGAGCGCGCCGCCGCGCAGGCGGGAATGGAACGGCTTCGAAAAGAACAGGCCCGCATGCGGGTCGCGCTGTTGCGCGATGAAGTAATCGCGGTCGGCGAACGAAATGCCGGCGGGTGAAACGTCGAAGGCGTTGCTGTGCGAGGCTATCACATGGCCCTTGGCGTCGATCACATAGGCGCCGCCCAGCCTCGACGCCGCCGTCGCCCGGTCGAACAGCACGCGCTGGCGCAGCGCCTCGGGCATGCTCCAGGTCTGCGGCTGCTGCGCCGCCTGGACCACGGCCTGTAGCGACAGGTCGTAGATCTCGACGTTGCGCGCAATGTCGTTGCTGATGAGCTGCACGAGGTTGCGCGAATTCTCCTGCGCGTGGCGCAACTCCTCGGCACGGCCCTCGTAGAGCGCCGCGTAGGTGAGGATCGCCATCACCGTCGCGACGAGCGTGCCGGAAAGCCCCGCGAAGAAGGGATAGTTGCCGATCAGGCGCGTCGCCGCCTTCGCCCGCCCGTGGGCCCAGCGGTGCACCAGAAGACGCAGCGAAAGAACCCGTTTTGGCATCTGCGCAATCCTCTTGCTGACTGCTGACGGCGCGATTCGAAGGAGCGCCGGTCTGTCGGGCATGCATCGGGCATGGCTGGCACGAATCCGTCATCAAACGGACACCTGGGCAGTTCACGATCGGAGGCGAAACCTTTGCCCACTCCCTCCCCCAGGAGCCCGCCTGCCATGCCAGAATTTTCCCTGTCACCGCAACCGGGCACCGCCCCCGCACGCGGGCGCAACGCCAGCCTGCTCGCCTTCCTCGTCGTCATCGCCGCAGGCGCCGTGTACGTGGGGATGCATCTCGCCGACGACCTCTCGCCGGTGCGCGAAAGCTCGGCGATGCCCTGGATCCTGCTCGGCATCGCGCTCCTGATCGCGCTCGGCTTCGAGTTCGTGAACGGCTTCCACGATACCGCGAATGCGGTCGCAACCGTCATCTATACGCACTCGCTTTCGCCCAATATCGCCGTGATGTGGTCGGGCGCGTGGAATTTCCTCGGCGTGCTCACCTCCACCGGCGCGGTGGCCTTCGGCATCCTGCAACTGCTGCCTGTGGAGCTGATCCTGCAGGTGGGCAGCAGCGCGGGCTTCGCCATGGTGTTCGCTTTGCTCATTGCCGCGATCATCTGGAACCTGGGCACGTGGTACTTCGGCCTGCCTTCGTCGAGCTCACATACGCTGATCGGCTCGATCATCGGCGTGGGCCTCATGAACCAGCTCATGCACGGCGCGAATGGCACGAGCGGCGTGGACTGGAGCCAGGCGCTCGGCGTGGGCAAGTCGCTGCTGTTTTCGCCGATCGTCGGCTTTTTGCTGGCCGGCCTGCTGCTGCTCATCCTCAAGGCCGTCGTGCGCGTGCCCGAGCTCTACGCGGAGCCGAAGGGCAAGGAGCCGCCGCCGTTCTGGATCCGCGCGCTGCTGATCCTCACGTGCACGGGCGTGTCGTTCGCGCACGGCTCCAACGACGGCCAGAAGGGCATGGGCCTCATCATGCTGATCCTGATCGGCACGGTGCCCACGGCCTACGCGCTGAACCGCGCCGTCACGGCCGAACAGACGCAGACTTTCATCGCCGTCGCGCACGACGCCACGCGCGCGCTCGAGCGCTATACGAACGGCGTGGCCGCGCCCGCCGATCCGCGCGCCGAAGTGGAACGCTTCATCGGCCGCCGCGCCCTGTCGAGCACGACGGTGCCCGCGCTTGCCGCGCTGTCGAACCAGGTGACCGAACAGGTGCGCGGTTACGGCTCGCTCGCGGCAGTGCCGCAATCGGTCGTCGATAACGTGCGCAACAACATGTACGTGATTTCCGAGGCGATCCGCCTGCTCGACAAACAGAAGGCGGTGCCCTTCTCGGCCGACGACCTGAAGTCCATCAACAACTTCCGCAGCCAGATCGACCACGCGACGAAATTCATCCCGACATGGGTGAAGGTGGCCGTGGCGATCGCGCTGGGGCTCGGCACGATGGTGGGCTGGAAGCGCATCGTGGTGACGGTGGGCGAGCGCATCGGCAAACAGCACCTGACCTACGGCCAGGGCGGCTGCGCGGAGGTCGTGGCGATGGTGACGATCGGCGCGGCGGACGTGTACGGTCTGCCGGTCTCGACCACGCACGTGCTCTCCTCGGGCGTGGCGGGCACGATGGCCGCGAACGGCTCGGGCCTGCAATGGAATACGGTGCGCAGCCTCGTGATGGCATGGGTGCTCACGCTGCCCGCTTCGATCGTGCTGGCTGGCGCGCTCTATTGGGTGTTCAAGCACGTGTTCTGAGTACGAAAGGCCAGAGAAAAGCCGCGCTCCCTGCGAGGGGAGCGCGGCTTTTTGTTGCGTCGTGCGCCTTCGTTCAGACGATCGAGATTTTCAGCGTCTTGCCGCACGCTGTTACTGCGCCAGGGGCATCCCAAAATCGTCGCGCTTGCCCTCGATCAGATCGAAAGCGGCCAACCCCTCAATAAATTTCCGGAATGATCATGTCCTGCGGCACCGGCTGGCGAATGTAATCCGGATGATGCACGCGCGCCGGCAGCGTGACCTGCGGGTGCTCGATCTCGTGATACGGCACCTGGCTCAGCAAGTGGTGAATACAGTTCAGGCGCGCGCGCTTCTTGTCCACGCCCTGCACGACCCACCACGGCGCCTCGGGAATGTGCGAGCGCTGCAGCATCACTTCCTTCACGTGCGTGTAGGCCTCCCAGCGGCGGCGGCTTTCGAGGTCCATCGGCGAGAGCTTCCACTGCTTGAGCGGATCGTCGATGCGGCTCTGGAAGCGCACTTCCTGCTCGTCGTCGGTGATCGAGAACCAGTACTTGACGATCTGGATGCCACTCCTCACGAGCATCTTTTCGAACTCGGGCACGGAGCGAAAGAACTCTTCGTATTCGTCGTCGGTGCAGAAGTTCATCACGCGTTCCACGCCTGCGCGGTTGTACCAGCTGCGATCGAACAGCACCATCTCGCCGCCCGCGGGCAGATGCTGCGCGTAGCGCTGGAAATACCATTGCGTGCGCTCGCGGTTGTTCGGCGCAGGCAGCGCCGCCACGCGGCACATGCGCGGGTTCAGCCGCTGCGTGATGCGCTTGATGACACCGCCCTTGCCCGCCGCGTCGCGTCCCTCGAAGATCACGACGAGCCGGTGCCCCGTGCTCACGATCCAGTCCTGCATCTTCACGAGTTCGCCCTGCAGGCGGATCAGCTCGCGGAAATAGACGCGGCGCAGCGCACGCGCCTCGTCGCTGATCTGCAGACCGCTTTCCTGCAGCCGGTCGTCGACCTCCATCTCGAGCTCTTCGTCATAGGCGTCGATGAGCTCTTCATCCAGACGCCGACGACGATGCAGTTCGGCCTCCTGCTCTTGCGCATCCCGTTGTTCGGCATCCATCGTGCGGTCCAGTTCATTCATGGCGACTCTCTCCTTGGTCGATATGCTGTCAACTCGCGCCACTATCGGCGCAGCGAGTGTCACGAATATTTCAAATGCATTGCGGCGGCTCAGGTAAGCGGCCTGGCGAAGCTCAGCTCGTGGCCGTCCGGATCGACGAGATGGAAATAGCGCTCGCCCCATGGCGCGTCGCGCGGTGCGAATTCGGGCTTCGCGCCCGCGGCCAGTGCATGGGCGTAGAACGCGTCCACGTCAGCGACGTGGAGGACCACGCGGCCCCAGCCGTTCACGGCGCCGTGCGGTCCCTCCAGCAGGTTCAGATAGCAAACGCCGGCCGCGCCGCCCAGTTCGAACGACGCGAAGCCCGGCACCGCCGGCCCGTCTCTCCGCTCGAAGCCGAGTGCCTCGTAAAAGGGCACCGACCGCGCGATGTCGCTGACGGTCAGCGTCACGGCGCTCAACGCTACGATTTGCGCGGCGCGTTCGTTCATCTGCTCCTCCTGCTCATGCGGCCAGGGACTGCCTGCGGCCCGGAATGAGGCCCGTCGGCCCGATCAGCCGACTTTAGCAGCGTTCGCGCGCCCGGCACGGCCCACTGGCGTTTTCTCTGTGCCGCCCGCCACCTTGCGCGCGGCTTTGCGCGCCGGCTTGGCCGCCTGCGCAGCCGCTGGCGCGGCGCGCGGCGCATCGTCACTGGTTGGACCAATTTCCTGCCAGCCGATCTCCTCTCCCACCCGCGTGCGCACGAAGTCGATGTGCGTCTGCATCGCCGTGCGCGCCTCCTCGGGACGCCGCGCAACGATCGCGTCGCACAGCGTGCGGTGCTGCAGCAGCAACTGGTCCGGCGCGTCTTCGTTCTGCACGCGCAGCCCCGTGCCGTTGATCGTGATGTGCTCGCGCAGCACGCCCAGCACGCTCGTGTGCAAGTGCAGAAACATCGCGTTGTGCGAGGCCTGCGCGATCACTTCGTGCAGCTTCGCATCGGTATCGGCTTCGGCGGCTTTGTCGTCCACTTCGCGCGTGCGCTCCAGTTCCTGCATGAGCGCGCGAATACGCTCGAGATCCTCGTCGCTCGCGCGCAGCGCCGCAAAATACGCCGTCGCGCCTTCCAGCACGCGGCGAAATTCGAGGATGTCTTCACGCAAGGCCGGATGATCGGCCACGAGCTGCCCCCACGGTGAAGCAAAGCCCGTGCGCAACTGGTCAGTGACGAATACGCCCGCGCCCGGCCGGCTCTGCACGAGGCCGCGCGCGGCCAGGCGCTGGATCGCCTCGCGCACGGTGTTGCGCGCCACGCCGTATTCCATCGCGAGCACGCGCTCGGAAGGCAGCTTCGCTCCCGCGCGCCAGGTGCCGTCGAGCAGCGACGTCTCCATCTGACGCATCACGGTCTCCACGCGCCCGCGCGCGACTGCCCTGTCCCTCATTGTCATACCCGAATCTCGTTTTATCTTGTGGCAAGTGGTCCAACCAGTTTGAACCGTTCGCCCGAAGCGGGAATTATGCGCCCAAACCAGCGCTCGTCCTCAACCCGCCCGGCCTCGGGTCCGCGGGGAAGGAGCACGAAAGCGCGCCAAGACACCGAGCGAGACATGAAGCCACGGCAATACCCCACCGAGCGCCCCACCGACGTCTATCTGTTCGCCACCTGCCTCGTCGACCTGTTCGTGCCGCAAGCCGGCCTCGACGCGGTGAAGCTGCTCGAACGCGAAGGCCTCACGGTCCATTTCCCGCGCAGCCAGAGCTGTTGCGGCCAGCCTGCATACAGCAGCGGCAACCCGCGCCAGGCGCGCGAGGTCGCGCTCGCGCAACTCGGACTCTTCGAAAAACCCTGGCCCGTAATCGTCCCTTCGGGTTCGTGCGCGGGCATGATGCGCCACCACTGGCCCGCGTTGTTCGACGGCGACGCCTCCAACGCCGCGCGCGCCGAGGGACTCTCGGAGCGCGTGTACGAACTCACCGAATTCCTCGTGCGCGTGCTGAACGTCGACTTCGACGCGTATGGCGCACAGGGTGCCGTCCGCCAGCCCGACGAGCGCGTCGTACTGCACACCTCGTGCGGCGCGCGGCGCGAGATGGGCACGCGCGTGCACGGCGTCGAAGTCGTCGATGCGCTGCCGGGCGTCACTCGCATCGAGCACGAACGCGAATCGGAATGCTGCGGCTTCGGCGGCACGTTCTCGCTCAAGCACCCGGACATCTCCGGCGCGATGGTCGCCGACAAGATCGCCTCCGCCTGCGCCACGGGCTGCGAGCGCCTGGTTTCCGCCGACTGCGGCTGCCTGCTCAACATCGGCCACGCGGCAGCGCACAAGGGCGCGCCGCTCGCCGTGGAGCACCTCGCCTCGTTCCTCTGGCGCCGCACGGGCGGGGAGGCCGCATGAACGTCGATACGATGAGCGCGCGTGCGCGCATGCTGCAACGCCTGCGTGGCCATGCCCCTGCAGCACCCTCCACCACGCTCGAAGCGCTCGACGCGCGCATCGACGCGCATTTCACCGGGCGCCGGGCGCTCGCCCCGCTTGCCTTGAACGAACGCATCGCCCAGTTCCAGCGCATGCTCGAAGCCGCGCACGCAGAAGTGATCTGCGCGAGCGCCGCAACGTGGGCCGCCGATCTCGCCGACCGCCTCGCGGCGGCGGGCGTGCGCAGCCTGCTGCTCGACACCGCCTGCGCCGAAGGCCAGGCGCTCGAGGCGGCACTCCCGTCCGTTGTGCAGGCGCGCAGTTACGCGCAGCCGATCGAGCAGTGGAAGGCCGAACTCTTCGACACCGTCGACGCGGGCTTCACTGTCGCGCGCTCGGGTCTCGCGGCGACGGGCACGCTCGTGGTCGTCCCCGACGCGAACGCGCCGCGCACGGTCTCGCTCGTACCGCCGCTGCACGTCGCGCTGATCCACGCGCGTACGCTGCACGCCGACCTGCACGCCGCCGTGGCGGCGGAGCGCTGGCGTGACGGCATGCCCACCAATCTCGTGATGATCTCGGGTCCTTCGAAGACCTCGGATATCCAGCAGACCACCGCCTATGGCGCGCATGGTCCCCGCGCTCTATGGGTCGTCCTCGTGACCGATGAGGATCGCGCAACGGGCACGCAGCACGGAGCCGCCGAATGAGCACGACCACGCAGAACTCTCAGGAAAACACGCTCCATTTCGTCCCGACTGCGGAATTCCGCCAGCGCGCGCGCACGGCGCTCGACGACCCGCAACTGCGCAAGAGCTTTCGCGGCGCGATGGACTTCCTGCAAGGCAAGCGCGCCGCGCAGTTCCCCGAGGCGGACGAACTCGAAGCCCTGCGCGACCTCGGCGAAGCCGTGCGCCAGCATGCGCTCGCGCGCCTGCCCGAACTCCTCGAGCAACTGGAAACGAAGCTGCGCGCGAACGGCATTCAGGTGCATTGGGCCGAGACCGCCGACGAGGCGAACCGCATCGTCCACGCCATCGCGCAGCGTCACGCGGCGACACGCGTGATCAAGGGCAAGTCGATGGCGAGCGAGGAAATCGAGCTCAACCATTACCTCGCCGAGCACGGCGTCGACTGCATCGAGTCGGACATGGGCGAGTACATCGTGCAGCTCGCGGGCGAGAAACCCTCGCACATCGTGATGCCCGCCATCCACAAGACGAAGGGGGATATCGGGCACTTGTTCGAAGCGCACATTCCCGATACGCCCTTTACGGAAGACGTGGACACGCTCATTCAAACGGGCCGCCGCGCGCTGCGCCGCGCCTTCGTGGATGCGCAGATCGGCCTCTCCGGCGTGAACTTCGCCGCCGCCGACACGGGCACGCTCTGGCTCGTGGAAAACGAAGGCAACGGCCGCCTTTCCACCACGGTGCCCGACGTGCATATCGCGATCATGGGCATGGAAAAGGTGGTGGCAAAGCTCGAGCACATCGTGCCGCTTTCGAGCCTGCTCACGCGCTCGGCCACGGGCCAGCCCATCACGACGTATTTCAACCTGATCAGCAGCCCGCGCCGCGAAGGCGAGAAAGACGGCCCGCGCGAGGTGCATCTCGTCCTGCTCGACAACGGCCGCAGCCAGGCCTACGCCGACGAGCAATTGCGCGCCACGCTGCAATGCATCCGCTGCGGCGCGTGCATGAACCACTGCCCGGTGTACACGCGCATCGGCGGGCATGCGTACGGCACGACCTACCCTGGGCCGATCGGCAAGATTATTTCGCCGCATCTGCTCGGGCTCGACGCGACAGCGGAGCTGCCCACCGCGTCGAGCCTGTGCGGCGCATGCGGCGAAGTCTGCCCGGTGCGCATTCCGATTCCGCAGCTGCTCGTGCGCCTTCGCACCGAGGCGAACCGCGACCCCGAGGAGAGCGTTGCGCATCCGTTGCGCGGCCAGGGCGCGAATCACAGCAGGAGCGAGCAGTTCATCTGGCGCTTCTGGAGCGGCGCGTTCGCGCATCCGCGCGCCTACCGGGCGCTACGCTGGGCCGTGACGCGTCTACGCGGCCTCGCGCCCTCGCAGCAAATGGGCTGGACGCAGCATCGCACACCGCTCAAGCCCGCGCCGCGCAGCCTGCACGACCTGCTGCGCGAACGCGATCAGCCGCAATAGCGCTCATGTCGTCAGGCCTGCGAAATAACGCTCATAGCAAGCCTGACGAGATCACATAAATTTTCTACCCGCATCATCGGAGGAGACCGTAGTGCAACCCTGGTACCAGATCTACACACCGCTCGGCAGTCTGTGGCTGTCCGCCCTCGTGGCCGCCATTCCCATTCTGTTCTTCTTCGTCGCACTCGCCGGCCTGCGCATGAAGGGCCATGTCGCCGCGGCGATCACCCTGCTGCTCGCGCTCGCCGTGGCGATCTTCGAATACGGCATGCCCGTGCGCCAGGCGCTCATTTCCGCGGGCTTCGGCTTTGCCTACGGCATCTGGCCGATCGCGTGGATCATCGTCACGGCGGTGTTCCTCTACAAGATTGTCGTGAAGACGGGACAGTTCGAGATCATCCGCGCCTCGGTGCTCTCGATCACCGACGACCAGCGCCTGCAGCTGCTGCTGATCGGCTTCTCGTTCGGCGCGTTCCTCGAAGGTGCGGCAGGCTTCGGCGCGCCGGTGGCGATCACCTCGGCGCTGCTCGTCGGCCTCGGCTTCGAGCCGCTCTACGCCGCGGGCCTGTGCCTCATCGCCAATACCGCTCCGGTCGCGTTCGGCGCGATGGGGATTCCCATCATCGTCGCGGGCCAGGTGACGGGCATCGATCCGTTCCTGATCGGCGCAATGGCGGGCCGCCAGTTGCCGCTGCTCTCGCTCTTCGTGCCGTTCTGGCTCGTCTTCATCATGGACGGCAAGCGCGGCGTGAAGGAAACGTGGCCCGCCGCGCTCGTGGCCGGCGGCAGCTTCGCTGTTACGCAGTACTTCACGTCGAACCACATCGGGCCCGAGTTGCCGGACATCACTTCGGCGCTCGTGAGCCTCGTCGCGCTCGCCGCGTTCCTCAACGTGTGGCAACCGCGCCGGGCAACGCAAGGCACGAGCGTGAAGGTGAGCGGCGGCGCCGCTTCGCTGGGCGGTTTCGGCGGCGGCGGTTCGCGTGCGGCGGCTTCGAGCCGCAAGGCGTCGCCGTACAGCATCGCGCAGACCGTGCGCGCGTGGTCGCCGTTCATTCTGCTCACGGTCATCGTGACCGTGTGGAGCGTCAAGCCGTTCAAGGCGCTCTTCGCAGCGAAAGGTCCGCTCGCGGGCACGATTCTGAGCCTGCACGTACCGGGCCTCGATCAGCTCGTGGTGCGCATGGCGCCGATCGTCGCGTCGCCCAAGCCGTACGAAGCCGTGTTCAAGCTCGACTGGCTCTCGGCCGTAGGCACCGCGATCATGATCACCGCGATCCTCTCCGCGATCCTGCTGCGCATGAGGCCGCGCGCCGCCGTGGCCGCGTTCTTCGAGACCCTCGGCGAACTGCGCCGCCCCGTGCTGTCCATCGGTCTCGTGCTCGCCTTCGCGTTCGTCGCGAACTACTCGGGCATGTCGTCCACGCTGGCGCTCGCGCTTGCGGGCACGGGCGCAGCCTTCCCGTTCTTCTCGCCGTTCCTTGGCTGGCTCGGCGTGTTCCTCACGGGCTCCGATACGTCGTCGAACGCGCTGTTCTGCTCGCTGCAGCACACCACGGCGCACCAGATCAACGTGTCGGATACCCTGCTCGTCGCGGCCAACACCTCGGGCGGCGTGAGCGGCAAGATGATTTCGCCGCAGTCGATCGCGGTGGCCTGTGCGGCAACCGGCCTCGTCGGCAAGGAGTCGTCGCTGTTTCGCTTCACCGTGCGTCATAGCCTGTTCTTCGCGGCTGTCGTGGGCGTGGTGACGCTGATTCAGGCCTATGTACTGACCGGCATGATTCCGCAGTGATGGCGGAGTTGGCGGTGCAACGCGCCGTAACAAAGTGATGAGGGCCGTCGCCCGCGCGCGCGGGCGACGGACGTGCCCGTGAAGATCGTCGACGAGCCCCGAGGCCGGAGGACCTGACGCACGGTTATTTCCTGTGGCACGCCGTGGCCGCCTCGATGCCACATGAATGAACTCCGTCCCCGTTTGCGGCTATGATCGTGAACTGCGGCGCGGCGACTCGGCGCCCGGTCGGACCCACGGGGAGTGTCGAATGGCAATGGGGTGGCTCGTCGTATTACCGTTCGTCGCCGCAGCGCTCGTCGCGTTCGCGGGGCCGCTCGCCGGACGCTGGGCGTCCCCCTGCGGCACGTGGATCGCATTCGCGGCCGCGCTCTTCGGCCTGGGACTGCTGGGCAGCGAACGTGTAGGCATGGCCACCCATGGCGTACTGCACTGGCAGGCCGACTGGATCCCGCAGCTCGGCCTCTCGTTCGCTCTGCGCCTGGACGGTCTTTCGTTCATGTTTGCGCTGCTCGTGCTCGCAATCGGCCTGCTCGTTTTTATCTACGCACGCTACTACCTCGCGGGCAGCGAGTCGCTGCCGCGCCTTTACGCGCTGCTGCTGCTCTTCATGGGCGCGATGCTCGGCGTGGTGCTGTCGGACAACCTGCTGCTGCTCGTGATCTTCTGGGAACTCACGAGCATCGTGTCGTTCCTGCTGATCGGCTTCTGGCCGTCGCGCCCCGAAGCGCGGCGCGGCGCGCGCATGGCGCTCACCATCACGGGCGCGGGCGGTCTCGCGCTGCTGGCCGCCGTGCTGCTGCTTGGCCATGTCTGCGGCAGCTACGACCTCGATGTGGTGCTCGCGCATGCGGGTCTCGTACAGCGCAATCCGCTGTATCCCGCAATTCTCCTGCTCGTGCTTTTCGCGGCCTGCACGAAGTCGGCGCAGTTCCCGTTCCACTTCTGGCTGCCGCATGCGATGTCGGCACCCACGCCCGTTTCCGCATACCTGCATTCGGCGACCATGGTCAAGGCGGGCATCTTCCTCATCGCGCGCTTTTACCCCGTGCTCGAAGGCACCGACTGGTTCTTCTACGTGACGAGCCTGATCGGCCTCGTCACGCTCACGGGCGGTGCGGCCATGGCGCTCGTGCAGCGCGATCTCAAGGGACTGCTCGCGTATTCCACCATCAGCCATCTCGGGCTCATCGTGCTGCTGTTCGGCCTCGACACGCAGCTCTCCACCGTCGCCGCGCTCTTTCACACCTTCAATCACGCGGTGTTCAAGGCTTCGCTCTTCATGGCGGCGGGCATCATCGACCATGAGACGGGCACGCGCGACCTGGGCCGCCTGCGTGGCTTGCGCCGCTTCATGCCGCATACCGCCGCGCTAGCCGCCGTGGCATCGCTCGCCATGGCGGGCGTGCCGCTGCTCAACGGCTTCCTCTCGAAGGAGATGTTCTTCGGCGAAACGCTCGCACAAGGACTCCTCGGCGACTTCAACTGGATCATCCCCGCGCTCGCCGTCATCGCGGCGGGGCTCTCGGTCGCGTATTCGCTGCGCTTCGTGTGGGGCGTGTTCTTCGACGGAGAAACCCCGCACGACCTTCCGCACTACCCGCCGCACGAACCGCCGCGTTTCATGAAGCTGCCCGTCGAGATTCTCGTCGTCATCTGTCTGCTCGTGGGCCTCGTGCCGCAGCAGACCATCGGCAGGATGCTCGAGTCCGCGGCATGGTTCGCGCTGGGCGGCAGCGTGCCCACGTACAGCCTGAGCTTGTGGCATGGCATCAATCTGCCGCTCCTGATGAGCTGCGTGTCGTTCGTGGGCGGCGCGCTGCTGTTCTTCTATCGCCGCGACGCGTTCCGCCATCATCGTTCGGTGCTCTCCGAAATGAACGCGAGCGAAGGCTTCGACCGCTTCGTGCAGCAGCTCGAAAAAGCCGCGGGCGTCGTGGTCGATCTCTTCGAAACGCGCTCGCTGCCGGCGTATCTCGCGTGGATGATCGCGGCGATGCTGATCGTGCCGGGCTCGGCGCTCCTCGCGCTTACCTCGCTGGACGGCGCATACCGCTCGGCGCCGCTCGATGCGATGACGCTCGTCGGCCTCGTGCTGATGGCGTTGATGGCGGTAGGCGTCGTGCTCGTGCGCGCCAATACGCTCTATGCGCTCGTGATGCTGAGCACCTGCGGGTTGCTCGTCACGCTCGCGTTCGTGCGTTTTTCCGCGCCAGACCTCGCGCTCACGCAAATTTCAGTGGAAGTGGTCACGGTGCTGCTTCTCGTGCTCGCCATCTACTTTTTGCCTGTCGTGCAGCGCGCGCAGGAGCCTCGAGCCGCACGTACCCGCAACGCGGTGCTCGCACTCGCGGGCGGCGCGCTGATCGGCGCCGTGGCGTATGCCGTGATGACGCGCGCCCCCATCGGTGGCGTCGGCCAGTTCTTTCTCGCGAACGCGCTGCCGGGCAGCGGCGGCCACAACGTCGTGAACGTGATCCTCGTGGATTTCCGCGGCTTCGACACGATGGTCGAGATCAGCGTGCTGGTGGTGGCAGGGCTCGCCGTCAAGGCGCTGCTGCGCGGCCTGCGCCTGAAATCGCCCGATACGGGCCCGGGCGGCCTGCCGTGGTCGTCGCAGTCGCATCCGCTGCTGCTCGCCATTCTCGCGCGCCTCATGCTGCCGCTCACCCTGCTCGTTGCCGTGTTCATCTTTCTGCGTGGCCACAATCTGCCAGGCGGCGGCTTCATCGCCTCGCTCGTGATCTCCATTGCGCTGCTGCTGCAATACGTGGCGAGCGGCGTGCTGTGGACCGAGTCGCGCATCCGCATCAACTACCGCGGGCTCGCGGGCCTCGGCATTCTCGTCGCGGCCGCGACGGGCGTAGGCGCGATCGTGCTCGGCCACCCGTTCCTCACCAGCGCGTTCGGCCATCTGCACGTGCCGCTGATCGGCGAAATCGAACTAAGTACGGCCATGCTGTTCGACCTCGGCGTGCTCGGCGCCGTGGTCGGCACGACGCTCACGATCGTCTCGCACCTCGGCGTGCGCGACAAGGACATGCAATCCGTGGAGAAAAGCTGATGGAAGCCGCCTTCGCCATTACGCTCGGCGTGCTCTGCGCGAGCGGCCTCTACCTGCTGCTGTGCGCGCGCGTGCTGCCGGTGATCCTCGGCATTACGCTGTTCTCGTATGCGATCAACCTGTTCCTGCTCGGCATGGGCCGGCTCTCCACCGGCAAGCCCCCCGTGATCACGCCGGGGGCACAGTATGCGGACCCGGTGCCGCAGGCACTCGTGCTCACCGCGATCGTGATCGGCTTCGCCATGACGGCCTTCACGGTCGTGCTCGCGCTGCGCGCGCTCGCGATCGACGGCACCGACCACGTGGACGGCGACAACCCGCAGCGCAGCCGCCTGGAGATGCGCAGCGAATGAATCACGCTCTCATCCTTCCCATCCTGATTCCGCTGTTCGCGGCCGGCGCGATCGTCGCGCTGCCGCTGCGCGCGAAGCGCCTGCAGCGTGCGATCAACGTGATTGCCACGCTCGCGCTGCTGCCCATCGCGGTGACGCTCGCCGAATTCGCTTCGCAAGGGCAGGTTGCGAGCTATGCGCTCGGCGCGTGGCCCGCGCCGTTCGGCATCGTGTTGCAGATCGACCGGCTCGGCGCACTCATGCTCGTGCTGACCGCGCTGCTCGCGTGTTGCTGCCTGCTCGGCACCACGAGCGCCGATGTCCGGCGCGGGCGCTACTATCGCGCGCTCGTGCAGTTCGAGCTGATGGGCCTGAACGGCGCGTTTCTCGCCGGCGATCTCTTCAACCTGTTCGTCTTCTTCGAGCTGCTGCTGATCGCCTCCTACGCGCTGCTGCTGCATGGCGGCGGCCGCCGCCGCGTGCGCAACGGACTGCACTACATGCTGTTGAACCTCGTGGGCTCGTCGTTCTTCCTGATCGCACTGGGCGTGCTGTACGGCCTCACGGGCACGCTCAACATGGCCGATGCGGGCGAGCGGCTCGCGCACCTGGACCCCGCGTCGCTGCCCCTCGCGCAGTTCGCGGGCGCGACGCTCATGCTCGTATTCGGCCTGAAGGCCGCCGTCTTCCCCATGTCGTTCTGGTTGCCACAGGCGTATCGAAGCGCAATCGGGCCCGTGGCCGCGCTGTTCGCGATCATGACCAAGGTGGGCATCTACGCGATGCTTCGCTGCGACGCGCTCGTGTTCGGCGCGGCGGGCGGCGTACTCGACGCGTTCCTGCATCAATGGGCGTGGTGGCTCGCCATTGCGACGATCGTCTATGGCGCGCTCGGCGCGCTCGCGGTATCGAGCCTCAAGACCACGACCGGTTTTCTCGTGCTGGTCTCGGTCGGCCTGCTGATTGCGGCTGTCACGCTGCAGACCGTGCTCGCCTGGAGCGCGCTGCTGTACTACCTCATCAGCACGACGCTATGCACGGGAGCGCTGTTCATGCTCGCCGATACCCTGGAGTCGGAACCAGGCGAGCCGGCGACCGTGGCCGCTGCAGCCGAAACACGCGAGCCCGCCTCGCTGGAATCGCTCGACGACGCCTCCGCGCCCGCCATCACACCCGAAGCGGACAGCGAGCCGATCGCAACGGCTCCCAAGGCAACGGCCCCTGAAAAAGCCCCCAAGCCCTGGCCTTCGAACCTCGCCGGTGTGCTCTATCTCGCGGCAGCCGTTGGCGCCGTCGGCCTGCCGCCGCTCTCGGGCTTTCTCGGCAAGGCCATGGTGCTCGCCGCCACGCCGCTTGCGCAGGCCGTCGTGCTCTGGCCCGCCGTGCTGGTCGCGGGGCTGCTGTCGATCGTCGCGCTCAGCCGTACAGGCACACGCCTGTTGTGGGCGATACCCGCTGCACGCGCCTACGACGGCGCACCCGCCACCGCGCCGCGCGGCAGCCGCGCAAAGCTCGCCGCGTGTGCGCTGCTGCTCGCGGGCGTGGTGGCGGCAACGGTGTTTGCCGGCCCCCTCAAGCAGTATCTCGACGCCGCCGCCGCGCAGTTGCTCGACCGCACAGCCTACGTTCACGCGATCCTGCCCGCGCAGGCCGCGCAAACGTCACAGGGCGCAGGAAGCTGACATGCTCAAGAGGCTCTTTCCACACCCGTGGCTCACCGTCGTGCTGCTCGTATGCTGGGTCTTGCTGATGAACGACGTGTCGCCGGGCAACCTGCTCCTTGGCTTCGTGCTCGGGACCGCCATCGCCTACCGCGTGGGCGAAGGGCTGTGGCTCGCGCCCGTGCGCTTCGGCAGGCCGTGGCTGCTCGTACGGCTCTTCGGGCATGTGCTCTACGACATCCTCGTGGCGAATCTCGAAGTCGCATTGCTCGTGCTTGGCCCCACGAAGCGCCTGCGCCCCGCCTTCATCGACGTGCCGCTCGACAGCACCCACGAAATCGCGCTGTCGGCGCT
Source organism: Paraburkholderia sp. BR10872 (assembly GCF_040965835.1). Lineage (NCBI taxonomy): Bacteria > Pseudomonadati > Pseudomonadota > Betaproteobacteria > Burkholderiales > Burkholderiaceae > Paraburkholderia > Paraburkholderia sp. BR10872. The sequence continues at coordinate 82,393 of NZ_JBFRCN010000029.1, forward strand.
CATCAGCATCGTCTCGCTGAGCCCCGGCACGCTGTGCGCCGAGCTTTCCGACGACCGCAGGCGCCTCGTCGTGCACGTGCTCGATCTCGAAGACGAAGCCGCGCTCGTCGCCTTGATCAAGTCCCGTTACGAAGCGCCCCTCATGGAGATCTTCGCATGCTAGCCATCGTCATTCCGGTTTCGTTCGCGATCCTCGGGCTCGCGTTCCTGCTCACGCTCGTGCGCCTCGTGCGCGGGCCTTCGCTGCCCGACCGGCTCGTTGCGCTCGACACGCTCAATATCAACGCGATCGCGCTCATCGTCGTCTACGGCATCATGCTGCGTTCGACGGTCTTCTTCGAAATCGCGCTGCTCATCGCGGTCATGGGGTTCGTGGCAACCGTCGCGTTCACGAAGTACCTGCAGCGCGGCGACATCATCGAACTGAACTAGGGCTTCGCCATGCAAACCGTCATCGAAGCGATTGTCTGCGTGCTGCTCCTGCTCGGCAGCGCGTTCACGTTGATCGGCGCGATCGGCCTCGCACGCCTGCCCGACTTCTACATGCGCCTGCACGGGCCGACTAAATCGACCACGCTCGGCGTAGGCGGCGTCGTGCTCGCTTCCGTTGTGTACTTCAGTACGCACAACAATTTCGCGAGCCTGCACGAAGTGCTGATTCCGGCGTTCCTGTTTCTCACCGCGCCCATCAGCGCACATATGCTCTCCAAGGCCGGGATTCAGCAACGCGTCGCCGTTTCGTCCGTCACACGCGGACGGCCGGATGCCGCCGGCGCAAGTGCAGTCGGCAAGCAAGACGCGAACCCGGACAACAATTCTGCGCAGGACGCTTGAATATCGGCGCGGATCTTCGCGCCGCCGGTAAAAGCTGCCATCGAACGTCGCAAAAGTCGGGCGCGCCACGCTTCATCCGCGCGCCGCCCCCATCGCTCTCCTCCCCTCATCCCGTTGCGCACGCATGCATCGCGTCGAATCGCCACGCACGGCACACCAATTGCTGATCGTGATCGCCCCTATGCAGCATCGCGCCGGCGTCCCGGCTCGCGCGGGGGCGCGATAACAACGCGCGGCCGCAATCGAGGCCGTACACCGTGCAGCTCGAACGAAACGAATGAGGTCAACAATGAAGACGATACGCACCCTGCTCGCCTTTGCGAGCGCGGCAGCCCTGCTCACGGCATGCGGCGGCGGCAGCAGCAGCAACGACGTCGGCAAGGAAATCGGCGTGCAGAACCCCGAGATACATTTCGTGCATGCGCTCCCCGGCGGCCCGAATGTCGATTTTCTGGTGAATGGGAGCGCCCTGCAGACGAACATCGCGTACAAGCAGGTCACGAACTTCGCCAACATCAACACCGGCAACACCAACGTCTCGTATGCAAGCACGGGCACGACCACGCCGATTGCAAGCGGCGCCTTCGCCGACGTGGCGAAGGGTCACGAGTACACCGTGCTCGCGTTGCCCGCGCTCACGGGCGGCGACATCGGCCTGATCGACGATCCGTTCGACAAGGGCCTGCTTTCCAGCAGCGCACGCCTGCGCGCGTTCAACGCCACCGTCAATGCGCAGAATCTCGACATCTACATCGTTGCGCCCGGCACGGATATCAACGCCGTGCAGCCGACCTTGCCGGCCGTGGGCTACAAGAGCGCCGTGCCCGCAAGCGGACAGGACTCGATCTATATGAACGGCGGCAACTACGTGGCGATCGTCACGGCAGCGGGCAGCAAGACGGCGATCTACGAGTCGTCCTCTTTCAACCTCGCGAACAATGCGGACTGGCTCATCACGACCGTGCCGATCTCGGGTACGCTCTCGCAGCTCCTGCCGGGCCAGATTCACCTGCTCGTCGCGCAAGGCGGCAACACCTCGCAGCCCGCCGTGGAGTACAGCAACACGCTCACGGGTCAGTAGTCGGTTGCGCATGCACCTGGCGCGGCGAGTGGCGGCGTGCTACCTGCGCCGCTCACGCGGCCGCGCCGCGCCCGGTTTTGCGGGCCTCGCCCAGCACGTAGTCGATGAAGGTGGCCGCCGCCCGCGTGTGGTGGCGGTTCGGCATATAGAGCATGTACATATGCGTGCCGAATATGCTCAAACGCCACGCGTCGAGCGACGTGACGGCAGCGCCCTGGCGAATGTCGTCGTGCATCACGTAGTCGGGCACGATACCCACGCCGAGTCCCGCGAGAATCGACTGGCGCAGAAATAGAAAGTTTTCCGAAATGATCGAGGGTTCGAGCAGCACTTCGTGCCGGTCCTCGTTTAGATAACCCGCAAGGCGCAATTGCCGCCCCACCACCGTTGCCGTAATGACGGGCGCACGCGCCAGATCCTCGAGCGTTTGCGGCATGCCGTGCTGTTCGGCCCACGCCGTACAGGCACATGCGATGTACTTCACCGGCCCCATGTCGCGCGCCACGAGATTCTGCGGCGGCTCGTGCATCACGCGCACGGCAATATCGACTTCGTCGCGCAGCAGGTCTTCCACGCGGTTTTCGAACATCACGTCGAGCACGATGCCGGGGTACATCCGCTTGAACTGGATGAGCCAGTCCGACATCACGAGCTGCCCGTAGCCGCTCGGCACCGAAAGCCGCACGCGCCCCTGCAGGCCCTGGCCGAGGGTGGAAACCGATTCGCGCGCGGCGAGCAGCGCGTTCTGGATCGCGCGGCCGTGCTCGTAGAGCTTCAAGCCGATTTCGGTCGGCTCGACACGGCGCGTGGTGCGACGCACGAGCTGCAGGCCAATCGACTTCTCCAGATGGTTGAGGTGGTAGCTGACGTTCGCGCGGCTCATCTTGAGCCGGCGCGCCGCCTCGCTGAGGTTGCCCGCGTCGAGAATTTCGACGAGCAGGGTTAGCGCATTGACGTCCATGGCACATCCATTGTCAAAAATACCTTGACAGTCTGTCAACGAGCGATGGGATTGTCAATTGCCCCTGTCACGCCGAGAATCGACGCGAACATGAAACATTGCCGTCTGGCCCGCCAGTCCGGCCCTCATTATGGAGACAGCATCGCCATGGCATCCGATCCCGTGAACGCCTCCCCCGTCACTCATGAACTGCGCGGCAAGGTGCTGCTCGTCACCGTGGACAATCCGCCCGTCAACGCGCTGGGCGTGGACGTGCGCCGCGGCCTCGCCGCCGCCATCGAGCATGCCGAGGCGAACGACGCCGTGCAGGCCGTGCTGATCGTCGGCGCCGGGCGCAATTTCATTGCCGGCGCGGACATCCGCGAGTTCGGCAAGCCGCCGCAGCCGCCCGCGCTGCCCGACGTGTGCAACCGCATCGAGGCCTGCCACAAGCCGGTGATCGCCGCCATTCACGGCGCGGCGCTCGGCGGCGGCCTCGAAGTGGCGCTCGCGGCGCACTACCGGCTCGCCGTGGCGGGCGCGAAGCTCGGCCTGCCCGAGGTGCAGCTGGGCCTGCTGCCTGGTGCCGGCGGCACGCAACGCACGCCGCGCCTGATCGGCGCCGAAGCGGCGCTCTCGCTGATGCTGAGCGGCCGTCACGCGAGCGCGCAGGAAGCGCACAAGCTGGGCCTCGTCGACCGCGTGGGCGCGAGCGACGACATACTCGCCGAAGGCCTCGCCTACGCGCAGGAACTGCTCGCGGGTCACGCGCCGGTGCGACGCACGCGCGACGCCCAGGCGCTCGTCGATCGCGCCCAGGCGCAAGCCGCGATCGACGCCGCCCGCGCCGAAACCGCGAAGAAGTCGCGTGGCCTGTTCTCGCCGCTGAAGATCGTCGATTGCGTGCAGGCCGCGCTCGATCTGTCGTTCGACGAAGGCCTGCGCTTCGAGCGCAAGCAGTTCCTCGAATGCCTCGAAAGCCCCCAGCGCGCGGGTCTCGTGCACGCATTCTTCGCGGAGCGCGAAGTGCAGAAGGCCCCAGAAACGAAGAGCGCGAAGCCGCGCGCGATCGACACCGTCGGCGTGATCGGCGGCGGCACGATGGGCGCGGGCATTGCCGTGGCCGTGCTCGACGCGGGCCTGCCCGTGACGATGATCGAGCGCGACGACGCCTCGCTCGCGCGCGGCCGCGCCCATGTGGAGAAGGTCTACGACGGCCTCATCGCCAAGGGCCGCATGAAGCCCGAAGCGAAAGCGCAGATCCTCGCGCGCTTTAGCGGCAGCACTTCGTACGACGCGCTCGGGAACACCGATCTCGTCATCGAAGCCGTGTTCGAGGACATGGCCGTCAAGCAGGCCGTGTTCGCCGAACTCGACCGCGTGTGCAAGCCCGGCGCCGTGCTCGCGACCAACACCTCGTATCTCGACATCGACGCCATCGCGGCCAGCATCAAACGCCCACAAGACGTGGTGGGCCTGCACTTCTTCTCGCCCGCCAACATCATGAAGCTGCTGGAAATCGTGGTGCCGAAGCAGGTGAGCGCCGATGTCGTGGCCACCGCGTTCGAGCTGGCGAAGAAGCTGCGCAAGGTGCCGGTGCGCGCCGGCGTGTGCGACGGCTTCATCGGCAACCGCATTCTCGCGGTGTTCCGCACGGCTGCGGATCATCTGATGGAAGACGGCGCTTCGCCCTATCAGATCGACAAGGCAGTGCGCGATTTCGGTTTTCCGATGGGCCCGTACCAGGTGGTCGATCTCGCGGGCGGCGACATCGGCTGGGCCACGCGCAAGCGCCGCGCCGCCACGCGCGACCCGAAGGCGCGCTACGTGCAGATCGCCGACCGCATCTGCGAGCGGGGCTGGTTCGGCCAGAAGACGGGCCGCGGCTTCTATCTCTACCCCAAAGGCGCACGCACGGGCACGCCCGATCCCGAAGTCGAGTCCATCATCCGCGCCGAGCGCGAGCGCGCCGGCATCGAACCGCGCAGCTTCAGCGACGAAGCCATCATGCGCCGCTACATGGCGGCGATGATCAACGAAGGCGCGAACGTCGTGCATGAAAAGATCGCCCTGCGCCCGCTCGATGTCGATGTCACGCTGCTTTACGGCTACGGCTTCCCGCGCTATCGCGGCGGCCCGATGAAGTACGCCGATACCGTGGGCCTCGCCAACGTGCTCGCCGATATCCGCGAGTATGCGAAGGCAGATCCGCTGTTCTGGCGTCCTTCGCCGCTGCTCGTCGAACTGGTCGAGCGCGGCGAGAACTTCGCGAGCCTCAATCAATCGGCCTGAATGTGCCCTGAAGGAGCTTTTCACACATGGACCTGAAATTCACCGCCGAAGAAGAGGCGTTTCGCAGCGAAGTGCTCGCGTTCCTGAACGAGCGCCTGCCACAGCGCCTCGCCAGCAAGGTGAGCAATGGGCGGCACCTCACGCGCGACGACATGGCGCAATGGCACGCCATCCTGAACGAAAAAGGCTGGCTCGCGAATCACTGGCCGCGGGAATACGGCGGCCCCGGCTGGAGCGCCGTACAGAAGTTCATCTTCGAGAACGAATGCGCGATTGCGGGCGCGCCGCGCATCGTGCCGTTCGGCGTGAATATGCTCGGGCCCGTGCTCATCAAGTACGGCAGCGAAGCGCAAAAACGCTACTGGCTGCCGCGCATTCTCGACGGCTCGGACTGGTGGTGCCAGGGCTATTCCGAACCGGGCGCGGGCTCGGACCTCGCCTCGCTGCGCACGACCGCCGTTCGTGACGGCGACCATTACGTGGTGAACGGCCAGAAGACGTGGACCACGCTCGGCCACTACGCGAACATGATTTTCTGCCTCGTGCGCACCGCCGCCGACGTGCGCAAGCAGGAAGGCATCAGCTTCCTGCTGATCGACATGAACACGCCGGGCATCGAGGTTCGCCCCATCGTCACGCTCGACGGAGAACATGAGGTCAACGAAGTGTTCTTCACCGACGTGCGCGTGCCGGTGGCGAACCTCGTTGGAGAAGAAAACCGCGGCTGGACTTACGCGAAATATCTGCTCACTTGCGAGCGCACGAATATCGCCGGCGTGGGCTTTTCGGTGGCGGCGCTCGCTCGCCTGAAGCGCGCCGCGCAGAAGATCACGCGCAACGGCAAGCCGCTTGCAGAAGATCCGCAGTTTGCGGCGCACATCGCAAAGGTCGAGATCGATCTGGAGAACATGAAGACGACCAACCTGCGCGTGATCGCTGCGGTGGCGGGCGGCGGCGTGCCCGGTGCGGAAAGCTCGATGCTCAAGATTCGCGGCACCGAGATCCGCCAGGAGATTTCCTCGCTGCTGCGCCGTGCGATGGGGCCGTATGCCGCGCCGTTCGTCGAAGAAGCGCTCGAAGAAGGGTATGCGGGCGAGGCAATCGGGCCCATTGAGGCCGCCAGCGCCGCCGCGCAGTACTTCAACAACCGCAAGCTGTCGATCTTTGGCGGCTCCAACGAAATTCAGAAGAACATCATCTCCAAGATGATTCTCGGTCTTTGAGATCTTTGAGAGGCACGCCATGGACTTCCAGCACACAGAAGACCGCCGCATGCTCGCGGATACGCTCAATCGTTTCATCACGGAGCAATACGATTTCAATACCCGCGATACAATCGCGCGCTCCGAAGAAGGCTTTAGCGCAGACATGTGGCAGCGCTTCGCCGAACTCGGCGTGATCGGCGCGCTGTTCGACGAGGCCGATGGCGGCTTTGGCGGCGCGGGCTTCGATGTCGCGGTGGTGTTCGAAGCGCTCGGGCGCGGACTCGTGGTCGAGCCGTTCCTCGACACACTGATCGTCGGCCGCGCGCTCGCCCACGCGGGCAGCGAGGCGCAGCGCGCGCGCATCGCATCGTTCATCGACGGCTCGCAAATCGCCGCGCTCGCGCACGACGAGCCGGGTTCGCACTACGAGGACGCACGCGTGGCGACGCGCGCGGGGAAAAGCGGCGATGGCTGGGTGCTGCAGGGCGCGAAGGGCGTCGTGCAGCTCGCCGAACATGCCGACGTGCTGCTCGTTTCGGCGCGTACTTCCGGCGATGCATTCGCCGAAGCAGGCATCTCCCTCTTCCTCGTGCCGCGCGACGCAGCGGGCGTGAGCCTGCGTGGCTACCGCAAGATCGACGGCGGCCGCGCAGCGGAAGTGGCGCTCGACAACGTAAAGGTGCATGCCGATGCGCTCGTCGGCGCGCAAGACAGCGGCTTCGCGACGCTCGAGCATGCGCGCGGTTACGGCATCATCGCGCTCGCATCGGAAGCCGTGGGCGCAATGGAGATCGCGCGTGACTTCACGCTCGACTACCTGCGCACGCGCAAGCAGTTCGGTTTGCCCATCGGCAGCTTCCAGGCGCTGCAGCATCGCATGGCGGACGTGCTGCTCGAAATCGAGCAGGCGCGCTCGGCGGTCATCAACGCAGTGGCGGCGCTCGACGCGCCGCGCGCGCAGCGCGAACGTGCGCTTTCGGCCGCCAAGTACACGATCGGGCGTATTGGCGCGCGCGTGGCCGAAGAGGCGATCCAGCTGCACGGCGGCATCGGCATGACGTGGGAATTGCCGCTCGCGCACTATGCAAAGCGGCTCGTGATGATCGATCATCAGCTTGGCGACGAGGATCATCATCTCGCGCGCTACATCGCATTGGGGCGTGAGGCGGCGTGAGCCATGAGGGGGCGACTGCATACAGTCGCCCCGACAACGAACCAGGAGTACCTGTTGATGCAGACGGACAAAAGCAGCTTGCCCCTGGCGGGCGTGCGCGTGCTCGATCTTTCGCGCGTGCTGGCCGGGCCGTGGAGCGCAATGGTGCTCGGCGACCTCGGCGCGGAAGTCGTCAAGATCGAGCATCCCGACCGCGGCGACGACACGCGCGACTGGGGCGTGCGCGTCGGCAAGACGGAGACTGCGTACTTCAACAGCGTGAATCGCAACAAGCGTTCGATCACGCTCGATCTGCAAACGCCCGAAGGCCAGCAGATCGTGCGCGAGCTGGCGAAAACCAGCGACATCGTCGTACAGAACTTCAAGTTCGGCGGCGCGGAAAAGCTCGGGCTCGGCTATGAGCAGTTGAGCGCCGAGAATCCGCGTCTCATCTATTGCTCGATTTCGGGTTACGACCGCACGGGACCCGAAGCGACACGCCCCGGCTACGACCTCGTCGTGCAGGGTGAAACGGGCCTCATGGCGATGAACGGCGAAGCCCACCAGCCGCCGCTCAAATTCGGTGTAGCGGCCGTGGATCTTTTCACGGGCATGTATTCCGCACAGGCGATGCTCGCCGCGCTCTACGAGCGCGAGCGCACGGGTCGCGGGCGCCACATCGAGATGGCGCTGTTCGACTGCGGCCTCATGATTACCGCTTACTACGGCCTCGAAGCGCTGCTGATCGGCGAGGACCCGCCGCGTTACGGCAATGCGCACCCGTCGATCGTGCCGTATGGCGTGTTCGATGCAGCCGATGGTCCGCTCGTCATCACCGTGGGCAACAACGCGCAGTTCGAGCGCTTTTGCCGCGAGGTGATCGAGCGCGCCGACCTCACCGACGACGCGCGCTACAAGACCAACATCCTGCGCGGACAGAACCGCGAGACGCTCGTACCCGAACTCACGCGCGAACTGGGCAGCCGTCCGCGCAAGCTCCTGCTCGAACGGCTCGCGGGCGCGGGCATCCCGTGCGGCGAAGTGGCGGGCTTGCGCGAGGCGCTGCTGTCGCCACGCGCAACGCTTGGCGGGCTCGTCACGCAGCAGCCGCATCCGCATACCGAAAGCGGCACGACGCCGGTACTCGCGCCGCCGTGGCGCTTCGACGGCGAGCGCCTGCCCGTGCGGCATGCGCCTCCGCAACTGGGCGAAGGCACGCAGGAGGTCTTGCACTCGATGCTCGGTTATTCGGCGGAACAACTGGCCGCGTTGAAGGAGAAGGGCGTTATCTGAACCTCGTCACGGCCGTACCCGGACTCGCTGGCGCAGCCTGCTATACGCCGCGCCCCCTTCCGCGTCGCCGCCGCGCGACGCGGCCGCCGCCTTCGCCCCCTCGCTTCGCCCCGCCCGGCCTCGTGTCGCACGTAGTTGCGCGCGCCCGGTTATATTGCGCCTGATGGTTCCGCACGCCGCTTGCGGCTAGTTGCGCACGGCCGGTGCGGACCGCCACCCGCCCGATCTCGCGCCCGTCCCGCGAGCCCCAGCAAACGAACCCGCCCCGCTCATGGAGCACGCCTACGATCATCTGCTGCACCTGCTCGCCGCGCACGCGACGTGGACGCTCGCCTTTGTCGTGGTCGCCGCTTTCCTCGAATCGCTCGCGTTCATCGGCACGTTCATTCCCGGCAGCACGGCGATGTTCATTGCCGGCGCGTTCGCCGCCACCGGCACGATCAACCTCGGCTGGCTCTTCGTCTGCGCGATTGTGGGCGCCGTGGCCGGCGACGGCGTCAGCTTCTGGATCGGCCATCGCTACCGCGGCTCGCTGGCCCAGATGTGGCCGTTCAGCCGCCACCCCGCCATTCTCGAGCGCGCACACGCCTACTTCGTGAGCCACGGCACGCGCAGCGTGATCCTCGCGCGCTTCATCGCGCCGCTGCGCGCCGTGGTGCCGATCGTCGCGGGCATGGCCGGCATGAAGCCCATGCGCTTCTTCATGATGAACGTGATTTCCGCGCTCGTCTGGGCGCCCGCGCATATCGTGCCGGGCGTCGTGTTCGGCGCCTCGCTCCAGCTCGCGGGCGCGGTGTCGTTCCGGCTGGTGGTCGTCATCGGCATCGTCGCGCTCGCGGTCTGGCTCATCTGGCGCTTCGTGCGCATGCTGCTACTGCACATCGACAACTGGGCCGGCGCGTCGCGCCGCAGCGCGGCGCAGTGGGCAGCGCAGCATCCCGGGCGCGCCTCGAAGCGCATCGCCCGCCTGCTCGACCCGGCGCAGCCCGCGCTCGGCCCCGTCATCGTGATCACGGGCCTCGTGCCGGTGTGCGCGGCCGTGTTTTCCTATGTGCTCGGCAACTTGCTGCGCGGCGCGCCGCTCGTGCAGATCGATCAGTCCGTGCGCCAGTTCCTGCAGTCGATCCGCACCACGTGGGCCGACGCGGCCCTCGCGCGCGTCGAAACGCTCGGCAGCACCTGGACGCTCGCGGCGCTCATCGCGACGGTGGGCATCTGGATGGTGCTGGAGCGACGTTGGCGCACCATCGCTTACTGGATGATTGCCGCGGCCGTTTCGCAGTTGCTCATCCTCATCCTGCGCTTCGTGATCCACCATACGTCGCCGGGCGGCGGCCAGGCCGTCGAGGCCTATGTGTTCCCGAGCGACCGCGTGTCGTCGATGGTGATCGTCTACGGCTTCGTGATGTTCCTGCTCGTGCGCCGCGCGAGCATGCTGGAGGCCGCGCTCGTCGCCGCGCTCGGCAACGGGATCATCGTGGCGGTGGCGTTCGCGGGGCTCTATTTCGACCGCTTCCTGTTCTCGGATGCCATCGGCGGCGCGGCCTTCGCCGCCATCTGGGTGGCGATCGTGGTGCTCACCTCGCTCTGGCGCTACCCCAAGCGGCCGCCGCAGCGCACCTATGTGCCGCCCATCGTGCTGCTCGTGCTGGTCGGCGCCGTTCTGCTGCAGACGGTGCCGGCCAGGCGCACGCCCGCGCCGCCCACGACCGCTGCGGCGCCGCCTGTCGTCCTCTCGCAAATGCAGTGGAGCGATTCGCTGTGGAGGACGTTTGCTTGCTATCGCTTCGACATGAAAGGCGCGCGCCGCGAGCCGATGACGATCCAGTGGGCAGCGAGCGCCGACGATCTGCGCACGGCGCTGCGTGACGCCGGCTGGGCCGAAGGTCCGCAGATCTCGGTGAGGAGCGTGCTATCGCTCGTCGCACCGAACGTGGACGTGATGTCGCTGCCGCTGCTGCCGAAGCTGAACAACGGCCTGCCCTCGCCGCTCGTGTTCGCCCGCGCGCGCCTCGACGGGAAGCCGAACGACGCGGGCGAGCCGGGCAGCCGCCGCGACGTGCTGCGTTTCTGGCCTTCGGGCTATGCGCTCGCGCCGCGGCGCAATGGAAACGGCACTGACGATGGCCATGCGAGCGACGGGGAGCCCACGCCGATCTGGGTCGGCTCGCTTGTCCATGAGCGGCTGCGGCGCGGGTCGTGGCCGTTCAACGTGGTCACGACCTATCCCGACGACGTCGCTGAACTCAGCGCCCCCGGCCAGCCGGCGGGCTGGCGTACGCTCGCGCTGCCGGGCGAGGTGAGCTGCGAAGGGCGGCCCGTGAAGCTGATCGTGCAGGGCGGCCGCTGAAAGGGAAATTGAAGGCTCAGGTCGTGCTCTCGGCCCAGCTCCCCGTCGCGTGGAAGCGGTCGATGCGCTTGCGGGCGTCGGCGTAGGCTGCGTCGAGCGCGGCGTCGGGACCGGTGTAGTTGCGCATCATGTCGTGAAAGCGCACGCTGCGCCCTTCGACATGGGCGTCCGCGCCGTGGCGGCAGATGTAGCCGCTGTAGTGGAACAGCGGCTCGGGCGCGCGCGGCCCGAACGCCGGAATCGGCAGCACCCAGATCTCGAAGCCTTCATGCTCGGTGTGGTCCCACATGCTGTGTCTCCTGTCGATCCGGAGTTAGCGCTTTAGCGCTTACTCCGGTCCCATGCAAAGCTGTCGACCCGGAGTTAGTGCTTCAGCACTTACTCCGGTCCCATGCAACGCTGTCGATCCGGAGTTAGCGCTTCAGCGCTTACTCCGTCCCATGCAACGCTGTCGACCCGGAGTTAGTGCTTCAGCGCTTACTCCGGCCTGCCCATCAGGGCACGTCGATATCACCGTGAATATCCTCGCACGGCACCCACTCGCCTGCAAACGGCCGTTTTCCCCGAGTTTGGCTAAACTATGCGGGCGCAGCAAAACCCAAACCGACTCTGGACTCACGAGCGATACCCCACATCATGACGCCGGCCTCTCTCACGCAGGAACCGCAGTCCGTCTCCAGCGCCGTCACGCGCAATGCCTTCTTCATCGTCGCGACCGTCAACGACGACGCCGCGAGCCGCGCCACCGTACGCGCCTGGTGCGCCGACGTCGCCAACCTCGTGCGCGCGGTCGGCAAGCGCGTGCCCGCCGGCAATCTGTCGTGCGTGGTCGGCTTTTCGTCCGACGCATGGGACAAGCTGTTCGGCGAGCCGCGCCCGGCCGGGCTGCACCCGTTCCGCGAATTCGGCACGGGCGAGCGCAAGGCCATCGCCACGCCCGGCGACATCCTGCTGCATATTCGCGCCGACGAAACCGACCTGTGCTTCGAGCTGGCCACCCAGCTCATGACGCGCCTGGAAGGCGCGGTCACGACCGTGGACGAAGTGCACGGCTTTCGCAACTTCGACATGCGCGCAATGATCGGCTTCGTCGACGGCACCGAGAATCCGACCGGCAACGAAGCCGTCCATTTCACGGTGATCGGCGAAAACGAAGATCCCGAATTCTGCGGCGGCAGCTACGTGCTCGTGCAAAAGTACATGCACGACATGAAAGGCTGGAACGCGCTTTCCGTGGAGGCGCAGGAGCACATCATCGGCCGCACCAAGCTCCAGGACATCGAACTGGACGAAGCCGTGAAGCCGAGCTGGTCGCACAGCTCGCTCACCACGCTCGAAGACGACGCGGGCAACGAGATCAAGATCCTGCGCGACAACATGCCGTTCGGCCGGCCCGGTTCGGCCGAATTCGGCACCTACTTCATCGGCTACGCGCGCTCGCCCGAGCCGATCGAACAGATGCTCGAAAACATGTTCGTCGGCCTGCCGCCCGGCAACTACGACCGGCTGCTCGACTTCAGCCGCGCCGTCACAGGGGGGCTCTTCTTCGTGCCGTCGCAGACGCTGCTCGAAGCGCTCGCCGAAGTCGACCCGGGCGCCGCGCCCACCATCGAGGTGAGCGCCGCCAACGCATCAGAAACAGAAACCGAGTCTGCCGCCGCGCCCAGCGCGGACGGCTCGCTCGCCATCGGATCCCTCAAAGGAGCACCCCGGTATGAATAACCTCCATCGCGAGCTGGCGCCCATTTCCACGGCCGCGTGGTCGCAAATCGAAGAAGAAGTTGCGCGCACCTTCAAGCGCTCGCTCGCGGGCCGCCGCGTCGTGGACGTCGAGGGCCCCGGCGGCCCCGCGCTCGCGGCGGTCGGCACCGGCCACCAGAACGGCATCGAAGCGCCGCTCGAAGGCATCCGCGCGCGCCAGCGCGAAGTGAAGGCGATCGTGGAACTGCGCGTGCCGTTCGAGCTTTCGCGCGAAGCCATCGACGACGTGGAGCGCGGCGCCGAAGACTCCGACTGGCAGCCGGCCAAGGACGCGGCCACGCGCCTCGCGTTCGCGGAAGACCGCGCGATTTTCGACGGCTACACGGCCGCGCAGATCACCGGCATCCGCGAAGGCTCGTCGAACCCGATCCTGCCGATGCCCGCCGATATCGCCGATTACCCGACGGTCATCGCCAAGGCGCTCGAACAGTTGCGCCTGCAAGGCGTGGACGGCCCGTATGCGGTGCTGCTCGGCTCCGATGCGTACACGGCGGTGAGCGAAGCGAGCGACCAGGGTTATCCGATTCTCGAGCACATTCGCCGCCTCGTGAATGGCGAGATCATCTGGGCGCCGGCCATCGAGGGCGGCGCGATCCTGAGCACGCGTGGCGGCGATTTCGCGTTCCACCTCGGGCAGGACGTGTCGATTGGGTATTCGTCGCATGACGACAAGAGCGTGAAGCTGTATCTGCAGGAGAGTTTCACGTTCATGATGCTGACCTCCGAGGCTTCGGTGGCGGTGAAGCCGGAGTGAGCCTGCGCTGATTCTCGCAGGCCACGAAAAAGGGGCGTCTCCTTGCGAGCGCCCCTTTTTTCATGCCTCGCCGAAAGCGACGTTAGCGGCGTGCGCGATCACTGATAGAAGTTCACCGTCACCACCGCCGAGCGGCCCGGCGCCCAGGTTGCGTAGATCGGATACGCGCTCTGGTAGTACGCCTTGTCGAAGATGTTGTTCACGTTGAGCTGCAGATCGATTTTCTTCGACACACGCCACGTCGCCGCAGCATCGAAGCGCGCATAGCCCGGCGTCCACTTGCGCGACGTCGCCGAAACCGATGCATACGTCAGGCTCGAAACCGTTGCGCCCGCACCCACCGTGAGCTTTGGCAGCACGTCGTAGCTCGTCCACAGCGTGAAGTTGTGCTTGGGCACCATCACCATCGGCAAGCCGGAGAGCGTGGGGCTCGCCGGGCCGGCATCGGTCGTGATCGCATCGAGATACGAATAGCCGCCGAACACGGACCACTTGTTCGTCACGTTGCCCGCGAAACCGAACTCGAAGCCGCGCACGCGTTGCGAGCCCGCGTTGATCGTGCCGCCCAGGCCGTCGCTCACGCGCGCGTTCGTCTTGTCGGTCTGGAACAACGCGGTGGTCAGCGAGAGGCGCTGATCGAGCACGTCCCACTTCGCGCCCACTTCGATATTGCGCGAGCGCTCGGGCGCGAGGTCCTTGTTCGTGGCCGTGATCTGGTCCGTGCCGCCGCCAAGGCCCGAATTCGAGCCCGGCGGATTCGCCGAGGTGCCGTACGACGCATAAAGGCTCAGGGTCGGCACCGGCTTGAACACGAGGCCGAACTGGTAGCTGAAGAGATTCGACGTGTTCGACAGATCGGCCACGCCCGCCTGCTGCGCGCTCACGTCGTAGCGGTCGAAACGCAAGCCCGCGTTGAAGATCCAGCGCTCGGAAAGCTGCACGCTGTCGAACATGTACGCCGAAGCGATATTCGTCTGCGTATGCGTGGCAGGTCCCGGGAAGCTCTTGTCGCCATTGAGGACGATGCTGCCCGTCCACGGGTTATTCGGGTTCCAGTTGTTGATCGACGCGCAGTTGTACGCAACCGAGCACGGGCCGCCCGAGCGGATGTTGTTGCCCGCCGAATCGGTCACGAGATAGCCCTCGTACAGGTCCTGCTCGTGGCTGAATTCCACGCCCGCCGTGAACGTGTGGCGCATGCCGTAGAGATCGAACTTGCCGTTCGCCTCGGTCTGGTTCGCGACGCTGTTGGTCGCGTACTTGCCGCTCTTGGCCTGCAGGCTGAGCAGGTTCGAGGTCGCGTTCGTCAGCTGCGGATTGGTCGCCACGTAGTCGAGTGTCGAGCGGCCGAACATCGTAGTGTTCTTGATCTTCCACGCGTCGTTGATGCGGTGCTCCACCTTCACTTCGCCGGTATCGGTCTGGCCGTAGCGGTAGTCGCGCGAGTTCAGGCCGTAGAACTGGCCGCGGTTGGACGACACCGGCGTGCCGCCCGTCGAGCGGAACGGCACGCTGAAGTCGGGCATGTCGTAGGTGTTCAGGTGGTAGTAGCTCACCGTGACCGTGGTCGGCGTGTTCAGGCCGAACGCGATCGAGGGCGCCACGCCCCAGCGCTTGCTGTACACGTCGGTGCGGCCCGCCTGGTCGGCGTCGTGGCCCATGGCGTTCAGGCGGAACGCCGTGGTGTCGTTGAGCGTCTGGTTCCAGTCGATGGTGGCGCGCCTGTAGCTATCGGTGCCAAGCCCCACGCTGCCGTTGATGAAGTTGTCGTCCTGCGGCGTTTTCGTCGTGATGTCGATGCTGCCGCCTACCGACCCGCGCCCGGCATACACCGAGTCCGGACCCTTGATGACGCTGATGTTCTGCACATCGAAGGTTTCGCGGTTCTGCACGCCCGAGTCGCGCATGCCGTCCACGAAGATCGAGTTGCGCGACTCGAAGCCGCGAATCACGGGCCGGTCCGCAGACGGATTCGCCGCCGCGTCGCCGCCCAGGAACGTGATGCCGGGCACCGTGCGCAGCGCGTCCTGGAACGTCGTGACGTTCTTCTGCTTGAGCACCTCTTCAGGAATCACCGTGATGGAGCGCGGCGTGTCGATGAGCGGCGCGGTGAACTTGTACGACCCGAGCGTTTTGGTCTGCATCTCGGAAGGCGCCGAAACGACCTTCACGGCGGGCAGCGTGCTTTCCGTGGCCGCAGTAGACGATGCGGGCGTTGCTGCCGCTGCACTCGCGGCGGCAGGACTATCGGCGGCGGGCGCGGTTTGCGCGTGAACGAGCGGCGATGCGAAGAAACCGGAGCAATAGAGCGCAGCGACGGAGGCGATGGCGCGCATCCGCGTCGGGAAATGGACGGACATGAGTAGGCGAGTTGGTCGGCGAATTGTCGTAGTTGCAAATGCGCATGATTCTCATTTGTGATAGCGATTGTAATAACTGGTCATTTTTTTGTAAATATCCAATTCGCAAACCGAATGGCTGTACGGCGATGCCATGCGCCCGCCGCGCCCGACTGCCGGTATGATGGCGGCCTCGCCCCGGACGAGAAGTCGTCCCGGCGCCCGGTTCCATTCACGACGACAGAGGAAGACCGCCATGACGGCAGCAGCACAATTCGACCAGGTTTCCGTAATCAAACGCGCCAACGTCTACTTCGACGGCAAGTGCGTGTCGCACACCGTGCTGTTCGCCGACGGCTCACGCAAGACGCTCGGCGTGATCCTGCCGGGCACGCTGAACTTCGGCACCGACGCCGCCGAACTGATGGAAGTGCAGGCCGGCCAGTGCCGCATCCGCCTCGAAGGCACCGACGAGTGGAAGACCTACGGCGCCGGCGAGTCTTTCTCCGTGCCGGGCAAGAGCCGTTTCGACATCGAAGTGGTCGAGACGCTCGACTACGTTTGCAGCTACCTGTAAGCGCTGCATCGATTCGAACGCCCGCCGCGTGACGCGCGGCGGGCGTTTTCGCTTTTGCCGAACCTTGGGGGGGACGTGCCGGGCGCGCCGAACGTGCTCGACGCGCCGCCCCCATGCCCTCGCTACAATGGGCGCCAGCCCGTCGCCTGGCGACTCCCACGCCTGTCTTCCCGCCGTGTCATCCTTCCCGCACCAACCCGCGCCCCAACCCGCGCCGCGCCCTCGCGCCAACGCCGATCGTCCGCCGCCACGCAGCCCGCTCGTCACGCTGGCGATCGTGACCGTGCTCACCGGCATCGGCGCGGGTCTCTCCGGCATGCTGCTCGCGCTGCTGCTGCATGCGATCCAGCACGTCGCCTACGGCTACGGCGCGGGGCACATCATCGGCGAGGAGAGCTTTCTGCAGGGCGTGACCGATACCGCGCCCTGGCGGCGCGTGGCGGTACTCGTGGCGTGCGGGCTGATCGCCGGAGGGGGATGGTGGGCGCTCTATCGCTACGCGCGCCCGCTCGTGAGCATCAGCGCGGCGATCAAGCCGGGCGGCAAGCGCATGCCCATTTTTGCGACCACCGTGCACGCGCTGCTGCAGATCGTGACCGTCGCGATGGGTTCGCCGCTCGGGCGCGAAGTCGCGCCGCGCGAGATCGGCGCCGCGTTTGCGAGCTGGCTCGCGAAGCGCACCGGCCTCACCGCCGCGGAGCGCCGCGTGATGATCGCGTGCGGCGCGGGCGCGGGGCTCGCGGCTGTCTACAACGTGCCGCTGGGCGGCGCGATGTTCGTGCTCGAAGTGCTGCTCGGCACGTTCGGCTGGTCGGTGGCGGTGCCGGCGATCAGCACCTCGGCCATTGCGGCCGTGATCGCATGGATCGGTCTCGGCGACGCGCAGCAATACCACGTGCCCGCCTACGGCATCAATGCGCAGCTCGTGGTGTGGTCGGTGCTCTGCGGGCCGGTGTTCGGCGCAGCCGCGCACGGTTTCGCGCGCCTGACGAGCCGCGCGCGCGACGCCTCGCCCAAAGACTGGCGGCTGCCGCTCTACACGCTCGTCAATTTCGCGGGCATTGGCCTGCTGGCCATCTGGTTTCCGCAGTTGCCCGGCAACGGCAAGGGCGCGGCCGGCCTGAGCTTCGACGACAATCTCGGCATTGGCCTCGCGGCGACGCTGCTCGTGCTGCGCGTCTTCATCACGACGACCACGTTGCGCGCAGGCGCCAAGGGCGGCCTGCTCACGCCAGGGCTCGCGAACGGCGCGTTGCTCGCCATCGTGATCGCCGGGCTGGTGAACCATGTTTGGCCGGGTCTATCGCCGGGTGCATTTGCGATCGTCGGCGCGGGTGCGTTTCTCGCGTCCTCAATGCAGATGCCCGTCACCGCGACCGTGCTGATTCTCGAATTCACGCACGCGAATCACGATCTCGCGATCCCGCTGCTGCTCGCCGTGGCAGGTTCGGTCGCCACGCTGCGGCTGCTGACGCGTGCGCAGGGCCCCTCCCACGGCACGCCAGCAGTTGGCGCCGAACGTGAACTGCGCCTCGCCGCCCTGCGCGAGCCTTCGGCGCGCGAGTCTTCCGACTGAACCGTTATGCGCCGAGGTCCGCCAGCGGATGCGCCTCGCCGCGCCACGGCGACGCAAGAAAATGCTGCACGCGTTCAGGCCGCACCTCGACGAGCGTGGCGGGCGCCCAGCGCGGCTTGCGATCCTTGTCGACGAGATGCGCGCGCACGCCTTCGCAGAAGTCGCCCTCTTCGATCGCACGGCCAACGATGCCAAGCTCCATGCGGAAGCACTCGGCGAGCGTCATCTGGCGGCCTCGCAACAGCGCTTCGCGCGTGACTTCGAGCATCGTCGGCGAATAGTGCGTGAGCGCTTCGAGTGTGGCTTCGAGCCACGCTCGTTCGGCTTGCGCGTGTTCGCGTTCGAGGTCGGCGCGCAGCGATGCGACGATCTGCTCGACACGCAGACGGCGGTCGAAGTGCCGCACGATGAGCGGCGTGAAGGAAGCGAGCGCACCATCGCTAGCCTCGTGACACGGCGCGACGAATACTTCGCGCAACGAAGCATGCACATCGCCCGACCATTGCGCGGCGAGCAGACGCGCCTCGTAGCCATCGAGCCATTCGCCCGGCACACAGGCATCCGCAAGGCCGCAATGCAGCGCGTCCGCGCCGCTGAGCATTGCGCCGGTCAGGCCCACGTAAAGCGCCATTTCCACCGGCATCTTCGCGAGGAAGTGCGTCGCGCCCACATCGGGCAAGAGCCCGATGCGCGTTTCCGGCATCGCGATCTTCGTGCGCGAAGTCGCCACCCGCAGCGCCGCCGCCTGGCCTAGACCCATGCCGCCGCCCATCGTCACGCCGTCGAGCAGCGCGACGAGCGGCTTGGAAAACGCGTGCAACGCGTAGTCGAGGCGATATTCGTCGACGAAGAATTGTTGCCAGCCATTCGCGCCTTCGCGCGCTTTCTCGCGTGCGAGCCGATAGATCGCGCGCACGTCGCCGCCCGCGCAAAAACCTTTCGGGCCCGCACCTTCCAGCACGAGCGCGACGATGCCGTCGTCTGTGCGCACGCGTTCCAGCAGCACAGCCAGCTCGCGCACCATGGCGTGCGAAAGCGCATTGAGCGCAGCGGGCCGGTTGAGCGTGACGATCGCCACGCGATTGACCACGCGAAACAGCACGTCCTGTTCGGCTTCCGTTGCAGCCTGGGCGGAAGCGGGTGTTGCATTCATTGCCTAGTTCTCCGTTTCAATGTGCCAGCGTGGCTTGCGCTTCTCCAGAAACGCGTTGACGCCCTCGCGCTGGTTGGGCGAATCGAACAGATCGACGAAGCGCTCGCGCTCGACGGCGAGCGCGGCGCTGCGCGGCACGCCGTCGCGCGCCTGATGGATCAGCGATTTGCTGAAGGTGACCGCCTGCGGGCTCAAGCCCGCCACGCGCGCGGCCATGGCGAGCGCGGCCTCGCGCGCGCCGCCGGTTGCGACGACTTCTTCCACGAGACCGATGCGCAGGGCCGTTTGCGCGTCCACGCGTTCGCCCGTGAGGATGATGCGCTTGGCCCAGCCTTCGCCCACGAGCCAGGGCAAGGTCTGCGTGCCGCAGCCGGAGGGCAGCAGCCCCACGGCAGGCTCGGGCAGCGCGAGTTGCGCATGCTCTTCGGCAATGCGGATATCGCACGCAAGCGCGCACTCCAGGCCGCCGCCCATGGCATAGCCGTTGATCGCCGCGATGACCACGGGCCGCGCCTTCTGCAGCGCCTCGAATGCCGCGCCGAACGCGCTCGCCGCCGTGCGTGCGATCGCATCTGGCAGATCACGAAAGACATCGAGCAGGCGGCAGCCGTCGGCGAATGGGAAAAGGCGGCCGAGCTTGCGAACGAGCGCTCACCCCTTCTCATGTCGCTCTCCGCGAAGCAAACGGGC